>JAFVCL010000039.1 GCA_017479285.1 Lachnospiraceae bacterium
CCTTAAGGCTAAGGGATATGAGATCGGTAAGTCTCTTGTAGACAACGAGAAGATCGATTACTGTAAGGAAATGATGGAAAAGGCTGAAAAGCTTGGAAAGAAGCTTCTTCTTCCCGTTGATGCCGTTACCATCGCTGAGTTCCCTAATCCTATCGATGCTCCCGTTGAAACGCAAGTTGTAGATTCAGACAAGATGCCCGCTGACCGTGAGGGATGCGATATCGGACCTAAGTCTCAGGCACTCTTTGCAGAGGCTGTTGCTAACGCAAAGACCGTTGTCTGGAACGGACCTATGGGCGTATTTGAGAATCCTACTCTTGCAGCAGGTACTCTTGCAGTAGCTAAGGCTCTTGCAGATTCTTCCGCTACTACCATCATCGGCGGCGGTGATTCCGCAGCAGCAGTTAACCAGATGGGTCTTGGAGACAAGATGAGCCACATCTCTACCGGCGGCGGCGCTTCCCTTGAGTTCCTTGAGGGCAAGGAACTTCCCGGAGTTGTAGCTGCGGATGATAAGTAATAGAGCGATTTAAAGTGAGTCAAGGTAGATGTGTTTCTGCTTGCAGGTAACACATCTTCTTTGACGAACGAAACGGATGAGCAATATCCCGTGCAAAGCACGGAAGAGATATTGCGAACACCGCAGGATTTCGAGAGCGAAGCGGAGAAATCCGTAAATCGATCACATATAAAGGAGATAACAAAATGGCAAGAAGAAGAATCATCGCCGGAAACTGGAAGATGAATAAGACTCCCAGCGAGGCAGTAGCTCTTTGCGCAGAGCTTAAGGATCTTGTTAAGAACGATGCGGTTGACGTAGTTTATTGCGTTCCCGCTATCGATATCGTTCCTGTAGTAGAAGCTGTTAAGGGAACTAACGTGGCTGTTGGTGCAGAGAACTTCTACATCGAGGACAAGGGTGCATTCACAGGAGAGATCTCCGCACCTATGCTTGTTGACGCAGGCGTTAAATATGTTATTATGGGACATTCCGAGAGAAGAGACATCTTCGGAGAGAATGATATCCTTATCAATGCAAAGGTTAAGAAGGCATTTGCTGCCGGACTTACTCCCATTCTCTGCTGTGGCGAGTCTCTTGCACTCCGTAAGGCAGGTACCTATAAAGAGTGGATCGAGAGACAGATCACCTGGGACCTTTCCGGCGTAACCGCAGATCAGGTTAAGAAGCTGGTTATCGCTTACGAGCCTATCTGGGCTATCGGTACCGGCGAGACCGCTACCGCTGACCAGGCTGAGGAAGTATGCGGATTCATCCGTGAGCTTATTGCAAAGCTTTATGACCAGGCTACCGCTGATGAAGTTCGTATCCAGTACGGCGGATCCATGAACGCATCTAACGCTGCTGAGCTTCTTTCAAAGCCCAACATCGATGGCGGTCTTATCGGAGGAGCTTCATTAAAGCCGGATTTCGGACAGATTGTTAACGCATAACCAATCAGCTTTATGACTTTGATTAAACATCAGGGTGAATGAATCTTTAAAGTCGCTGCATATTTTTGCGGCGACTTTATTTCTTTTTTAGAATTTTTATTTCTTTTTTTTCATTTGGACACAAATTATCCACAATTTAATGGTATTATATGTTTAACGATGAAGGAAAAAACAATACCTACACCACCCGCGAAAGCGGGTTCTCATAAATCTCTCTCCTTTTTTATAAAAAACTCCGTTTAAAAGCGGAGTTTTTTATTATGTAAATTCACGGGATTCCCGGAAGCCCTGTTTTATCGACGTGTCAGGTAGTCAAGTATTTTTGAGCTAAAAACCTATAGAAAAATAACAGGATATTTGGTAACTTTTTTTTGTGAAATATATGCTACAATAAAATCCGGTGCGATATTGTTTTAAGACGGGCGGACAGGGTATATAAGGCTTTATACTTAGAGGAAAAAATATGTTATACAGGGAAAATACCAAAAGAATAAATATTGGCGGAAGACTGATCGGCGGCGGTGAGCCCATAGCTATCCAGTCGATGACAAATACAAGGACAGAGGATGTCAAAGCCACGGTGGAACAGATCCTTGGGCTGGAGAAAGCGGGCTGCGAGATCATACGCTGCACCGTGCCTACACCCGAGGCTGCCACGGCGCTTAAGGAGATAAAAAAGCAGATACATATACCTCTTGTAGCGGATATCCATTTTGATTACAGGCTTGCGATAGCCGCGATGGAGAACGGCGCGGACAAGATAAGGATCAATCCCGGAAATATCGGCGGAGAGGATCGCATTAAGTCCGTTATATCGGTCGCAAAAGAGCGTAATATACCTATAAGGGTCGGTGTTAATTCCGGGTCGCTTGAAAAGCCCCTTATCGAAAAGTACGGCGGAGTGACCGCGGAGGGTATAGTGGAGAGCGCACTGGACAAGGTTCATATTATAGAGGATCTCGGGTATGACAATCTTGTGATAAGTATTAAATCCTCGGATGTTTTAATGTGTGTAAGGGCTCATGAGCTTCTGGCGGGTAAAACCCCGTATCCGCTCCATGTCGGGATAACCGAGGCAGGCACGGTTATGAGCGGAAGCATTAAATCTGCGATAGGTCTCGGACTGATCCTAAGCCGGGGAATCGGGGATACGATAAGGGTTTCGCTTACCGGTGACCCTGTAGAAGAGATAAAGGCCGCAAGGCTCATACTGCGTACGCTTGGGCTTAGAAACGGAGGAATAGAGGTCGTATCCTGCCCTACCTGCGGCAGAACGCAGATAGACCTTATAAGCCTTGCGGGAAAGGTTGAAAAGCTGGTAAGCGATTATCCGCTTGATATAAAGGTTGCGGTAATGGGCTGTGTCGTAAACGGTCCAGGAGAGGCGAGGGAGGCTGACCTCGGTGTGGCAGGCGGAAAAGGCGAAGGTCTCCTTATCAAAAAGGGAGAGATAATAAAGAAGGTTCCGGAGGCTGAGCTTTTGGATGCGCTGAAATCCGAGCTTGATAACTGGAACCGGGCCTGAGGCAGGCGAAGTCTTAGGGCTGTATATTTAGAAGGAATCATACATTGGACAACAAAGAATTTACCGGCGTTTTTCCAACCCTTGTACTAAAACCAAAGGCGGAGACATATTTCTCCGATGTTTCGGTTATAAGGGTATCGTCGACAAAAAACAGAAGAGTTATCCGTATATATATATCCTCCTCGCATATAATCCCCAAAGCTATTGTTTTTGAGGTGGAGGAGGAGATTAGAAACCAGCTTTTCGGAGGGGATAAGGTCCCGGAGGATAAAACGGTAGATGTACATATATACGAGAAATTTATGCTTTCGGACAGTTACGATCTGAAGGCTGTTTTTGATGCGTACAAGGAGAGCATGGAGACCGAGCTCAAAGCGGCTTCACTTACTCTTTTCAATGCCTTTCATAATGCGAGGATATCATTTCCCGGAGAGAATGTTTTTGCCATAGAGATGCAGGACATTTTTCTGTACCGGGATAAGGAGCGGGAGATAGAGAATTATATAGAAAAGATATACACCGAAAGATTCGGTCTCGGTGTTGTTGTGCGCACTTCTTATTATGATGCCCCGGAGAGTGATTACGAGAAGGAGACAGAGTTTAAGATCGCATTAAGAGTGCAGGAGATAGCAAAGCGAGCAGGAATTGATGCCGAAAAGAAGACGGTTTATATCGGAGATACCCCCAAGGATACTGACGGACAGGATATTACAGGAAAGTCCGGTAAAGCAGATGGTCAGGAGAATGCGGGCGTAGGCAGAGCCGGCACGGGAGAAGCCGAGGGGGGCAGAACCGGCGGCGCATCCTCCGGAGGCGGTAAGGAGAGCTCCGATAGATCCGGAAACGGTAAGACCGCACCGGGCAAGACCGGAAAGGGCGGAGCCGATAAGGTAGGCGGTGAAGTCGTAAAATCAATAAGAAAGTTCCAGAAAAATCCCGGCTCCGATACCGGAAGCAGGAGAAGCTATTTTGGAGAGCTCAGGCGCTCCGATAATCCTGATGTCATATACGGAAGGGATATTGATGAGGGAGCCGAGTTTATAAAGATCGATGAGATTGTTGGTGAGATCGGCGAGGTCGTAATACGGGGCAAGGTAACGGGTGTGGATTCACACCCGATAAAGAACGATAAAACTGTTTTCAGGTTTGATGTCACGGACTATACGGATACCATTTCCGCAAAGCTCTTTGTGCCGACGGAAAAGGTCCCCGAGCTTGAAAAGGAGCTTAAGGTAGGCGCATTTGTCAAATTGAAGGCTGTAGCCCAGTACGATACCTTTGACAGAGAGATTTCGCTTACATCGGTTTATTCCATAATGAAGACCGGCGATTTCGTGAAGCCGAGGGAGGATCTTGCTCTTCACAAGAGAGTCGAACTCCATTGCCACACAAAGATGAGCGATATGGATGCGGTTTCCGAACCGAAGGATATCGTCAAGAGGGCCTACAAATGGGGACACCGGGCCATCGCGATAACGGACCACGGAGTTGTTCAGGGCTTTACCGACGCGGGACACGCATGGGATGATCTCTGGAAGGCCGAGAAGGCAAAGCGGTCCGAAGCGGGGGACAAGAATCCCGACAGACAGGATTTCTTTAAGGTTTTGTACGGGGTTGAGTGTTATCTTGTGGACGATCTTTTAAAGGTCGTTATGGATGATGAGGGACAGGGTTTTGATTCGGATTTTGTTGTATTTGATATAGAAACAACGGGCTTTTCTCCGGTAAATGACCGTATTATCGAAATCGGCGCGGTCAAGGTCAGAGGCGGAAAGATAATCGACAGGTTCTCCACCTTCGTCAACCCGGAAAGACCGATACCTTACGAGATAGAAAAGCTTACATCGATAACCGATGGTGATGTATCGGGCGCAGATACAATAGATGTCATTCTTCCGAAATTTCTCGATTTTTGTGAGGATTGTGTTCTTGTTGCCCACAATGCGGAATTTGATGTCAACTACATCAAGGCCAACTGCGAAAGACTAGGGTTTCCGAGAAGCTTCACATATATGGATACGCTGCTTCTCTCGAGAGTTCAGCTCCCGGGGCATGCGAAGTATACCCTCGATGCGGTAGCAAAGCTCCTGGGGGTGGTGCTCGACCACCATCACCGGGCGGTTGACGACGCGGAGTGTACCGCCCTCATATTTATTAAGCTTATGGCGCAGCTTACCTCGGAGGGGTATGAAAAGCTTTCACAGATAAACGACAAGGCGGGCTCGAGCAAGGAAGCAATCTCAAAGATGCGCTCCCACCATTGTATCATCCTCGCAAAGAATGATCTCGGAAGAATACACCTTTACCATCTTATAAGTGAGTCGCATCTGGATTACTTCAGCGGAAGGTTTCCCATTGTGCCCAAGAGCAGGGTTCAGTACTACCGGGACGGACTTATTGTCGGAAGCGCGTGTGAGGCGGGTGAGCTCTACCGGGCGCTTGTGGAGGGTAAGACGGAGCAGCAGATAGCAAGGCTTGTCGAGTTTTATGATTATCTTGAGATCCAGCCGGTGGGAAACAATGCTTATATGGTGGATGCCGCGGAAAAGAGAAAGCTTGACAACGGGGAAGTGCTGGTTGAAAAGCGTTTCAGAAATATAAATTCCCTTGATGATATAAGGGATATAAACCGCCGGGTGGTACGGCTCGGAGAGATTTTCCACAAGCCTGTGGTCGCCACCTGCGATGTGCATTTCCTCGACCCGGCGGATGAGGTGTACAGAAGGATAATCATGGCCGGAAAGGGCTTTGACGACGCGGACAGACAGCCCCCGCTCTTTCTTCATACGACGGAGGAGATGCTTGAGGAATTCCAGTATCTCGGGCCGGAGAAGGCAAAGGAAGTGGTGATCACAAATACAAATATGATCGCGGATATGTGCGAGACCATCGCACCGGTGCGCCCCGATAAATGCCCTCCCGTAATCCCGGACAGCGACAAGACGCTTACCGATATCTGCTACAACAGAGCCCATGAGATATACGGTCCCGAGCTTCCGCCGATAGTAGAGGAGAGGCTCCAGAGGGAGCTTAATTCCATAATTACCAATGGATTTGCGGTTATGTATATAATCGCCCAGAAGCTTGTATGGAAGTCCGTGGAGGACGGATATCTCGTGGGCTCGAGAGGCTCCGTGGGAAGCTCCTTTGTCGCCACCATGTCGGGTATTACGGAGGTTAATCCCTTAAGTCCGCACTATATCTGCAAGAAGTGTCATTATACGGATTTTGACAGCGATGAAGTAAAGGCGTACGCGGGTAAAGCCGGTGTAGATATGCCCGACAAGTTGTGCCCCGTGTGCGGGGAGCCCCTATTAAAAGAGGGCTTTGATATTCCCTTTGAGACCTTCCTCGGGTTTAAGGGGGACAAGGAGCCCGATATCGACCTTAACTTTTCCGGTGAATACCAGGCAAAGGCACACAAATATACAGAGGTAATCTTCGGCTCGGGACAGACCTTCCGGGCAGGTACGATATCCGGCCTCGCGGATAAGACCGCCTACGGATATGTGAAAAAGTATTATGAGGAGCACGGAGTCCATAAGCGGGAGGCGGAGATAAACCGTCTTGTCCAGGGCTGTATGGGGGTGCGCACCAGCACCGGCCAGCATCCCGGAGGTATTGTCGTACTCCCGGTGGGGGAGGATATCTGCTCCTTTACGCCGGTCCAGCACCCGGCGAATAAGCCCATCCCAACGATAACGACGCATTTTGATTACCACAGCATTGATCATAACCTTTTAAAGCTGGATATACTCGGACACGATGATCCCACCATGATCAGAATGCTGCAGGACCTTACCGGGCTTGATCCCGTTAAGGACATTCCTCTCGACGGACGGGATGTTATGAGTCTTTTCCAGAACACAGACGCCCTCGGAATAACGCCGGAGGATATCGGGGGGACCAAGCTGGGAGCTCTGGGAATACCCGAGTTTGGTACGGATTTTGCCATGCAGATGCTTATAGATACCAAGCCGCAGGCGTTCTCGGATCTTGTGCGTATCGCCGGACTTGCCCACGGTACGGATGTGTGGCTCGGAAATGCGGAAGTACTTATAAAAGAAGGAAAAGCGACGATTTCCACCGCCATCTGTACCCGTGACGATATTATGACATATCTTATAAGCAAGGGTGTGGAATCCGAGAAATCCTTTAAGATTATGGAGGCGGTCCGCAAGGGAATCGTCGCGAAGGGAAAGAGCGACAAGTGGCCCGAGTGGAAGGCGGATATGGAGGCCCACGGTGTACCGGACTGGTATATCTGGTCGTGCGAAAAGATCGCGTATATGTTCCCCAAGGCCCATGCCGCCGCGTATGTTATGATGGCCTGGAGAATAGCTTACTGCAAAATCCACAGGCCACAGGCTTATTATGCCGCCTATTTCAGCATACGCGCAAAGGCCTTTTCCTATGAGCTTATGTGCATGGGAAAGACGAATCTTAAGAGAACACTGGAGGAGTTCCGGAAGAGGAAGCATGATATCGACAACAGGGTTCCGGGAGTTGCCAAATTCTCCCCGAAGGAGGAGGGACAGTACGCCGACCTTCGCGTGGTGGAGGAAATGTACGCAAGAGGGTTCGAATTTGTACCTATAGATATATTCAAGGTAAAGGCAAGGCTCTTCCAGGTCATGGAGGACGGGCGGGTCATGCCTTCCCTTACCAGTATTGAAGGACTGGGGGAGACCGTTGCGGATTCCATCGTGGAGGCGGCAAAGGGCGGTGAATTCCTCTCCAAGGATAATTTCAGGGAGAGATCCCATGCGTCCCAGACTATTACGGATGATCTTGTAAGACTCGGGATACTGACCGGGCTTCCGGAGAGCAATCAGATCTCGCTTTTTGATTTTATGTAGCGCTTACCGTATTTTAAGTTTTTTATGCCGCGCAAACGCCTAAATTTCGGGCTGTCCGGAGGATAATAAAAAAATTTTAAAAAAAGTACTTGCATTTAATAAAAGTTTATAGTAATATAAGCAAGTCGCGTGGTTAAAGCGCTACTGTGGCTGGTTGGTCAAGGGGTTAAGACGCCGCCCTCTCACGGCGGAATCAGGGGTTCGATTCCCCTACCAGCTGCTATTTAATTTTATACAGCCCAACCCATTTAAGTCTTGAGGTCATCCCTCAAGATTTTTTCGTAGGAGGTAATATGTCAAAGAATCTTGTAATAGTGGAGTCGCCGGCAAAGGTCAAGACCATTAAAAAGTTCCTGGGCAACAATTATGAGGTTGCCGCAAGCCAGGGACATGTTCGTGATCTGCCCAAAAGTTCTCTTGGCATTGATATAGAAAACGATTATGAACCCAAGTATATTACGATCCGCGGAAAGGGCGATCTTGTGGCCGACCTTCGCAAGAAGGTAAAAAAAGCGGACAAAGTATATCTCGCAACCGACCCCGACCGTGAGGGAGAGGCTATTTCATGGCATCTGTATTATATTCTTAAGCTTGAGAACAAGCCGACTTATCGTATTACATTCAATGAAATCACCAAAAATGCAGTAAAGGAATCCTTAAAGAACCCGAGGGAGATCGACATGGATCTGGTCGACGCCCAGCAGACAAGGCGCATACTTGACCGTATGGTGGGATACCGCATTTCCCCGGTGCTCTGGGCAAAGGTAAAAAGAGGGCTTTCCGCGGGCCGCGTGCAGTCGATAGCGCTGCGTATAATCTGCGACCGGGAGAAGGAGATCGACGAATTTATCCCCGAGGAATACTGGTCGTTGGAAGCTCTTATAAATGTCGACAAGGAGAAAAAACCCATAACCGCAAAGTATTACGGAACGGGCGAGGGACAGGTAAAGCTTCGTAACAAGGAGCAGGTCGACAAGATTATTTCTGAGGTTAAGAAGGAGACCTTTAAGGTAAATGATATCACAACGGGAGAGAGGACGAGAAAGGCTCCACTTCCTTTTACGACTTCGACCTTACAGCAGGAAGCCAGCAAGGTACTTAATTTCTCCACCTCAAAGACCATGAGGCTTGCGCAGCAGCTCTACGAAGGTGTTGAGATCAAGGGAGAGGGAACGGTAGGTCTTATTTCCTATCTTCGTACAGATTCGACGAGAGTATCGGAGGAGGCTGAGAAGGCTGCGGCCGAGTTTATCTCCGCCCATTATTCGGAAAAGTACCAGGGAAGCAAACAGCCTGCCGCATCCTCCGGAAAGAAGATACAGGACGCGCACGAGGCTATCCGCCCTACAGATGTAAACCGTGTGCCCTCGGAACTCAAGGACCAGCTTTCAAGGGATCTTTTAAGACTTTATACCCTTATCTGGAAGCGCTTTGTGGCGAGCAGGATGGCTCCCGCGAAGTATGAGACGACGAGTGTGAAGATCGGTGCGGGAGAGCATATATTTACCCTTTCCGCAAGCCGTCTTTTTTTCGACGGATTTATGAGCGTATATACCTCCGAGGAGGACAAGGAGGAGGAAAACGCGCTCAAGAGCGAAATAAGCAAAAAGAGCAGATTAAAGCTGGAAGAGCTTGATCCCAAGCAGCACTTTACCCAGCCTCCCGCACATTACACGGAGGCTTCTCTGGTAAGAACGCTTGAGGAGAGAGGTATAGGCCGCCCGAGTACCTATGCTCCCACGATCTCTACGATCATTTCGAGGAGATATGTCGCAAAAGAGGGAAAGAATCTGTTTGCGACGGAGCTTGGAAATGCGGTAAACGACATTATGGTTGAGGCTTTCCCCACCATAGTTGATGTGAATTTCACCGCAAACCTTGAGACACTTCTCGACGGTGTGGAAAACGGGGAGGTAAAGTGGAAGACCATAGTCCAGAATTTCTATCCGGATCTGGACGAGGCTGTGCGGAAGGCGGAAAAGGATCTTGACAAGGTTAAGATAGAGGACGAGCTCTCCGATGAAATATGTGAGGAGTGCGGACGACGCATGGTCATCAAGTACGGTCCTCACGGCAAGTTTCTCGCCTGTCCCGGTTTCCCGGAATGCAGGTTCACAAAGCCCTTCTTCGAAAAGATCGGAGTAAACTGCCCCAAGTGCGGCAAGGATCTGGTTATGAGAATGTCCAAGAAAGGCAGAAGATATTACGGCTGTATCGGTTATCCGGAGTGTGATTTTGTTTCATGGGATAAGCCGGTAAACGAAAAATGTCCAAAATGCGGCAGCTATATGGTGGCAAAGGGGAACCGTTATCTCTGCAGCAATAAGGAATGCGGCTACGCAGTAAAGAATGCCGAGGAAAAGAACTGAAAAAACAGTTAGAATATTTTTTGAGTTCTGAATATTTGAATAGTAATTTTTGGTGATTTTTTTAAATTTTCTGAAAATTCAATTGTATTATTGATGTATTTGTGATATACTGTCCATAACTCGTATGATGATTTGCCGTCTGCCATTTGGATCGGGGAAATAAATGTTAGCTGGCAGGAAAAAGGCGGAGGTAGGGATGAGCAGTGTTTCACTTCTTGACAAAACGAGAAAGATCGGGAAGCTTCTCCATAATAACAACACCAGCAAGGTTGTGTTTAATGATATCTGTGATGTGATGAAGGATATCCTTGAATCCAATATACTTGTCATAAGCCGCAAGGGTAAGGTGCTGGGTGTAGGGCTGCTCGGGGATATAGAGCTTATTGAGGAACTGGTTGGCGGAAATGTGGGAGAGTTTATCGATCATGACCTCAACGAGAGATTTTTGAGCATTCTCTCCACAAAGGAGAATGTCAATCTCACGACCCTTGGGTTTGAAAAGATCGATACCACCAGACTCCAGGCGATAATAACGCCCATAGAGATCGCGGGAGAGAGGCTCGGAACGCTTTTCATCTACAAGATGAGCAGGCAGTACGATATTGATGATATCATCCTCAGCGAGTACGGGACAACGGTTGTGGGGCTTGAAATGCTCCGTTCGGTGAATGAGGAGAATGCCGAGGAGCTGAGGAAGGTTTCGGTAGTCAAATCGGCCATCAGCACATTGTCCTCCTCCGAGATAGAGGCAATCGTTCATATCTTCGATGAGCTGGGCGGAAACGAGGGAGTGCTGGTTGCCAGCAAGATAGCCGACAAGGTGGGAATCACAAGATCCGTCATCGTAAACGCTTTAAGGAAGTTCGAAAGCGCCGGGGTTATCGAGTCGAGATCCTCGGGGATGAAGGGAACCTACATCAAGGTTCTGAATGATGTGGTATTTGATGAGATAGAAAGGCTCAAAAGGGAGGGACTCTGAGGGCTTTTGAAAGTAAGCTTTGACAGACAGTTAAAAAAACAGTACAGATAAAAGGATTTAGAGGTTTCATAAACCTGCGCGAATGGATTTTTGTGCATCTTTATGGAGCCTCTTTGAGTTATGTTGACACAATATAGTGTACCTATGGTGGTCGAAACAACAAAATAGCTATTTCTACCACTATATGTTGTTTTTTTAAAAGAATTGTGATATAAATACTCTGTATGATTACGAGCAACGGGCGCATGCTGCGCTCAAGGTGAAAGGTCAGGTTATATGATAAATACAAGCGCATTTGATTACATTAATGTTCTTGAAAAGGCGGCAGACGCGTCATGGCTTCGTAATGAGGCGATAGCGAACAATATAGCCAATGTTGATACCCCCAATTACAAGCGTCAGGATGTGGATTTCGAGTCGGTGCTTGCAAGAGAGCTGGGGGGAAACCGTCTTGTACCGATGGATACGAGGGTCGCAAAGGCTAATCTTTCCCATCTTAAGGTGGGAACCTATACGGACGCGTCCAATTTTTCCTACAGGCTTGACGGAAATAATGTTGACATAGAGAATGAGAATGTTTATCTTGCCCAGAACCAGCTTAAATACCAGGGACTTATAAAGAGTATTTCCGAGGAGTTTAAGAACTTACAGGCTGTAATGAGAAAGTAGTCTTCTATGGATTTTGGAGGAAACCGTTATGAGTATGTTTACTTCTTTTGATACAAGTGCATCGGGACTTACGGCTCAGAGATACCGTATGGACATAATCGCCGAGAATGTTGCGAATGCCAATACCACAAGGACGGAGGACGGAGATCCTTACAGGAGAAAGGTGGTGGTTTTCGAGGAAAAGGGCGTAAGAAACAGCGATACTTTCAGTCATGTTCTCGGCTCCGTCTCAAAGAACTATGCCGGCAAGGGCGTTAAGGTCGCAAAGGTATTCGAGGACGATGTTACCGAGATGAATATGGTTTACGATCCATCGAATCCGGATGCTGACGAAAACGGATATGTCACTTATCCGAATGTAAATATAATCACGGAGATGACAAACCTTATCGACGCGAGCCGCTCCTATGAGGCAAACGCAACCGCCTTCAACGCCAGCAAGTCCATGGCGCAGCGGGGACTTGATCTCGGTCAGTAAAAGGACAGGACAGCCGGATAACGGACTGATTTTTCAGCCCGGGGAATAAACAGGCAAAATGAAGCCGGAGAGACAGCTCCGCGGCAAAAGAGGAACAGATTATGAACGCAGCAATGGTACGCGCAATGACAGGCGCAACCGACGATATTACAAAGCTTACAAATGTAAAGGGACTTGGTTTAAAGACCGGACAGTCAACGGACGGTACGATGTTTGAGGCGGCGCTCAATTCCGCGATCAACAGCATTAACCAGACGAACAGCTATCTGTCCGACGCAGAGAACCAGGAGATATTGTTTGCCCTCGGAGAGAGCGATTCGACCCACGACCTGACCATCGCTCTTGAGAAGGCATCCACGGCTCTTCAGTACACTGTGGCAATAAGAGACAGGGTTCTCGATGCGTACAAGGAACTGATGCAGATACAGATATAGATATAGCGTGGTTGTAACACAGGGAGGATATTCGTATGCCTGAGTGGTTACGGAATCTGTTTAACAGAATAAAGGAATGGTGGCTTAAGTTTACCACCAGACAAAAGGCGATCATCATCGGACTTGCTCTGGTGGCAGTGGTGGTCTTTATTGTCATTCTTACGGTTGTGACAAGACCACAGTACACTACGATATATATTGCCGAAACCACCAAGGAGTCGTCCGATGTAACAACGATCCTTACGGATTCGGGCATTGAATATGAGATATCCAGCAACGCTCTTGTCATAAGCGTCAAGAACGAGGATGTTTCATCCGCGGAGCTTGCGCTGGGAGCATCGGGTTACAACCCGGAAACCTTCTCGCTTTCGGATGCCCAGAGCTCATCGCTCTCCACAACGACGCTGGATCGACAGAGAAGCTACCAGTATTACGATGAGACAAGGATCGTAAATATGATCAAGTCCATCGAAGGCGTCAAGAATGTTAAATTAAAGATAAATGTCCCCAATGATGTGGGAACGCTTCTCTCACAGCAGCAGGAATCGTCGGCATATATCCAGCTTGAAACCGGCTCGACATTTAACGACAGCAGCGCAGTGGGAATAGCAAAGGCGGTTGCGACCGCCCTTGGCAACGAGACCACATCCAATATCACCGTCCTTGATGATGATGGAGACATGCTCTTTGTGGGTGGGGACGATTATTCCACGGCAGGTGTGGCGCATTCCATGCAGGAGCTTCAGAACACCGCCGAGTCGTATATCTCGAACCAGGTAAAAAAGGTTCTCTACGGAACGAATCAGTACAATAATGTGGAAGTGACAAGTCACCTCGAGATGGATTATGCGAATTACGAGGATACCATCAAGGAGTATTCCGTAGCGGACGACAGAACGGAGGGTTATCTCGCTCATCAGGAGACCTTCGAGAACGAGTCCTCGAACGGAGTAGCCGGGGTTCCGGGAACGGATTCCAACGGCGAGGGACAGACCTATGTTTATCAGGATTATGACAACAGCGAGTCTTCCTCCACAGAGACCTTAAGCGATTATCTCCCCAACGAGCACTCCAGATATGCGGTCATTCCCGCGGGAGCGATAGATTACGGAGCCTCCTCATTATCCATCGCGGCGATCACATACCGTGAGCTTTATGAGCAGGACGCAAGAACCATGGGACTTCTCGACGGGATAACATGGGATGAATACAAGCTCGCAAACAGCGGCGATAAGAGACTTGAGGTGGATCCGGATTTCTACCAGATGGTTTCGACCGCCACGGGGATCCCTGCTGAAAGGATCACGATAGTTGCCTATGAGTCGCCCCTGTTCTACGACAGGGAGAGCCTTAACATAAGCTGGACCACGGTTCTTTCCGTTGCGCTTTTCCTGCTTATCCTGATACTCCTTGTTGTGGTCGTATTAAGGAGCATGGCGGTAAAGAAGGAGGAGCCCCAGGAGGAGGAGCTTTCCGTGGAGAACATATTACAGTCTACGCCGGAGCCTGAGATCGAGGATATCGATGTTGAAACGAAATCCGAGACCAGAAAGATGGTCGAGAAATTTGTGGACGAGAATCCGGAGGCGGCGGCGATCCTGCTGCGCAACTGGCTTACGGAGGACTGGTGACGGACCCCGGCCGGTATATGTATGAGCGCGGCCTGATATTACGGTAACAAAGCCCGACCAGAGGGCATATAACCAATGGTTTCAATACCGGCGGTAAGATTTTATTGAAACAAAGACAATTACGGAGATCATCGAAATGGCAAGAGGTTCTTCCGATACATCGATAACAGGAATACAAAAAGCAGCCATTCTGCTCATAGTACTCGGACCCGAGCGAAGCGCCGGAATATTCAAGCATCTTAAGGAAGAAGAAATTGAAGAGCTTACCCTTGAGATCGCGAATACAAGGAGCGTTACTCCTCAGGTAAAGGAGGATGTCATAAATGAATTTTACGAGGTCTGCCTTGCACAGCAGTATATCGCGGAAGGCGGTATAACATACGCCAAGGAGCTTTTGGAGAATGCCCTCGGAAACGACAAGGCTATGGAGGTTATAGGAAGACTTACAGCCTCCCTGCAGGTTAAGCCCTTTGAGTTTGTACGAAAGACCGATGCATCACAGCTCATCAACTTTATTCAGGATGAGCACCCTCAGACCATCGCCCTTATCCTTTCATATTTGTCGCCACAGCAGGCCGGTCAGATCATCTCGGCTCTTGCTCCCGACAGACAGGCGGACGTTGCAAAGCGTATCGCCGTTATGGACAGAACAAGCCCCGATATCATCAAGGAGGTGGAGAAAGTGTTGGAGTCAAAGCTTGCTTCCCTCGTCAACCAGGATTACACCATTATCGGTGGTGTGGACTCCGTTGTAGAGATACTCAATTCCGTAGACAGAGGTACAGAGAAGCATATCATGGAATCTCTCGAGATCGAGGAGCCCGAGCTTGCCGACGAGATCAGAAAGAAGATGTTCGTATTCGAAGATATCCTTCTTCTCGACGACAAGTCGATACAGCGAGTGCTTCGTGATGTAGATAACAATGACCTCGGTATCGCCCTCAAGGGCGCGAACGAGCAGGTACAGACCGCAATATTCAACAACCTTTCCAAGCGTCTTGCGACAATGATACGCGAGGACATGGAGTTTATGGGTCCTGTTCGTATGAAGGATGTTGAAGAAGCGCAGCAAAAGATCGTAAACATCATAAGAAAGCTGGAGGATGCCGGCGAGATCATTATTTCCAGAGGAGGAGGCGACGAGATAATTGCCTAATCTTTTGAAAACATCTTATGTGAATATAAGCAATAAGGACAAGCGTGTCATCGATATGAATGCCCTTATGGAGGCTAAGCTCGAGAAGATGCGTCTTGAACAGGAGGCTGCTGCACAGGCAGCCTTTGTTGCAGGTCTGAATGCGGAAGTGGTAGACGGAGAAGACGGAGATGTATTGGGGGAGCTCCTTGACGGCGATTATGTGCCTTCCGGCGAGGGAGACGGCGAAAATGCCGGAGAGGGTGAGCCCTCAGGAGACGGGGGAGGAGAGAATCCCAAAGGCTTCAGGAGTGGCATAGTAAGAAATGTCCCCAAGGTGGACACCTCGGCTATTATTGAGAAAGCGAACGAGGAAGCCGCGGGGATCATTGAAAACGCAAATTCCGAGGCACAGAGCATCATCGAGAACGCGAAGGCGGAGGCGGAGAGCGAAAAAGAGGCCGTGATTGGCGAAGCAAGGCAATTCGGTTATGCCGATGGTAAAGCGCAGGCAGACCGGGAACTTGCGGCAGCGCTTGAAGAATTAAAGCAGAAGGAAAGACAGCTTGAAAATGACTATGCGCAGATGTACGAATCCGTTGAGTCCGACCTTGTTGAAACAATAACGGATATTTACCAGTATATTTTCAATGTGGATCTTTCGGGACAGAGACAGATACTTTTGCATCTTATCGAGGGAACTATGCACAGGATTGAGGGAACAAGGAGTTTTTTGATCCATGTATCTCCCGAGGATGCCGCGTTTGTAAATATGCAGAAGAAGACCCTTGAAGCTGCGGCTACATTGCCGGACAGCATAGTCGAGGTGATAGAGGATATCTCTCTTTCAAAGAATCAGTGCTATATAGAGACGGACGGAGGGATATTCGACTGCGGGCTTGATACGGAGCTTGGCGAGCTTACGACGAAGTTAAGACTCCTGTCATACGAAAAGAACAGAGAATGATATTTTATCCGGTATATTATGAACGGAATTATAGATGTCAGAAAATATAATAAGGTCAAGGAGATGACATTCTTCCGCAAGAAGGGGAAGGTTGTAAATGTGGTCGGGCTGACGATAGAATCCGCCGGTCCGGACGCGAGGCTCGGTGATCTTTGTGTTATAAAGCCGGAGGCCGAGGACGGGGCTGAAATGAAGCCCATTATGGCTGAGGTCGTGGGCTTTAAGGACAAAAAGACACTGCTCATGCCCTATGACCAGACGGACGGGATCGGACTCGGGAGTATCGTGGAGAATACCGGGTATCCTTTGAGGGTGGCGGTGTCCGACGAACTTCTCGGAAAGAGTCTTAACGGTCTCGGCGTGCCGACTGACGGGACCACGGTGGAGGGAGATTATTATCCTGTTGATGCTCCCGCCCCGGACCCCATGGCGAGAGCGATAATAGATGAAGTCCTTCCGCTGGGAGTTAAAGCGGTTGACGGTCTTATAACCATCGGAAAGGGACAGAGGATCGGTATATTCGCGGGCTCCGGTGTGGGAAAATCGACACTTATGGGTATGTTCGCGAGAAATACCAAGGCGGATATAAATGTGATAGCCCTTATCGGAGAGCGGGGAAGAGAGGTAAGGGAGTTTATCGAGAGAGACATGGGCGAAGAGGGTATGAAGCGCAGCGTTGTTGTTGTGGCCACATCCGACAGACCGGCTCTTGAGAGAAAGAAAGCCGCGATGACCGCGACAGCGATTGCGGAATATTTCAGGGATCAGGGAAAGGATGTGCTTCTCATGATGGATTCCCTGACCCGTTTTTCCATGGCGCAGCGTGAGATAGGACTTGCCAGCGGAGAGCCCCCCGTAACGAGGGGATACCCGCCGAGTGTTTACTCCGAGATGCCGAAGCTTTTAGAGAGGGCGGGCAGATCGGACAAGGGCTCCATAACGGGTCTTTACACGGTGCTTGTAGATGGAGACGACTTTAACGAGCCGATAACGGATACGGCGAGAAGTATCCTTGACGGACATATAATGCTCGATCGAAAGCTCGGACATAAAAACCATTATCCGGCGATAGATGTGTTGCAGAGCATATCGAGATGTATGAGTTCCATCGCCGCCAAGGACCATAAGGTGGCGGCCGGGAAATTAAAGACGGTGCTTGCGACCTACAATGAGGCGGAGGATCTTATAAACATCGGAGCCTATAAGAGCGGATCGAATCCGAAGATAGATTACTCGGTTGCCAAGATAGACGCGGTAAACGATTTTCTCTGTCAGGATACCGATGAAAAGTTTTCCTTCGAAGAGAGTGTGGGACTTTTAGAGGGATTGTTTGAGGAATAATGGCAAGATTCAGATTCAGACTTCAGAATATTCTTGAGATAAAGATCAAGATGGAGACCCAGGCCAAGCAGGAGTTCTCCGCCGCTGCCGAGGCACTTGCCGAGGAGGAGAGAAAGCTTGATGTGCTGGTCCTCAAAAAGCATACGCTCGAGGAGGAGGCTTCAAGGCTTCTTACGGGAATGCTTGATTTCAGAGATATAGACGATAATGCTCTTGCCAGGATGCAGACCGATGAAAAGATCGGGCTTCAAAAGGAAGCCATAAAGAGGGCGGAAAAGGAACTCGACAAGGCAAGGGAAAAGATGGCTGAGGCCGTCATGGAAAGAAAAACCTATGAAAAGCTCCGCGAGAAGGCGTTTGAAGAGTTTGTGGCCGGGGAGAACAAGGCGGAGGGCAAGGTCATCGATGAGCTTACAAGCTATCGTTTCGGACAGAAGATAAACAATTCAAATTGATATAAAGGGAAAAGCAGAAATGGCAAAGGAGCTTACACCTGAAGAGAAGGCTGCGGAAGAAGAACGCAAAAAACTCGAAAACGAAAAGAAGCAATTAAAGAAAGAACAAGCAAAATCAAAGGCAGAGGCAAAAAAGCGTGCCAAGGAGATAGCAAAGCAGGAGGAGGCTCTCGATGAGGATAAGGAGGGCAACGGCTTTGTGACCTTCCTGGCGACGGTTTTTATCGTTCTGCTCTGGCTTGCTGTTGTAGTCGTGGTCATAAAGCTTGATGTCGGCGGATTCGGAAGCTCTGTTATGACCCCAATACTCAAGAATGTGCCGGTTCTTAATCTCATTCTCCCCAAGACCTCGGAGACAATAACGAATGATCCGGACAGCTATGGAGGGTATTCGTCCCTGACGGATGCGGTAAACCAGATCGCAGTGCTTGAATTACAGATTGACTCCCTCCAGACCTCCAATGCGTCCAAGGATGAGCAGATAACCGAGCTTACCGCCGAGGTTGCGAGACTGAAGGAATTTGAAAAGGCACAGGTTGAGTTCCAGCGTATACGAAATGAGTTTTATGAGGAGGTAATATACGCGGAGAACGGACCCGGAGCGGAGGAGTACCGCAAATACTACGAGACCATGGATCCCACTACCGCAGAATTTCTTTACAAGCAGGTTGTGGCGCAGCTGGAGGCGGACTCCGAGATCCAGGCTTATGCACAGGCGTACTCGGAGATGAAGCCGAAGCAGGCAGCAGGCATCTTTGAAGCTATGACGGATGCGGACGGACTTAAGCTTGCCGCAAAGATACTCGACGCGATGAACGCGGAGGACCGTGGAAAGATCCTAGGTGTAATGGACTCCGAAGTCGCCGCTAAAATAACCAAAATTATGGAACCCTAAGCAATCAGCGTTGCGTATTTTGCAACGCTGACAGAAAGCGCGAACGCTTCTACGCGCTTTCTGCGCGGAGCGAAGCGGAGAGTTGCGCCGCGTCCCGGCGGCGAAGCCGGCGCACGCGGAAAGCAATCAGCGCCCTGTATTTTGCAACGCTGACAGAAAGCGCGAACGCCTCTACGCGCTTTCTGCGCGGAGCGAAAAAAGTAAATATTCCCCCTAAAGTTTTACTTAATTCCTCCGATAAATAAGATGTAGTCCTAAAATAACTTCATACAGAAAGGAGTACTCTTATGGGTAGCACATCAGTACGCGATGTGGGAAGCCTTTTCGGAGGACTGAATGTTCAGGCGCAGGATATTATGGCCGGCCGGCTTTCAAATAACATTCCCACAAAGACTATGGGTGACTCCGCGAGCTTTAAAGATTTTCTGGATACCGGTAAGACTTCCGCAGAAAAGGAGCCTGCCGTGGCGGTAAAATCTTCAGAGAGTAAAGCGGATACAAAACCTGCGGACAAGGAGAATGATACCTCGGACCGAATTGCCGGAGAGGATAAGCTTCCCGCCAGAAGGACGGAAGGCACCGATGAAAAGCAGGTTGAAGACGAGAAAACGGGAGATTCTGAAACCATTCCCGTGCAGAAAACAAAGGGAGAGGGACTTGACACTAAATCAGGGATGTTCAGTGATGCCGAATTACTGGCAGCAGTTGAAAGCCTTGTCCAGGTGGCAACCTCCTTCCTTGAACAGGTTTGCGAGATTTTAGAGATCACCCCCGAGGAGGCGCAGGATATTCTTGCGGATATGAACCTTGAGGAGACTGACCTTCTTGATCCCGGACAGCTTAATGCTTTTGCTCTTCGCGCAATGGGTGCAGAGGATTCCCTCTCGCTTCTTACCAACGAAACCCATTATGAGCAATTTCAGGATGTTAACGAGGCACTTAAGACCGTCCTTGCCGCCGACAGCGGAATAAACGGACTTAATGTCTATGAGCTAAAGCAGGTGATAGATAAGAATCCTGTACAGAATATCGATATCCCGGATAAGGATACTTACGCTTATGCTAAACCCGAACCTGTGATGCATGACGACATTCCGGAGGAGGCTCCCACGGTTATTGCAGAGAATGATGAAAATCCCGTTCCTGTAAAGACTAAAGCGGAGGCACTTCCTGTGGAAGAAAAACGCAATGTGCCTGACAGGAAAGCGGACATGGAGACTGAATCATCAGATATTCGCCAGCTATCTACAGAGGAAGGAAATACCCTCGGAGCTGAGGCTCTTATAAAAAATTCCGCCCGGGGCGGGGAAAACCGCGGGAACGAAAGGCGGGGCGGCGGTTCTGAAAATCGTAACGAAACGATGAACTTTCAGAACCAGTTCCAGAATGTTTTAACCCGGGATATACAGGCAGAAGCTGCCTTTGCTGAATCTCCGATGCCCCAGACCGTATCCACCAGGGAAATCGCGAACCAGATAATGGATTATATGCGTTCTCAGGTTAAACCCGACATGCAAAGCCTTGAGATGCAGCTTCATCCCGCATCCCTCGGAACGATACAGATAAATCTTGTGCATAGAGACGGAAGTATTACCGCCAATTTTATCGCTCAGGACGAGCAGGTAAGAGCGGTGCTTGAAAACCAGATGATACAGCTCCAGGAGAGATTCGAGGAGCAGGGTATAAAGGTTAATTCCATTGAGGTATCCGTGGGAACCGGAGCCTTCGAGCAGAACCTTGAGCAGCAGGGACATCAGGAGGAAGAGCAGGCAGCAAATACCCCGAGGAGAGTAAGAAGACTTCAGCTCGGACCTGATTTCGCGGCAGAGGATATTGAGCAGCTTGAGGGCGATGACAGGATCGCCGCTGAAATGATGGCTGCAAACGGAACAACGATGGACGTTCAGGCTTAAACAGATATATTTGAAAAAAGAAAGGAGTAATACTATGGCACTTGTAGCTCCTGTTAAAGACGGCGCAGTTGTGGAGACTACCTCACAGGCGTCTCTTTCCAAGGAAAAATCATCCGCGGGAAAGGATATGGACAAGGACACTTTTCTCCAGCTTCTCGTAGCCCAGATGAAATATCAGGATCCGATGGAGCCCACATCAAATACGGAGTATATAGCGCAGTACGCGCAGTTTTCGCAGGTTGAGGCAATCTCAAATATGGCGACGACGATGGATCTTTCCAGAGCCAGCAGCCTCGTGGGACAGGAGGTTTATATAAAGACCACCGGTTCCAACGGAAACACAGATTATGTGCAGGGCAGGGTTGATTATGTTGTGTTTGAGAACGGAAAGCCTTATCTCTCAATAGATGAAAGTCTGTATTCCCTCGATGACCTCGATACGGTTGTGGACACCGTATACCAGAAGGCATACGATGGAGCCTCCGACTTCACCGTAAAGCTCAACAAGCTTCCTTCAGTCAATAATATCACTATTTCCACCGACGGAAAGACCATAGACGAGCTTGCATCGGCCTACGATGCGATGAATGATTATGAAAAGAGCTTTGTTGCCCAGGATACTGTGGCAAGGTTTAAAAAGTATGTGGAGCAGCTGGAGGCATTAAGAGCGGCAGCGCTTACCTCCGATTCAGAAAATGACGCTGATGCCGGTATTTCCACAGAGACGGAAGAAGCAGACTGACGCATAAATATTTTTCGGCAGGGGGTAAAGTTTTTTACCCCTGCGCCGATATATGTATTGTGACGGAACACAGCATTAGAAAGGAGATTACCCAATGGATATAAAGAATAACGGGTTCCTTTCTATCGAACAGCTTGCAAATCAGGTGATCACGGCTCCCAAGGAAGAAAAAGCCAGGGTTACCTCAGAGGGACTCTCCTTCGGACAGATTTTTTCACAGAAGAGCATTGAGGAAAGCGGACTTAAATTTTCCAAGCATGCTTCCTTCAGATTAAACGACAGAGGGATCGAAATCTCCGGTGAACAGATGGCAAGACTGAACGATGGCGCCAGGAAGGCTGCCGAGAAAGGAATCAAGGACTCACTGGTACTTGTGGATGACATGGCGTTTATAGTCAATATTCCGAATCAGACTGTAGTTACAGCGATGGATTCCACCGAAACAATTGAAAATGTATTTACACACATTAACGGAGCAGTCATAATGTAAACGACCGGACCTGGATGGGGGTCAGGGCTTCCCGAGAGACAGAAGGAAGCCTGCTTATGACTACTCCCGAGCAAAGAAGACGAAAGATTTATCTTTCGCAGGCTTAGGAGGAAATGCCTTATGATGAGATCACTTTATTCTGGTGTTGCAGGTCTTAAGACCCACCAGACAAGAATGGATGTTATCGGTAACAATATCGCAAACGTCAACACAACTGCTTTCAAATCCAGTACCATCAACTTCTCAGACCTGATGAGCCAGACTACCCAGAATGCCAGCGGACCCAACGCGGCTACCGGTACCGGCGGTACGAACGCACGCCAGATCGGTCTCGGTGTTAAGACCGGTGCCATCACCGTCAATATGGACGGACAGGGATCGGCTCAGTCTACAGGTAATCCCTTCGATATCATGATTACAGGAGACAACTTCTTCGTTGTCAGCAACGGACAGTCAAATTTCTTTACCCGTGACGGCTCCTTCTATGTTGACGGCGGAGGAAACCTTGCGATGACCTCCACCGGTTACAATGTAATGGGATGGCAGGTTGACCCGGATACAATGGAGATCAAGCAGGATTCCGTATCCGCGCTCCGTATCATGAGCGACGCAAACATGACCTATCCTCCGGAGGCTACAAATAAGGCCACCGTGGCAGGTATCCTCGACCAGAACGATACAGATGTAACCTCAGATTCCGGAAAGAATATAAACCTCAACTTTTTTGACGCTCTTGGATATCCTTATACCGCAAGACTTACTGTTAAGGATTCCGATGTTCCCGGAAGCTATTCCGTGGAGCTTACAAAGCTTCTTGACGCGAACGGCAATGCGGTGGATATGTCGGAGGCGGATAATCCGATGTTTGAGGCATCTTCAGTCAAGGATACCGTAACCATCACATTGAAAGACGGATATGCCTGGTCCGGTTCCAACCTTGTAAACAACAATGTCACTCCTCCTGCGAACGCGGCAACGCTTCCTATAACCAGGGATGCTACAACAGGAGAGTACACCGAGGAGAGCCTTAACGCCATCGCTGCGATCGCGGAGGCGTACGGATATCAGGGCTCGGTAGAGGATTTCCTCAAGCTTGCGTCTGATGCGGATAATGATGCCAACGCCACCCTTGAGACTTCCATGGAAAGTCTCATCAACAGCGGCGGACTCCCTACTTACGCAAATGACAATTATAATACCGATGCTGCAGGCACGAAGATGACCTTTGACGGTCGTAATATGGACGGTATCACGATAAACTTCAATACCGCCACCGGTGCTTTTACCGGAATCAGCGGAAGTACGGCGACCACCGCGGTTTTGAAGCTGAGCCAGCTCGGAATCAATCCTGACACAGGAATGAGTAATTTTGACGATATAACCATTGACTTTTCGGAAATTTCGATGTTCAATAATAACGGAACATCCACAGTAGCCGCAACAAGCGGAGATGCAAAAGGACTTGGAGCAGGTCGTATGCTCGGTAATATGATCGGCGTATCAGTACAGAACAACGGCATGATCTACGCAAGCTATGACAACGGTCAGACAAAGCTTCTCGGACAGATCGCAACCGCGGCGTTTGCAAACAATTCAGGTCTTTCAAAAGAAGGAGACAACCTTTATTCCTCGACCATGAACTCCGGAGAGTTTGACGGTATAGGAGTTGATGTTACAGCAAACGGTGGATACATGACAACCGGAGTTCTCGAGATGAGTAATGTAGACCTTTCAAACGAGTTTACAACAATGATCACCACACAGCGTGGATTCCAGGCAAACAGCAGAATCATCACTGTATCCGATACACTTCTCGAGGAGCTTACGAACCTCAAGAGATAATGATCACCCGATAAATAGCTGATGAGACGGCTGATATGGGATAAGGAACGGGCTTTAAAACCCCGTTCCTTTTCGGCATTTTATGCTCGCCGGTATTTTTTTCTTAACGGGAAGCCGGACTGTTTTCCGGCAGGGCAAAAAATTTTACCATTAAAATAAAAAAAAATTTAAGATAATAATGCAAGTGTGCGAAGAAAGGAGGGGACAGGATTGATAGAAGTTACCCGCATAAATGGCACAAAAATCCTTATAAATCCGCATCTTCTGGAGCTTGTCGAGGAAACACCCGACACAGTGCTTACCCTTACGACCGGAAGAAAAATAATTGTAAAAGAAAGTAGACAAGACATTAAAAATTTAGTAAAATCGTACAGAAAGGATATTCTCGCAGAAGAATGACATTTTCCTCTTGGTGAGAGGGGATTATGTTAATTTTTGCGTGAAAAAAGAGGTTATTTACAAGTGGATTTAGCTTCCTTAGTCGGATTCTTTCTGTGTTTGGGCATGCTGATATTCGGAATCATATCAGCAGCGGGAATCGGAGGATTCCCCAGCTACCTTGATGCGCCCTCCGCCATCATAACGTTCGGAGGAGCTCTTGCAGCTACGCTTTGCTCGGTTACGATGCCTGACTTTATATCGGGACTCAAGAGCCTGCTGCTCATATTCAAGGCACCCAGCACCAATACTACCGATATCATCAAAAAAATAATAGAGTTATCAAATGTAGCCCGTAAGGATGGTCTTCTCGCCCTCGAGGAGGCTGCCGCGGATATGGATGAGCCATTCCTCAAGAAAGGAATACTTCTTGTTGTTGACGGAACGGATCCCGACCTTGTCAGAGACATCATGCAGGCCGAGATGGACAATTCCGAAGCAAGACACAAGACCTGCGTAGGCTTCTGGGATACATTGGGTGCCATGGGTCCTGCTTGGGGTATGATCGGTACTCTTGTAGGACTGGTAAACATGCTTAATAACATGGAAGACGCCAGTACCATCGGACCCTCCATGGCCGTTGCCCTTATTACGACATTGTACGGTTCGCTTCTTGCAAACTGGATATGCGGACCCACGGCAAACAAGCTGAAGGCGGACAACGGGATAGAGATGGTCCAGAAAGAGGTTATGGTGGAAGGGCTTTTGTCTATTCAGGCAGGAGAAAACCCCCGTGTTATCGAGGAGAAGCTTAAAG
>JAFVCL010000040.1 GCA_017479285.1 Lachnospiraceae bacterium
CCGTATTTCTCGCCGAAAAGTGCTGTGGCTCCGCTCTTTTTGGCCTCCTCGATACCCATAACCTCGGTCGAAACCTTTATATTCTCGGCGATCTTTTCATTAACTATCTTTTCAACCCTTGCGATCTCCTCTGCGGTCATTGCCTGTCCGTGGGAGAAATCGAATCTTGTCCTGTTTGGATCCTGATATGAACCGGCCTGCGCAACATGGTCTCCGAGAACCTCCCTTAGAGCGCTCTGAAGAAGATGTGTTGCGGAATGATTTCTGCAGGTTTTTGCCCTGGTGAGCTCATCCACATTTAAAGAAACATTATCCGATGTCTTAAAGCTGCCGCTTACCACTTTTCCCACATGGGCAGTTCTTCCCCCTGCTACATGTACAGTCTCCTCCACCACAAATTTATTGCCTTCATGACCGAGGATAACACCGGTATCTCCAACCTGACCGCCCATGGTTCCGTAAAAAACCGTTTTATCCGTAAGGATGGTTCCGGAAGCGCCTTCTTTAAGCTCGCTTACAAGCCCTTCCCCGTCGGACATGGCAATTATACTGCCGTCACATCCCAGCGCATCGTAGCCGAGAAATTCCGTCTTTACTGAAGGGTCAAGACTGTCAAACACACCGGTGCTGATAGAAAGGTTGGATGAGAAATTCTGATTGCTGCGGGCAAGCTCCTTTTGCTGCTCCATAGCCTTCTTAAAGCCCTCCTCATCAACAGTAAGACCTTCCTCCTCTGCCATCTCGAGAGTAACCTCAACAGGGAATCCGAAGGTGTCGTAGAGATAAAAAGCCTCCTTACCCTCGATCTGCTTTGAGCCGGATGACTTCTTGCCGTCAAGTATCTTTTTAAATTCCTTCATACCGTTCTCTAAGGTAGCCTCGAAACGGTTAATCTCTTTTTTAAGCTCACCGAGGATGTAATCCTTGTTCTTTACAAGATTCGGATAACCCTCGCTGTAGATATCGTCAATATAAATGCTCGCTACTGAAATGAGCTGCTCCGCCCCGAGCCCGAGACTTCTTCCGTGTCTTACCGCGCGGCGGATGAGTCTTCTCAAGATATAGCCTGCTCCGGTATTGTCAGGCAGAAGCTTTGCCTCATCTCCGATAAGCATAACGGCGGTGCGAAGATGGTCAGCCACGATCCTCATGGAGCGGGTATTCTTATCCTCCGCGTCGTAATTATATCCGCTGAGGCTCTCTATCTTTGCGATAACCGAAGCAAAAAGCTCGGTCTTGTATACATCATCGATTCCGTTTAGGAATGCAAAATTCCTCTCAAGTCCCCAGCCGGTGTCCACATTCTTCTGCTTCAGGGGAGTAAGGCTTCCGTCATGATGCTTTTCGTACTGCATAAATACATCATTTCCCACCTCGGTATATCTTCCGCAGTGGCATCCGGGCTTGCAGTCAGGTCCGCAGGGTTTCTTGCTCTCGTCTATAAAGAACATCTCAGAGTCGGGTCCGCAGGGTCCGTACTCAAGTCCACACCAGTTATCCTCGGCGGGAAGATAATAGATATTCTCCTTCTTAAAGCCGGATTCCTCACGGTATCTGGCGCCCTCCTCGTCCCTCGGTGCGTTCTCATCCCCTGCAAAAACGGTTGCGGCAAGGTGGTCTGCGTCAAATCCGAAAACCTCGGTAAGAAGCTCAAAGCTCCACTGGCATCTTTCCTTCTTGAAATAATCTCCGAGGCTCCAGCTTCCCATCATCTCAAAGAAGGTAAGATGGCTCTTGTCACCTACAGAATCGATATCATTTGTACGGACGCAGCCCTGGATATTGCAAAGCCTTGTTCCCTTGGGATGCTTTTCTCCCAGAAGATAAGGCATAAGGGGCTGCATTCCGGCAACATTGAACATTACTCCCGTGGAGCCGTCGGATACCAGCGATACTGCTCCCACGTCAACATGTCCGCGCTCCTTGTAGAAGTTAAGCCATGCATTTCTCAGCTCATTGTATGTAAACTTTTTCATTACGATTAAGACCTTTCTATATATGTCTACTATTATACAATCCTAGTGACGGATAAGCGAATGATAAATTAAAACGTAAATTTGTCTGCGAAGAACGCATCAAGATCAGCGATGGCAACACGCTCCTGCTCCATTGAGTCACGGAAACGGACGGTAACCTTGCCGTCGGTCTCGGAGTCAAAGTCGTAGGTTACGCAGAAAGGAGTACCGATCTCGTCCTGACGGCGGTAGCGCTTTCCGATATTTCCTCTGTCGTCAAACTCACAGTTGTACTTCTTTGAAAGCTGCTCATAAACCTTCTCAGCGCCCTCGTTAAGCTTCTTCGAGAGAGGAAGGATACCGATCTTTACAGGTGCGAGAGCGGGATGGAAACGAAGAACGGTTCTCATATCGGGAGCCTCCTCGGTTCCGAGATTCTCCTCGTCATATGCCTCGCAGAGGAACGCAAGAACGACACGGTCAGCTCCGAGAGAGGGCTCAACAACATAGGGAATATATCTCTCGTTGGTCTCATCATCGAAATAGCTCATATCCTCTTTGGATACATTCTGGTGCTGGGTAAGGTCGTAATCCGTTCTTGAAGCGATTCCCCAGAGTTCTCCCCAATCGGTGAAGGGGAAGGCGTACTCTATATCGGTTGTGTGGTCGCTGTAGAAGGAAAGCTCCTCGGGATCGTGGTCGCGGAGACGAAGGTTCTCCTTCTTTATACCGAGAGTAAGGAGCCACTCATAGCAGGTCTTTCTCCAATACTCAAACCACTCGGTCTGGGTTCCGGGCTTGCAGAAAAACTCAAGCTCCATCTGCTCAAATTCTCTTGTACGGAAGGTGAAGTTTCCGGGGGTTATCTCGTTGCGGAAAGACTTACCTATCTGGCAGATACCGAAGGGTACCTTCTTGCGGGAGGTGCGCTGTACATTCTTAAAGTTTACGAATATACCCTGTGCAGTCTCGGGGCGGAGGTATACAACGCTCTTCGCGTCCTCGGTTACGCCCTGGAAGGTCTTGAACATAAGGTTAAATTCCCTGATGGATGTAAAGCTGTGCTTTCCGCAGGAAGGGCAGGGAACATTATTATCATTGATAAACTTCTCCATCTGCTCGTGAGTCCATCCGTCTACGGACGATTCAAGGGTAATACCGTTGTCAGCCGCAAAATCCTCGATAAGCTTGTCCGCCCGAAAACGCTCATGGCACTCCTTGCAGTCCATAAGAGGATCGGAAAAGCTTCCGAGATGTCCGGACGCTATCCATGTCTGGGGGTTCATAAGTATCGCGCAGTCAACACCAACATTGTATTTATTCTCCTGGACAAACTTCTGCCACCATGCCCGCTTTACATTGTTCTTCAATTCAACTCCGAGATTACCGTAATCCCAAGTATTGGCAAGTCCCCCGTATATCTCCGAACCGGGATACACAAAGCCTCTCGCCTTAGCAAGATTAACGATTTTGTCCATTGTCTTTTCCATTTGTAAAAATCCTCCTGAATTTTTTCGTGCTCAAACTATAATATTATATATTAAATATATTGCAAAAATCAATACTTGCAGGCTACTTCCTGTCAACCTCCTTCTGTATCACGAGCCCACCGGAAATCCCTCTTATATGCTCGCAGTCGTTAAAGAGCTTAAGGCGTGGCTTTACATATTCCCCTTTGTTTACCGGGAACTCTAAAATAACTATTGATGTAAAATCAAAGGTCATCTCCGAGAGAACATAGGGAAACGGAAGTGACAGCAAACCGGCGATCACGCTGCCGCTGGATCCTCCGTGGGAAAAGACCGCAACAGTCTCGTCCCTATCCGTATCGCACATAAATCTTCCGCCATCCTGCCTGTAGCCGTGGCTTTCAAGCACCCCGGCAAATTTATCCGTGATCCTGTCGTAATACTCCGTAGCGGCATTTCCTTTAAAATACGGATGTTCTCTCCAGTCCTTCCCGTAGAAATCAAAGTTTTCTTCTTGAATAAGCCGGTCGCTTAAGGTCCAGGGATGTCCGTTTTCCGGAAGTCCTTCTCCTCCCCAGGATATCTCATGCATAAAATCGAGAGTATTTATCTCAAGTCCGGTCATTTTGGCGGTATAGGAAGCTGTCTCCTGCGCCCTGCCCATGGGGGAGGCGTATATTTTATCTAAATTTTCCCGCTCAAGCCTCTCCGCAGCCGCAGCCGCCTGTTTATGCCCAAGCTGTGTCAGGCAGTCCTTTTCATAATCCGGCTCACCGTGTCTTACAAAAATCAGTTTCATACTCTTTACTCTCCCTCTATTCCATCCAACATATCAAGGCTCTTGAAATTATGCTCCATAAAACGCTTACGGTACTTTTCCGATACAGCCCTTACCTCCGCTAAAACACCCTCCGTTACCTTAAATCTGTACAGCGATTCAACAGGCGTATTGCAGATAAAATCAAGAGTGTACAGCGCGGATTCGCTTAGGGGCATATCCCCCGGCGGTCCGGGGTATTCTCCGTTTACAACTATAGATTTCAGCTCGTATACCGCCCTTATAAGCTTATCCGGCAGATTTTCATTGCAAAGTGCCCGAAGGGACTGGTAAAAAAGCTTCATCATCTCGCGCTCGTCATTGTTTTCCCTGCAATAATAATCAACTATCTCCGCAAAATAAGCCGCATAAAAAGAGCCTTCAAGGTCGCTTCTGAACTCTTCAAAATAATTCTTTATATCTACATCCGCAAGGTTATATGCATCCCTGCCCTCGTAGTGCTTAAAGCTTCCGAAGCAAAAGGGACAGGTGGTTGCCGCAAATCTTGAATTCGGCTTTCTCGCTCCCCTTGCAAAGACTGATATCTTGCCTCTTGTGTTTGTAAGAATGGTTATTCTTCTGTCGCTTTCTCCCACAGGCATCTGTTTGATTATAATACCTGTAACGGATATGAAATCCTGCATAAATATTACTTTCTTTTTAAACGGCAAAAACAGATGTCGTAAACATCTGTTTAATGCCGGTTTTATTCATTTTCATGATAGCCGAAGTTCTTCAGCATAAAATCCGAATCCCGCCAGTCCTTCTTTACCTTGACCCAGAGCTGAAGATTAACCTTTGCCTCAAGCATATCCTCGATCTCCGGTCTTGCCTGGGATCCGATCTTTTTAAGCATGGAGCCCCCTTTGCCTATGATGATCCCCTTATGGGAATCCTTCTCACAGTATATGGTCGCATCGATATCATAAAGACCGCCGCGGCTTTTCATCTGCTCGATGGTCACGGCAATACCGTGAGGTATCTCATCCGAAAGAAGTCTCAGCGCCTTTTCCCGGATAAGCTCTGCGGTTATCTGCCTCATGGGCTGGTCGGTAACGGTATCCTCGTCGTAGAAAGGCTCTCCGTAAGGAAGATACTTAAAAAGCTGCTCCAATAAGCAATCGCAGTTATCACCCTTCATCGCCGAAACGGGAATGACCTCATCAAAGGAGAGCTCCTTTCGGTAGGTATCGATAAAGGGAAGAAGCTCCTCCTTCTTTACCGTATCTATCTTATTGACCACGAGAAATACCGGACATTTTGCCTTTCCGAGCTGTTCGATAATATGTCTCTCCCCGGCGCCGATATAATCCGTGGGCTCCACAAGCCAGACAGCGATATCCACCTCGTTAAGGGTACGCTGGGCGACATTGACCATATAATCGCCCAGCTTGTTTTTCGCCTTGTGGATACCGGGAGTGTCGAGGAATACGATCTGTCCTCTCTCATCGGTATACACGGTCTGGATCTTATTTCTCGTTGTCTGGGGCTTGTTTGAGGTAATCGCGATCTTCTGACCGATAAGCCGGTTCATAAGGGTTGATTTCCCCACATTCGGTCTTCCGATAAAGGTCACAAAACCCGACTTGGTGTTCTCACTCATAATAATTAATATCAATCCTTCTTGGCGCCGACTTCATTCTTGGAAACACCGTTCTTTTCGTTTTCGCTCTTGACTCCGGGCTGGGCGGAAGCCTGATTTTCAGCCTGCCTGGGCGCTGCCTGAGTATTTGCCTGCGCCGGGCTCTGTCCGGTAGGAGCAGACTGTATATTTGCCTGCGAAGCGCTCTTTTGGTTAGCTACGGTCTGTGCGTTTGCCTGCGAAGTCACATTCTGCGGCGCTACGGGCTGGGCATATCCGTAAGGGTACTGAGCGTAATAGACAGGCTGGGCGGGCTGTGCCGGTGCGTTCTTTGCAGCCTCCTCCTTGCGCTTTCTCGCCTTCTTTATATTGAATCTTACGATAGCTCTGATAAGCATTACAAGTCCGAAGATAATGCCGCCCCAGAGGATGAGATGAGGAAGCGCCGCTATGAACCAGATAACAAAGCTCTGGAAACCGTCACCCATAGCTTCAATACTGTCAGCGAAATTGCTTGTAAGTTTATCCCAGAAGGTCACCGGCTCGGGCTCTACGATGGTAAGTTCCTTAACCTCTGCGATGGTGAGATATACGGTGCTGTAGGTTACCTTGTTATCGTAGGTGCGAAGCTGCGATTCCATGCTCTGCAGCTGGTAGCGTATATCCGTAAGCTTGTCCTCGATGGTAAGGATATCGTACATCTCCGTAGCCTGCTCCATAAGCTCGAGAAGTCTCTCCTCCTCGGTCTCTAATGCCTTCTTATGGCTCTCAAGGTCAACATACGAAAGAGTAATATCCTCAACGCTCTCGCTCCTGTTCTTAATATTGCAAAGAGGCGAGAAGCTCTCTATGAAAGCCTCAAGGTTCTCTCTCGGGATACGGATGGTATAGCTTGAATTTCTTGAGGAAGAGTTTGTATAGTTGCCGTAGTAATCGTAGCGGCTTCCGTTCCAGGTATTCATGCTCTCCACATATCCGTCGTAGGCACTTACCTGTGCATCAACAGCATTGATAAGATCGTCAAACTGCTTTGTCTCAACATCAAGATTTACCGTCTTGATAAGCTTGCGGTTATTGTCTACTTTCTTACTGTCGGATACGGATGCGGAGTCATCCACAGCGTCTGCAGTTTTTCCGCTTGTTGTTCCGAAATCCCCGTTGTAACTCTCCTCGTAGGCAGTCCCGCTTTCGTCATAGTACCCGTAATCATAATATGACTCTGCCTCCGCAGGAGCATAGTCCGCTGTTGCGGTACTCTGGGAAGCGAAGTTCCCCGCATAATCCTTTGCGCTTCCCCCTCCGCATCCTGTAAGGAGCATTGCTCCCGACAAAATAACTCCGATTGCCGTTAAAATACTTTTTTTCATAAATTCCCTCCTGCTCCTGTACCGTCTTTCCGGGTACAATCTGTTTAATATTTAAACCTGATTCTATAAAGCCGAACTTTTTGTCCCTCACTATATAAAACGCAATTAAAAAGATAATGTTGCAATCGGACCAAAAATTTTTTAAAAAAGATTTTCAACTCTGTCGAAGAGATCCTTTTCTTCCTTTACCTTGGCGGCACTTCCCACAACCACCAGCTTTTCGTCTGATAAAAATGCCTTGATGTATTTCGCGGTATTTCTTATATCCTCCGCGGTGGTATTAAGTGCCTCTTCTCTGATTTTCTGAATAAGCTCATAGCTCGTATTGCACAGATATGCACGGAGCGAACGGCTGCCCTTCATGGCGGGAGTAAGAGGTGTATCAAGCTCGCTGAATGTACCGATAACAAACTTTGTCATGGTCCTCTCATCCGCATCAAAGTTCTCGATGGCCTCCACCGCATCCTCGTATACTTTTATGGTCCTTGAAAGGTTAGGGTCTCTGTAGGAAACAAATACGCACATTCCCGATCTCGCAAGTCTGCCGGAGCAGCCGTAGGCTCCGCCCTTTACACGGATATTCTCCCAGAGATACTGATATCCCATGATAGTCTTTAAAACATGTAGGCTTCCGTTAAATACAAGCCCTTTATTCTTAAAGTTTCCAGCGCGGCAGACATAATTAACCTGTCCGGCGGTCATAAAGCCTTCGTTTCCTTCTATAAGCCCGGGAGTGTACTTTTCCTTTCTCACATCACAGGTAAAGAGTGATGACTTAAGATCGGCTATAATACCCTTGAGCCCCTCCACACCACTCTCATTTTCCGAGGTGAGATCTATGAAAAAGTTCTCCGGTCTTAATACGCAGGCAAGTAGCTCCTTAAGCTTTGAAACCATCTCCTGCTTCTTTGAATCGTAATTGTCGGCAAGCTCGGAGATAAATCTGTAGGAATCTATACCGTTTGTTATCTCTCCGATCCTCTCGGGTACGGAAAGGCCTCCGAGGGCTCTTCCCATAGCCACTATATGTCCCGCCGAGATCATCATAGCCTGCATCTGGGAGCGGTTTTCCATAAGGATTTCGTAAATCCTGTCGGTATCGTCAAGGTGTGACTCAAACATCACTTCCTTCATAAGGCCGAGTATTTTGGAGGCATTCTCATAGAGATACTTTATCTTGAAATTCATAAAGTACCTGTATCTGCCCGGATCCTCCTCGTCCTGGAACATATCATTTACGATGGTGGCTCCCCCCGAAACCAGCTTGATCTCGTTATTAAGATCTGCGTATTTATGCTTATCGGTGTCCACCTGACCCAAAACGGAGGTCAGTATCGGAATGTAGGGATAAAGATCACCGGGTACATCGTTCATGCTGAACATAAGCGAAAGGTATGAAATACCGGTGGTGTTGTAATCGTGAAGAACAGCCTCCACGCCGTCTATCTCGGATACCTTGTTGGAGAACCCTTCAGCCTCCTTTTTAAGATCCGCTCTTGATAGAAGCGGAAGCTTTTCAAGGTCCTCGGGAGTGTCAACTCTCTCCTGGAACTCCCTGAGCTTTTCAAAATCGGCTTTTATCTTGTCAAGCTCCCCGACAGAAAGCGACGCCTGAAAAGCAGCCACCTTCTTGTCCAGCTCCTCCTGCTTCCTTTCGGCGAGACCGAGCTCGGGCTCCAGCACAACAAGGGAAGAATGCTTATTCTCCACAAAATACTTCTTTAAAAGCTGCTCAAAATAATCCGTCTCCACATTCTTTTTCATAAGAGCAAAGGTATCCAATGCCTCAATGTGAATAAACGGCTTTTCATCATCATAGAGCCATGAATCAAGAGCCTGGAGACCATACATAAGTCCCTTCGGATAGGTTCCGAAATCAGCCTCGCGGTACTTGAACTCCTGCCTTACGATAGCTGCCATGAGAGCCTTTTTGTCAAAGCCCTCCTTAATGATCTTCGCTATCACCTCGTTTATCGTATCGACAAATTCCTGCTCCCTGTTCGCGTCCGTACCCTTTGCGATAATGCTGAAGTAGGGCTGCTTTATACCGGGCTCGCAGATGCTGTATACATCACTTCCGATGCCCTTCTCCACAAGCGCTTTCTTTATGGGCGCTCCGGTAGCGCTTACCAGCGCGGAATCAAGAACATCAAGAGCCATGTAAAGCTCTCTGTCAGTGGACTCTCCGATGGAGAAGTTAAGCGCAAGGAAGGTGTTGTCCTTCGCGTCCTCGCCTTCGGCAAGGGAACACTTTGTTTTAACAACATTTCTCCTCTCAAAGGACTTCTGATCCGCAATTGAGGAATCAACCTCGCGCCTGTCAAACTTTGAGAGATACTCCCTGTCTATATAATCAAGCTTTTCAGCCATATCCATATCGCCGTAGAGGTAGATATAGCTGTTGGAAGGATGATAGTATGCTCTGTGGAAATCAAGGAACTGCTCGTAAGTAAGGTCGGGAATAAAGTCGGGATCTCCTCCGGACTCTACACCATATATCGTATCGGGGTAGAGTGAGTTCATGATCTGCCTGTTAAGAACATCATCCGGGGAAGAAAATGCGCCCTTCATCTCGTTGTAAACAACTCCGTTAATGAAAAGCCTACCCTCCTCGTCAAACTCGTAATGCCATCCCTCCTGACGGAATATTGCCTCATTCGAATAGGTATTCGGATAAAATACCGCATCAAGATACACATGCATAAGGTTCTGGAAATCCGCATCATTGCAGCTTGCAACGGGGTATACGGTCTTATCCGGATATGTCATGGCGTTTAAAAATGTGTTAAGTGAGCCCTTTGCAAGCTCCACGAAGGGATCCTTTACGGGAAACTCCTTTGAACCGCAAAGGACTGAATGCTCCGTTATATGCGCAACACCGGTGGAATCCTCCGGCGGTGTTCTGAAGCCTATGTAAAATACCTTATTGTCGTCATCGTTTGAAAGCAGGGCGACCTTCGCACCGGTCTTTTTATGGCGAAGCCGTATTCCGCGGCTCTTGATATCTTTGATCTCCCTGTCCTCAAGAATTTCGTACGCTGTTAAATCTTCCAATCTCATTTCGTTAATGTACCTCTTTCGTATATATTCGTTTTATTATATTCTCTTATAAACTATATTCTACACTGTCAGCAGCGCCAGCTTATTGACCCTTATTTCATGGATCACAAGCCCCACTTTTTCCTTCTCCGGAACGCTCATGGAGACAAGCTCCGGTATGCTCATAAACTCCGTCACATACTCCTTTCGCGGCTTTCCGAACAGGTGCTTTTTTTCTTTTATCATATTTACACGGACCTTCGCCCGCATCTGTTTTAAAACCTGTACCCTGAAATCACCGGGCTCAAGATAATACAGGATGGATTCGAGAGTATCCTCCCCGTCCGAATCCTTCTTTAAGCTCTCCGCGCAAACCTTTCTGAATTTAAAGGCGATGTCCTCATTCTCCGCTATCTCATTTAGCGTATATTTTGAACCGACATACACACAGTTTGTATCCTGAATACAGTATTTATAATCCTCGTAGACAGATTTCTGCATTTACCCTTCCCCCCTTAACTCGGTGGGAAGTTCTATACAGTCGATCTTAAAGCCGCTTATCCTTATGGCATCGATAACCGATTTCCTTGATACATGGGTCTCCTCGCAAAGTTCCTCGACAGTGACCTTTCTGCCGTATTCCCTTGAGAGCTTATCCGCCTTTGAATAAATGTCATTGACCCTTGCAAGCGCCTTGTCGCCGGTTTCCGCCGCATCCGCGGTCTCCTTTACCAGCTCTTCCATGGCATCCATGATATACTTTATTATCATGCCCTCACAGTCCTCGGGCTTTTCCTGACTTCCCAGCATTGTTACGGAGGCAGCAAGGGCGACATTTCCCTCGCCGATAAGGTCCTCCATTAAAACCCCTTGATTGTTATAGATCTTTGCGATCTGTACTACATCCTTCAGATAAATCTCCGTAAGCTTCCCGAAGGAATCCTTTTCCCCTGCCATGGCCTGTATGATGTATGCCTGCTTTTCTCCGTCGGTATACTCCGGCAGCATCTCCAGCTCGTCAAGATACATCTGGAGATAGTTTCTGTCGGCGTCCGATAATTCCTCATCCCCAAGCTCCTCCACGGGCTCGTCCGAAGCCTGTGCTTCCGTAAAGGCTTCCTCCCCCGTGCGGATATGCTGTGACTCAAGATAATCCTTTATCATCTTAAGTCTCTCATCCCCCAGTTCGAGCTCTGAAAATATCTCCGAAAGAGTCCCGTCCGATATGTAGTTTCCCTGCGCCTTTGCGGTTTTTTTAGCCTTGTCGAGAAGCTGCGCAAATCTTACTTCTTTATCCATTTTTAACGCTCTCGTATCCTTAAAATGTCTTGTATGAAAAACAAAACAATACAAATAATCCGTGTAAAAATTTTCCTTAACCTGTCCCGTTATGTTCTGTGGGTATGGGTAAATAAATGCTCCTGGCAATACTCGTAATTGCCGACGCACTTACTGCAATATCTGAAATCCAGGGAAGGATTTGAAATATCCGTCTGCCCGCATATCGAGCATTTATGCCTTGCGGCTCCGGCGCTTCTCATCTTTGCGGCATTGCCCTGCTCCTGCTGCGCCCTGTAGTTTTCCGCAGCGCGGTACTGAGCGGTGTTCTGCCACTGTCCGTTTCTTTCGGCACGCCTTGCCCCGGCATTGTACTCCCTGTTGAACTTTGCTCTTCTTGCTGCATTTTTAGGTGAAAAACGCCTTATATTTACAAGATAGAAAACTCCTATGTTTAAAAGAGCCGCCACAACCGCAAACCTTACGAAGGGGCCACCGAAGATCATAAGGTATACCATGTAGAGTATATCCACAAGTCCCAGCCATTTCATCTTCATCGGGATAAGGAACATAAATCTCACGATATTGTTCGGATAGGTCATTGCAAATCCGAGATAAATCGAGACATTGATATAGTATGTGCTGAAGGCGTACCAGTTCACAAGCCCCATCTGCTCATAAAGCGCAAGATATTCCGCCCCATATATGAGGTATGCGTACAAAAGAGCCGCAAAGGAGGATATTATCGTAAAGAGCACACCCCCGAATATATAAACATTATACCTGAAGGTTCCCCAGGTCTTTTCAAGCGCCATACCGATTGAAAGACAGCACCACATCATAAGTAAAACGAACAGTATATTCGATTCCGTCGGGGGTATTATAAGCCAGGTTACAAGTCTCCAGACCTGTCCGTGTATTATCTTCCACGGGTCAAGCACAAGAAGCGAGAGAAACTCGGTTCCTCTGAACCTGTCCACAAGCTGTATGATATACCTGAGGGCATAGCCTATTATAAGCGCCAGCGTCAGATTCGGGATGGCGTATTTTCCAAATTTTCTTTCCAGCTTATCCATAAAACATTTCCGTTCCTTAAATATGCAAATAATCTTTTATATTTTAACATATTTTTTACCTGTTTTAAATATGAACCTGTTTTTAAAGAAAAAATTTAGAAATTCACGGCACTGCCCCTCTTTTCCTTTGCTTTCCGGGGGTATCCCTTTTTTTATAAAAATTTAATCCCCTTAAATTTGCCAAAAGCCATATTTATAAGTATAATTATAGTTTGTTGAAATTTATTATTATTTATTGATCTGCTTATATTTTAACTGATAATAACCTGATCAAAGCTTTCCAAAGGAGTACTCATGACAGACAGTATTAAGCCCGCTTATCTCGGGATCGATATAGGTTCAACCACCGTTAAGGTAGCGGTTCTTGACGAGAATAACAGCATACTCTTCTCCGACTACCGGAGACATTTTGCAAATATCCGCGAGACCTTTGCGGGTCTTATCGGCGATGCATACGAAAAGCTCGGAAATAAAACCGTTTACCCGGTTATAACCGGTTCCGGCGGACTTAATATAGCTAAGCACCTCGGCATTCCCTTTACCCATGAGGTCATCGCCGTCTCCACCGCTCTGCGGACGCTTGCGCCCAAAACCGATGTAGCCATCGAGCTTGGCGGCGAGGATGCAAAGATAATCTACTTTGAAGACGGAAATGTGGAGCAGCGTATGAACGGTATCTGCGCCGGGGGTACAGGCTCCTTCATAGACCAGATGGCTTCCCTGCTGCGCACCGACGCCGCCGGACTTAACGAGTATGCCAGAAATTATAAATCTCTTTATACCATCGCGGCAAGGTGCGGCGTATTTGCAAAGACGGATATTCAGCCCCTCATAAATGAGGGCGCAACAAGCGAGGACCTGGCGGCTTCCATCTTTCAGGCAGTGGTAAACCAGACCATCTCGGGTCTTGCCTGCGGTAAACCGATTCGCGGCCATGTGGCCTTCCTCGGCGGTCCTCTTCACTTCCTCGACCAGTTAAAAGCCGCCTTTATCAGGACCTTAAAGCTGGATGAGGAGCACATAATAGATACAGACAATTCACACCTTTTTGCCGCTATAGGTTCAGCCCTTAACTACGATAAAAATATATCCTTTTCTCTCGATGAACTGAAAGGAAAGCTCTCTTCGGATTTTAAGATGGAATTCGAGGTAGAGCGCATGGAACCCCTCTTTGCGTCAAAGGAGGAATTTGAGAAATTCGAGGAAAGGCACAGCAAAGCAAAGGTAACCAAAGGTGATCTTGCTTCGTACAAGGGAAACGCCTTCCTCGGAATCGATGCCGGTTCCACCACCACCAAGATCGCGCTGGTGGGAGAAAACGGAGAACTGCTCTATTCATTTTATTCGGGCAATAACGGTTCTCCCCTTAAGACCGCAATAAATGCCATCGCAGATATAAAAAACAAGCTCCCGGGGGGAGTAAATATCGTCTGCTCCTGCTCCACCGGCTACGGTGAAGCTCTGTTAAAGTCAGCCTTTATGCTCGACGACGGGGAGGTGGAGACCATCGCCCACTACAAGGCCGCAGCCTTCTTTGACCCCGAGGTGGACTGTATTTTGGATATCGGCGGTCAGGATATGAAATGTATCAAGATAAAGAACCGGACAGTCGAATCAGTCCAGCTTAACGAAGCCTGCTCCTCCGGATGCGGTTCCTTTATCGAGACCTTCGCAAAATCCCTCGATTATTCCGTAAAGGATTTTGCCGCGGAAGCTCTCTTTGCCCCTCACCCCATAGACCTTGGCACACGCTGTACCGTGTTTATGAACTCAAAGGTCAAGCAGGCGCAAAAGGAGGGAGCTTCAGTAGCCGATATTTCCGCCGGTCTTGCCTACTCTGTAATAAAGAACGCCCTCTTTAAAGTAATAAAGGTTTCAAGCGCATCAGAGCTGGGCGAAAACATTGTGGTTCAGGGTGGAACATTTTACAACAACGCGGTTCTTCGCTCTCTCGAGAAAATTGCGGACTGCGAAGTCATACGCCCGGATATCGCCGGTATCATGGGTGCTTTCGGCTGCGCTCTTATTGCAAGGGAGCGCTATGAGGAAGGCTATGAAACCACAATGCTTTCCCTTGACGATATAATAAATCTTAAATACGAAACCAGTATGACTAAATGCCGCGGATGTACCAACAGCTGTCGCCTTACCATAAACAAATTTTCGGGAGGTCGCCAGTTCATCTCCGGAAACCGCTGTGAGCGCGGTATCGGCGGAAAGAAAAATGCAGGGGGAGTGCCTAATCTCTACGAGTACAAGCTTAAGAGGATTTTTGATTACGAGCCTCTTCCCGAATCGGAAGCAAAACGGGGAACCGTGGGTATACCGAGGGTCCTTAATATGTACGAGGACTATCCGTTCTGGGCTGTGTTCTTTAAGGAGCTGGGGTATCGCGTGCTTTTATCCCCCTCCTCCACGAGAAAGGTCTACGAGATGGGTATCGAATCCATCCCGTCGGAATCCCTTTGCTATCCCGCAAAGATCGCTCACGGACATGTTACATGGCTGGCAGAGCAGAAGGTGGACTTTATCTTCTACCCCTCGATTTTTTACGAGCGCAAGGAGGATCCGGATACCGCGAACAATTACAACTGCCCCATCGTCGCCTCAAACTCGGAAAATATTAAAAACAATCTCGAGGCGATAACCGACGGCAAGGTGGTATTCCGCAATCCCTTCCTGTCCTTTAAGACAGAAAAATCCATCTATCAGGTACTCTCCCGCGAGTTTAAGGAGATACCTAAAGCCGAGCTTAAAAATGCCATCCACGCCGCCTGGGAGGAGCTTGCAAATGTAAGAAGGGATATACAGGCAAAGGGCGAGGAAACGCTTAAATACCTCGAGGAGACCGGAAAGCACGGTATTGTCCTTGCCGGGCGTCCTTACCATATCGATCCGGAGATCAACCACGGTATCCCCGAGATGATAAACTCCTACGATATCGCAGTTCTTTCCGAGGACAGTATCGCCCACCTCGCAAAGCCGGACAGACCGCTTATCGTTTCCGACCAGTGGACCTATCACGCGAGACTCTACGCCGCCGCAAGCTATATACGCACCCGGGACGACCTTGATATGATCCAGCTTAATTCCTTCGGATGCGGACTGGATGCGGTTACCTCCGACCAGGTAAACGACATACTCTCCTGCTCCAACAAGATATATACCTGTCTTAAGATCGATGAGGTCAACAACCTCGGAGCCGCAAGAATCCGTGTCCGTTCCCTCATATCCGCCATCAGCGAGAGAAAGCGCACCGGCAGGCATGCTACCGTAGCTGACAGCTCATACAAGCGGGTTGAATTTACGGAGGATATGAAGGGCAAATATACCATAATCTGCCCCCAGCTCTCACCGGTTCACTTCGATATGTTCGAGACCTGCTTCAGAGCAAGCGGCTATAATTTTGTTGTCCTCGGAAACGCCGATAAACAGGCTATAAACACCGGACTTAAGTATGTCAACAATGACGCCTGCTTCCCCTCTCTTATGATGACGGGACAGCTCGTACAGGCGCTTGAATCCGGGAAATACGATCTGGACAGGACCGCTCTTATAATAACCCAGACCGGCGGATGCTGCCGCGCGACAAATTACATCGGATTTATCCGCCGCGCCCTTGCAAAGGCAGGCATGGCTCAGGTTCCCGTTATTTCCTTAAGCGTGGGCGGTATAGAGAAAAACGGCGGCTTTAAGCTGTCCCCGAAGCTCGTCCTGAGATTTGCCATCGCATTTACATTCGGCGATATATTTATGAAATGCATCTACAGGATGCGACCTTATGAGCTTGAAAAGGGAAGCGCGGATGCTCTTCACGCAAAGTGGCTTGAAAAGTGCCGTGAGCTTATCATGTCAAAAACCATTAAATGGGGTAAGTTCAAGAGATACTGCCGTGAGATAATAAGGGATTTTGATAATCTTCCGATAGATGAAACCTTAAAAAAGCCCCGTGTCGGACTTGTAGGGGAGATACTTATAAAATTTGCCCCCTCCGGAAACAACTATATGGTCTCACAGATAGAAAACGAGGGGGCGGAAGCCGTGGTTCCCGACTTTATAGACTTCATACAGTACTGCTTCTACAACCAGATATTCAAGGCAGATAATTATGGTATGAAAAAGCTGAACAAGCTTGTGGGAAAGATCGGCATATATGCGATAGACCACTGGGTAAGAGGCACCGCCTTTAAGGAGTACGATAAGAGCCTCCACTTTGAGAGACCTACAAGCATCTACAAAACCGCCGAGCTTGCCTCCCGTGTGGTTTCCCTCGGAAACCAGGCCGGTGAGGGATGGCTCCTTACGGGAGAGATGCAGGAGCTCATTCATAACGGCGTATCAAATATAGTCTGCGTACAGCCCTTCGGATGCCTGCCGAACCATATTGTCGGAAAGGGTCCCATCAAAGCCGTAAGAAAAGCAAATCCGGGCTCAAATATCGTTGCAATAGATTTTGACCCCGGTGCAAGTGAAGTAAACCAGCTGAACAGACTTAAGCTTATGCTGAGTACCGCATTTAAAAAGCTTGAAGCCGAAAAGGAGTCCTGAGCTTTCACATACAAAACCCTGTCTACAACCGTAGGCAGGGCTTTTAATTCAGCTATATGTTTTATATAAATTCATTCAGGCTTGGCAAGGTAGTAGCCCTGCAGATAGTCCGCTCCGTTGGGAACAAGAAAATCCATCTCCTCCCTGCTCTCGATGCCGCTGGCGATAACCTGTGCTCCGAGATCATGAAACTTCTGGATGCATCTGAGGAGAGCCACCTGTCTGTTACTGTCCTTATGTATATCGGCAACAAGGTCTCTTCCGATCTTTACGATCTTTGGTCTGAATACTCCGAGAGCCTCAAAATCGTTGTTTCCAATCCCAAAGTTGTTGAGAGAAACCTCCATTCTCTTGCGTTTAAGAGTGCGGCTTTTTCTCTCCCAGTTTCTTATGGAGATTTCGGGATACTCAAGTATCTTGACGATACCTTTGTCCGCGTAATTCCCGAAATGTCTGTCAAAAACCTCGTTCTCCAGATTGGAGAACACCTCGGAGGGGAAGGAACATATACATACATTCTCTTTATACCCCCGTTCAACATATACCTTGGCGGATCCGAAGAAGGTCGCGATCTCAAGCACATGAAGCTTTCCCGCGCTGTTGTATCTGTCGATAAGCTCCTTTACGGTTCCTTCCTCGGGGTGCATAAAAGACTCATACGCAAAAATCCTCTTTCCGTCCGGATAGAAAATGGGCTGGAAAAGAAAATCAACACGCAGCTTTTTAAGCTCCTCACACATTTCGGGTGCAAGTTCAAATTCATCGTAACTAACCATGCTTGTCCCTCATCTATACAGCAGAAAACGGTTACCATTTGAAGTATAACATAAATTTTCTGAAAATTCACTATATTTTATTGAATTTTTTAAAATATTTTTGCAGAAATAAACTTTTTACAAAATTATTGACTTAAACAAGGGCTTCGGCTCTCTTTAACGCGTCGTCGATATGGGCGCAGAAATTCTCCTCTCCGACTCTCTCCACGAATCCATCCTTTCTCATGGTCTTAAGGGGCTGTTCATTTACATGTGAGAAAACAATTTTAACATTCTGCTTTTCACATTTTTCAAGGAGCTGTTCAAGAGAATGCATAGCCGTCGCATCCAGCGCCGGAACCGCTCTCATCCTTATGACGAGAACCTTTGTAAACTCCTTTAAGGTAATATCCAGTATTCTGTCGGCAGCTCCGAAAAACATGGGTCCGCTTATCTCATAAACGCGTACATACTGCGGAACCTTACGAAATTCGATACTGTCCGGATCATCATCGGGATCAAAGTATTTCCAGCCTTTGACCGACGACTCATCCGCCATACGCTTCATAAGGAGAACGCATGCCATAACCATACCGACGCCGATGGCAACAACAAGGTCAAACACAACTGTGAGCACAAAGGTTACCACAAGGACGATAATATCGCTCTTTGGCGCGGTTTTGCAAAGATGTGCAAAGGTTCTCCAGCCGCTCATATTGTAAGCGACCTGGAAAAGAATTGCCGCGATGGTGGGCATGGGAATAAGTGCCGCGTATGGCATTAAAAACAATATAACCAGCACGAGAACGATAGCGTGAACCATGCCTGCAACAGGCGTGCGTCCGCCGTTTTTAATATTGGCGGCGGTTCTCGCGATGGCTCCGGTGGCGGGAATACCTCCGAAAAGCGCTGAGCCGATGTTTCCGACGCCCTGCGCTATAAGCTCCTGATTGGAGCGGTGGTGGGAATTTATCATTCCGTCCGCAACAACGCAGGAAAGCAGGGACTCTATGGCGGCAAGTATTGCTATCGTAAAGGAATCTCCTATAACAGCCCTTACCTTTGCAAAGGTAAACTCAGGGAAATGGAAGGGTGGGAAGCCTGCGGTAATGGTATAAAGGTCTCCGATGGTATTGGCGGAAAGCTTTAAGCCCTTTACCATACCTATACCCGCGAGAACCGCTATAAGGGACGCAGGTATAAAGCTGCCCACTTTCGGAATCTTCGGCCAGAGGATAAGAATGGCGAGGCTTACTGCTCCGACGATAAGCGCCTGGTAATTAAAAGATTTGGCAAATACGAAGATATTTTTTACCTTGTCGATTGTCTCGATATTCTCTGTTCCCTGGGCGTAGGTCAAACCGAGGAAATCCTTTATCTGACCGATAAAAATCGTCACTGCGATACCCGCCGTAAAGCCCGTGGTTATCGTGTAGGGAATAAAACGGATAAGGCTTCCGAAACGGAGCAGCCCCATGACTATAAGGAGAATTCCGGCAATTATTGTGGCTATTACAAGGCCGTCAAAGCCATTTTTTGCCACAATCCCGGCAACGATAGTTGCAAACGCCGCCGTCGGTCCGGCAATCTGCACCCTGCTTCCGCCTAAAAAGGATATAATAAATCCTGCGACGATGGCAGTGTAAATGCCCTTCTCCGGCCCCACCCCCGAAGCAAGGGCAAGGGCTATAGACAAGGGCAGTGCGATGATTGCGACAATAAGTCCGCTGACAAGATCCTTTGCGAACTGCGCCGCGCTGTACTCTTTCATGTTCGAGAACAACATCGGCTTAAGCTTACTTTTCCTGTTCATTTTTTCATAATTCCTCTTTTGTATTTTTATCAGTTCTGGTTTATTTAGAATTTATTTCTCCGCAATACTGTTAAGCTCGTACGGCGTGTTCTGATATACATAATAATTCAGCCAGTTTGTATACAGGTTATTGCTTGCGGAGCGCCAGGTTAAAAGCGGCTTCTTTTCGGGGTCATCCTCCGGGAAATAATTGTAAGGTATCTGGATTGGAAGCCCTTTGTTTAAATCTCTGAAATACTCATTCTTAAGAGTAAGCCTGTCATACTCCGGGTGTCCGGTTACAAAGATCTTTTTTCCCTCCTCGGCCATTGCGAGAAATACGCCGGCTTCTTCGCTTTCCGCAAGGATAGTCAGTTCCTTACAGTTTTTAAGCTCTTCTGTTGAGGTCGCGGTATGCCTGCTGTGGGGAGCGTAAAAAACATCGTCAAAGCCCCTGACAAGCGGTATCTTTCTGTTATTTACGGTATGCTTATATACACCGAAAAGCTTCTGTGGAAGCTGGATCTTGTTAATTCCGTAGTAGTGGTAGAATCCCGCCTGGGCTCCCCAGCAGATATGAAGCGTACTGGTAACATGCTTATTTGCCCAGTCCATGATCATACAGACCTCATCCCAGTAATCAACCTCTTCAAAGCTGATATCCTCAACCGGAGCACCCGTAATAATCATTCCGTCAAACTTTTCATGCTTAATGTCATCAAAAGTACAATAAAAACGGTTAAGATGGTTCGCCGAGGTGTTTAACGATACATGGGTTTTTGTATTCATAAAGGTAACATCCACCTGCAGCGGCGAATTCGAGAGCGCTCTGAGGAGCTGCAATTCCGTATCCTGCTTAACCGGCATATTGTTCAGGACAAGAACCTTCAAAGGTCTTATATCCTGGTGGATTGCTCGGAATTCATCCATCACAAATATGTTTTCATTTTCCAAAATCTCCCTTGCGGGAAGATCTCTCTGAATCTTAATAGGCATTACTTTTACACTTCCTTAAAAATAAATCAGTTCTTTTTATAACCGCATTTTATTATCGCTTTTCATTACCGCTTCCTATATGCGATCAGCTCAAATAACCTCTTATGAACTCCTCCTCTGTAAGGATAGGAATTCCAAGCTCTTTGGCAGTTTTATTCTTTGTTGAATTCGAGGTATTATCGTTGTTGATAAGGCAGGTCGTTTTACCTGTTACGGAGCCGGTAACCTTCCCTCCCCTGCTCTCTATTACCTCCTTGAGAGCATTTCTGTTTTCAAAGCTGTTAAGACTTCCTGTAACAACAAACACAAGTCCCGAAAGGTTCTGACCTCCGGCATTTATCTCCGGCTTTTCAATATCAAGCTTTGGCAGAAGCCTTTCAAGCATTTCAAGGTTCTTCTCGTTTTTAAAGAAAGAAACTATACTGCCTGCCATTACTTCGCCTATGCCGTCTATACCCGACATTTCCGCTTCATCCGCTGCCTTTATCTTCTCAATATCATAATCAAAAGCCTTACAGATAAGCTTGGCATTGGCAGAGCCTATGCCGTTTATACCAAGTCCAAATATTACCCTCGGAAGGGTGGTATGGCTTGCCTTTTCTATTGCCGCGGCGAGATTCTCATAGGATTTTTCGCCGAATCCCTCAAGTCTTACTATGTTTTCCCTGTATCTTTCAAGCTCAAAAAGATCCGGAAAGCTCTTTATAAAACCGCAATCGATAAGCTTTTCAAGAGTTGCCTCCGAGAGTCCGTCCACATTGAGCGCCTCACGGCTTACAAACTGGGAGAAGGACTTTATCTGCTTTGCCGGGCAGTCTCCCTTTAAGCAGTACAGACTCTGCGCCTCGTTTAAAGCCTTTATTTCAGTGGGTCCGCCGCAGACAGGACAAACCTTCGGAATCTGTACGTTCCCTGAGCCTGTAAGGTTTTCCGCGATCTGGGGGATTATCATATTGGCCTTATAGACCTTTATCCTGTCCCCGATACCCAGCTTAAATTCTCTTACGATGCTCACATTGTGGACCGATGCTCTTGAAACCGTTGTTCCCTCAAGCTCAACAGGGTCGAATATTGCAACCGGATTTATAAGACCTGTTCTGCTGGCGCTCCACTCTATCTCCCGAAGCGTCGTCTCCGCGGTTTCATCCGCCCACTTAAAGGCTATGGAATGTCTCGGGAATTTCGCGGTTCTTCCGAGAGACGCGCCATAGGCAATATCCTCGTAGGTAAGCACAAGACCGTCGGATGGTATCTCATAGTTTTCTATCCTTTTGGCAAAAAACTCAACAGCTTCCTGTATATTGCTCTCCGTAACAGGCTTTCTCTCAACGACTTCAAAGCCCTGTGACTCAAGGAATTTAAAGGTATTTTCCCTGGAATTGTCAAAATCGTATTCGCTCCCGTCCGGATTAAGGGCAGAGACAAGGTTAAACGCGATAAATCTTACATTCCTCTCGGCAGTTATCTTATTATTGAGCTGTCTTACGGAACCGCTGCAAAGGTTACGCGGGTTCTTGTAGCGGTCGGCATCATTTGTGATCCTCCGGTTTATCTCCTCAAAATCCTTATAGCTTATTACAGCTTCTCCTCTTAAGACAAGCTCGCCCTTAAAGCTTATGGTCTGTGGTAATCTCTTAAATACCTTCGCATTGGGGGTAATAACCTCACCGATTTCTCCGTTTCCCCTTGTTACCGCCTTTACAAGCTCTCCTCCATTGTAGGTAAGAACTACGGTAAGACCGTCAAGCTTCCATGAGAGAATACCCTCATGACCGTTAAGCCATGAAGCAAGCTCGTCTCTGCTCTTTGTCTTGTCAAGGGAGAGCATGGGGCTTTCGTGGCGCTCCTTTGGAAGTTCATCGACCGCTTCATATCCCACACTAACCGTTGGTGAGCCGGAGAGCGTAATTCCCAGTTCCTTCTCAAGCCCTGCCAGCTCATCATACAGCTTATCATACTCGAAGTTGCTCATTATCTCCTCGTCCCTGGCATAATACGCCTCGGATGCCTTCGAGAGGATCGAAACAAGCTCCTTCATTCTGGACATTTTATCCGCTTTATAGCTATCACACATTTTATCTTTCGCTTTCTATATAGTGCAGAAAAGTTTAAATTGTAGTTTATCGTACATAGATATTTTGTAACTTAGTGACCGGTCGCACGCAGAAGTATAGTTCGCTTGCTTTGTCTCCGCGCTGGCGCAAGATTTGTCCTCGCATAGGCAAAAACGCCCTCCTCAAACTCGCGACGCTCGCCTCATCAGGCGAGCTGCTCAAACAATTTCGTCGGGACCGTTTTATGCTCGGACATCTTGCTTGCGCTCCCGACATGCTTCGCTCACTATAGCTTCTGCGTACACCCGTGTCTATATTTACTATATATCCAGTCTGTACGATTGGTATGCATTATAGATCAACGGACCTGACTAACCGGTATCTCGAACTGCGAGGGTATATTGTATTTCCGTTCGCACCAAGGAGATGCCTTTAGCGTAGGCGAAATCTGTCCCGAATTTCTTAGGCTATGCGTTACGATGCGCTCCCCTCCAGAGCGCATTGTA
>JAFVCL010000041.1 GCA_017479285.1 Lachnospiraceae bacterium
GGTTCTATCTTCCGCACCACTCCGTTCGCCACCAGCATCAGTATCAGACCGACGACTGACTGGAACAGAGTCGTAGCCGCGACGAATCCGAAGTTGGAATTCTTGAATATCGCGTTCAGTACATAGGAATCGATAACCTGCGTTGTGCTGTAAAGCTGTCCGTTGTTTCTTGTAACCTGATAGAAAAGACCTGTGTCCGATCTCATTATGTTACCAACAGAAAGAAGGAGCATAACGGTTATCATCGGGATAAGTGAAGGAATGGTGATGTGGAAGATCTGCTGCCACTTGTTTGCACCATCGATCTCTGCCGCCTCGTAGAGTTCCTGGTCGATTCCGGCAAGTACGGACATATACAGAACCGACCCATAGCCCACGCTGTTCCATATCTTTACTATCGTAAGCAGCACCGGCCAATACGAGGCCGTCGTGTAAAACCTGTAATGCGTTCCGAAAAGGTTGTTGATGATACCGGTGTCTGTACTGATGAATGCGAATACGATGAACTGTACCGCTGCGTAAGAGATGAATACCGGGATGATCATCAATGTCTGCATCACCTTTGCCGCCTGCTTGAAGATGAACTGGTCGATAGCGATAGCAAGCGCAACATTGAGCAGTGTACCAAGAATCGTGAATACAAGGTAGTAAATTAAAGTATTCTTGGTCATATTAAGGAAGATGTTCTTCGATGCTATAAGGAATTTGAAGTTCTCAATTCCGTTAAAAGGGCTTCCCCAGATTCCAAGGCTGTAGTCATAACGCTTGAACGCCATAACGAGACCGCCCATGGGAATGTAGGAGAAAAGCAGTAAAATTATGAAAACAGGAAGCGCCATCACTACATGGGCTCTGTGTTTCCATGTGTTCTTTAAAAAGTACTGTGCTTTGTTCATCTTCTTCCTCCGATAATATTATTATAGCTTTTGCTTTAAATTATCTTTTATCTACTTTTTTGCGGGTTCCGCTATCGTCTTGCCTTCCTGTAAGGCTCCGGGGATCACCACCTGTTCTATGATGGTCGTTCTCGGCTTTTCTATAAGACTTATAAGCTTCTTTGCCGCCCTCTCGCCGATCAGGTCGGTAGCCTGCACGATAGTTGTAAGCTGGGGTTCCAATGTCGTTACCGCCTTGATTCCGTCATAACCCGCTACCGATATATCCTCGGGAATCCGAAGACCCATTTCCCTTATGGCGTTTATCCCTCCGAGAGCGGAGAAATCATCGGGATACAGGATACATGTGGGACGATCCTTCAGCTTAAGAAGCTTTAAGGTCTCCCTGTAAGTTCCCTGGGTGTCTCTGTATGCGGTTCCCACCACATACTCATCGGGAATCGTTATCCCCTGCTTGTCCGTAGCCCGGTAGAAGCCGGTAAGCCTTGCGGTCGTAACCGTGGATGGTTCGCCGTGGATATAAGCTATCTTCTTATGTCCTTTCGATATACAGTAATCGGTAAGCTCCGTCATTCCCGTAATATTGTCGGACATTATCGCTATTTTATTATTGAATAAATGGTCAATGGTCACGATCGGAATATCGCTCTGCACAAGCTCAGCAACCTCAGGTGCGTCAAAGTCGATACAGGCTATGACTACTCCGTCAAAACCATGGTAGCGTACATGTTCGAGAAAGGTCATTCGGTTCGGCTGCTTCTTACTGCAGTTGATGAAGGTTATATCATATCCCTTTTCTTCAACTGTCTTTTTAAAGCTGTCCAGAACTCCTGCGAAATAATCGTGTGTCAGTCCGCTGTTTGCTTCATCTACGAAGAGCACCCCTATCCCGTGTGTCCTGTTTGTTTTCAGAGCTCTTGCAGAAAAATTGGGGGAATATCCTAATTCCTTAGCAGCACGCCTTACTCTGTCCCGGGTTTCCTCGCTGATATCTGTGTGATTATTAAGAGCTTTACTCACTGTGGCCACCGAAACTCCACATTGTCTGGAGATATCTTTCAATGAAGCCATGATGAACCCCTATTCACTTAATCGTTTTCGTAATACAAATATAAACCCATTTTTTATAATTTGCAAATCAAAATTTAATTTTTGTGTACATTTTTTATAATTTTGTCGTTTTTGACGATATTTTACTTATCATTTTGTACAGATTTTCTTTTGATTCTTTCATCTTTCACTTGTCAAAAATTTACAGATGCCTTATTTTTACTGAATTTACGAAACTTTCGCTTCCTTTTTAGCCCATACACCCTCCCGGCTCACGCAACCGATTGCGCAATGTCTTTTTCCAAAATATTGCGTTATTTCGCATTTTTGCGCTATAAATTGAGATTGATTTTTTTAAATTCATTAAGTATAATTTTTTACGAAAACGATTAAGTGTTTTTACAGGAAAGCTTAGGAGCCCAAAGGCAACGGAGCGGTCCGTAAAAACATAGAAAACAAAACAAAGGAGAATCAATATGAAGTTCGGTTATTTTGACGATACGAACAAAGAGTACGTTATCACCACCCCGAAGACTCCCCTGCCCTGGATCAACTATCTCGGCTGCAACGAGTTCTTCTCTCTCATCTCCAACACCTGCGGAGGCTACACATTCTATAAGGATGCGAAGCTTCTCCGTCTTACCCGTTACCGCTACAACGACTGCCCTGTAGATACAAACGGTAAGTACTTCTATATTAAGGATGGAGATACGATCTGGAATCCCGGCTGGCAGCCTACAAAGACCGAACTTGACAGCTATGAGTGCCGCCATGGTATCGGCTACAGTAAATTTACCGGAACCAAGGACGGCCTTAAGGCAAATGTTCTTTCTTTTGTACCTATTAACAATAATTGTGAGCTTACAAGACTTACCCTTACCAATGAGAGCTCTGCGGAAAAGAAGTTTTCCGTATTCTCCTATGTGGAGTGGTGTCTCTGGAATGCGGACGACGATATGAAGAACTTCCAGAGAAACCTTTCAACCGGTGAGGTTGAGGTAAAGGGCTCTACCATTTATCACAAGACCGAGTACCGTGAGAGGCGTAATCATTACGCTATCTACTCCGTAAACGCTCCCATCGCAGGCTTCGATACAAGCCGCGACGATTTCCTCGGAGCATACAACGGACCCGATAAGCCGGATGTTGTAAAGGCAGGAAAGGCAAACAACTCCATGGCAAGCGGCTGGAGCCCCATCGCTTCCCACCAGCTCGATGTGACCCTCGCTCCCGGCGAGAGCAAGAACTACATCTTCCTTTTAGGATATGTGGAAAATCCCGAGGACCAGAAATGGGAGTCACACCAGGTTATCAACAAGAAGCCCGCTGAGGCTATGGTAGCCAAGTTTGATACCGACGAAAAATTTGACGCTGCATTTAAAGAACTCTGCGCATACTGGGACGGACTCCTTTCAAAGTACACCGTAGAGTCCGGCAACGACAAGGTAAACCGTATGGTAAATATCTGGAACCAGTACCAGTGCATGGTTACCTTTAATATGTCCCGTTCCGCATCATATTACGAATCGGGAATCGGCCGTGGTATGGGCTTCCGTGATTCCTGTCAGGATCTTCTCGGATTTGTACACCTTATCCCCGACCGTGCCCGCCAGAGAATCATCGATATCGCTTCCACCCAGTTCCAGGACGGCAGCGCTTATCACCAGTACCAGCCCCTTACCAAGAAGGGTAACTCCGATATCGGATCCGGCTTCAACGACGATCCCCTCTGGCTCATCGCAGGAACAAACGCATATGTCCGCGAGACCGGCGATATATCCATCCTTGACGAGATGGTACCTTTTGACAACGAGATGTCTGTCGCACAGCCCCTTATGGAGCACCTTAAGAGATCCTTCGATTACATCGTTAATCACAAAGGGCCTCACAAGCTTCCTCTTATCGGACGCGCAGACTGGAATGACTGCCTGAATCTTAACTGCCATTCCACCCAGCCCGGCGAATCCTTCCAGACCTTCGGACCTTCCGAAGGACCTGTGGCCGAATCTGTCTTCATCGCCGGGATGTTCGTGAAATACGGCAAGGAATACGCGGAGCTCTGCGAAGCCACCGGCCTTAAGGAGGAAGCAGCCGATGTACTCTCCAAGGTAGATGAGATGGTCAAGGTGGTGGAGGATGCCGGCTGGGACGGCAAGTGGTTCGTAAGAGCTTACGATTCTTACGGAAACAAGGTCGGCGGCGCAGAGTGCGAGGAAGGCCAGATCTTCATCGAGCCCCAGGGCTTCTGCGTACTTGCGGGAGTCGGCGTTGAGAGCGGACAGGCAATTCAGGCTCTCGATTCCGTAAAGGAGAGACTCGACACCGACTACGGTATTATGATCCTTCAGCCCGCTTACACCGTTTATCACGAAGAACTCGGTGAGGTTTCCTCATATCCCCCGGGATACAAGGAGAACGCCGGTATCTTCTGCCACAATAACCCCTGGGTATCCATCGCAGAGACCGTTGTGGGACGCGGAGACAGAGCATTCGAGATCTACAAAAAGACCTGCCCCGCATACACCGAGGAGATTTCAGAGATCCACAAGACCGAGCCTTACATCTACTGCCAGATGGTAGCTGGACGGGACGCAAAGTTCCACGGACAGGGCAAGAACAGCTGGCTTACCGGAACCGCTGCCTGGACCTTTGTTAATATCTCACAGTACATTCTGGGCGTATATCCTACCCACGAGGGACTCTCGGTTGATCCTTGCGTACCCGCTGATTTCGGCGATTTCAAGATTACAAGAAAGTTCCGCGAGGGCACCTATCACATCACCGTTAAGCAGAACGGCACCCAGAAGGGCGTTAAGTCCATGACCGTAAACGGCAAAGCCGTAGAGGGGCATATCGTTCCTTATGTAAAGGGTCAGACCGATTACGAGGTTGAGGTTGTGATGTAACCCCGGACAGTCTGCTGTTGTACTTGTGGTGGACTGTTACACTTGCGGTGACAGAAAACGAAAAATGAACTGAAATAACAAGCGCCTGTGGCTTTCAAAACCACAGGCGTTTTTATTATTGATTAAATACAGAGACTCTTGTATATTTGCGGATATCAATCCCTCGATGCGCGGCGGTCGTTTTGCTTATGCGTCTCTTTCTTTATGTCATACATAAGCTTGTCCGCCTCGCGGATGTAATCCTTGAGGCTTGCCCCGGGCCGTCCCTCCGGATCCGTGACAACATATCCGATGCTGACCGTTATATTGTACGGTACAGTTTTTTCATTGTTGAATTTTTCGAGGAAATCAAGTATCGTCTTCTTTTTCTCCTCGGCCTTCCCCTCATCGCAATCCGATGATATAACAAGAAATTCATCTCCTCCGAATCTTACGCCGATGTCATCGCCCCTTAGGGTCTCGTTGATAGCGGCAACGACTGTCTTAATCGCGTTGTCTCCGTGAAGATGCCCGTACTCATCATTTATACGCTTCATATAATTGATGTCTACAAACATGACCATGGCTTTGGTCTTGTTCTCAAGGCTCTCCTCATACAGCGGAAGCGCCTTGTCCTCGTATCCGAAACGGTTTAAAAGACCGGTCATCTGGTCTCTGTCGTAGAGATTCTTAAGCCGGAGATTTATACGCATCATCTTGAGGGACTGCTGAAGCTTCTCGAGATAGGGATAAAGCATTTCCTCGGACATGATAACCGGGTCATCCGTGAGTACCACATAGCCGTAATTGTTCTCGAAATAGTGAAGGGGCATTATGTAATAAATATGCTGCACACCCGGGAGCTTTTCATAGCCCGGGACGATCATATCCCAATCCACCGTAAGATCCGTTCTTATCTTCCCGTCCTTCAGCGCCACAACTATCTCAGCCCTGCGGGCCCGTCCCTTTTCCCAGAGTTCCTTCTCGCTGACCATTACATCCTCGAAGTACTCGGCATTCATAACAATATAAAACCCGCTTCCCTCAAACTGGTGGTTATTCTGGTAATGATCCTGAAGGGTTTCCTTCATAACCTGGTAATTAGGCATATCCGCCAGCCAGTTTCTCATTACGCGCTCATTCTGCTCTAAAAGCTTTGCATTGGAGTTTCTCTGGAAGGAATGCCTGCAATACAGTAGCCTTTTTGCTGCATAATCAATATCCCCCTTACATCCGCAGCTCTCCCCGCATGAAAACCTCGAAACCATTTTCTCTGTTTTCGCGGAAGAATTACCGGGTATCCCCTTGAATATTATCTCGCAGGCACGGCGCCCTATCTTCTCGTAATTCTGCTCTACGGTCGTAAGAGCGGGATAGAAAATCTTTCCCTCCTCACCGGCGTCAAACCCGGTTACAAGAACATCCCTCGGTACAAGATAGCCCTTTCTTTCGAGCTCAGTACATGCCGCCATGGCCATAATATCATTGGCGCAGATAAACACATCCGGCAATTCCCTTCCCGAAGCCAGCACTTCATCGATGACATCCGCCGTCCATTTATTTGACCACATACCATATCCGATATCATCCTCAGTAAGCTTTATTCCGTGCTCAGCCAAAACCTGCTTCGTGATATCCAGTCTCTCGACACTGTCAACATGGTCTCTCGATCCGCAGATAAAGAACGGGCGCTTTATCCCATGCTTTTCTATGAGATGCTCCACGAGCTGCCTCATTCCGTCTTCGTTTCCCGGAAATATAGAATAAATCCCCGGAATGTTCATTCCTACGCTTACAACCGGAACCCCCGCAGCGTCAACCTTTTTACATACCTTTACCGCGGTATCCGGCGAATTCAGCATAGTCGAAAACACTATAACTCCGTCATAATCTTCGGGCTTTATAAGATCATAGATATTCAGTTCTCCCTGCACCAAAGTCACATGTTCACTGTAGGTAGCAAAACAGGTAAATGTAAATATGTCAAAATCTTCCTTCTCCGCGTACTCCCTTATTCCGGACAGTGCCTTTGAGATAGGGCCGAGATTCCACCCGTTCGCACATACTGCAATTTTTTTCTTCATACCGCCGAGTCCCCCTAACTTTGGCCGGTCTACACAAATAATGCCTGCCTACGATCAGTCTCCGCAGCCTCTCAGACAAGCTAACAGGATAATTATAGCAACTCCGATAAGTATCGCGATCGTAACCTTGAGAGCCGATACAGGCGACTTTCCGCCGACCTTTCCGGTCTGTCCGTTTACCACAAACTGGAATACCTTGCCGTTAAAGGTAAAGCTTGACATCCAGATGGGAAGAAGTAGATACTTGTAGGTCATCTTTGAGAACGCTACATCCATGCTGTTGATCTTACTGTCGTCCGCACTGTTCTCAGCCTCTATTTCCCTCAGGATCACGCTGTGAAGATGATCCTCTATCTGCCTCGAGGCACTTGCCCAGCCTTCATCAAGGGGAAGGGTGTAGCGCTCTGCGAGAAATCCGGAAAGATATTCCGGGGAATAAACCTTGTTATCGCCCGTATCAAAGGGCTCGATGGATTTAAGGAAGCTTTCGGTATGCTTCTTGGACGCGCATACAAGCTGATCGTCTATGAACTCGCTGTGGTGTCCGCGCGTATCATACCAATCCGTTACCGTCCTGGTCTGCTCATTACCCTCATTATCCTTGTAGGTTTCAGTTCTGTTGATTCCGTATTCACCGGTATAATTGGTCTCGGTCTGCGCATCAAAAGTCCAGTAGGGAAGATATATTCCCTGGAAGGACTCTGCCTTTGCGCTCTTCTTAGCCGCGTTCGGCGCAAAAAGCTTTGCTCCGATCCATTTTCTGAACAGCTCACTCGCCTGCTCCTGTGTAATCTTAAAAGGAATAACTCCTCCGGGTGAAAGTGTCCCGGCGTCATCCGCAGCCTCGGTCACATGATTTGATCCGCAATAAGGGCATGTGGTTGAAAGGCTGTTCACATCCATCACGATCTCGGCACCGCAGTACTTACAGTTAAATACCTTTGTGGCCGTTCCCCAGTCTCGGTTACCGTTCTGCTCAAGCTTCTTAAGATCGAGCTCCGTCTCCTGTGCCGCGCCGTCCTTTTGTACCTGTCCGACTCCGACCTTCTTCCTCGGCTTGTACGCATCCTGCGCAGGCTTTTCCGCCTCGGGAATGTCAACCTCCGTATCACAGAACGGACATTTTAATTTTCCTACCGCAGCGTTGAACTCAAGAGCTGCTCCGCACGAGGGACATTTCTTTTCCGTCGCCGCCATAAGCTTTGCCGCATCTTTAAGTTCTCCCGTGCTGTCCATTACCTGATCTGCCATCTTCTCAAATACCTCCTGATCCTTTTTTCTCTCATCTCTTTTTTATGTGATTGACAGTAATCCTGCCAAAATAAATGCTAACCCCTGCCCATTTATAACAGCGCAATCTGTATGCTGCAGAATTAAGACCATCACAGATAAAATTATATCTTAAATACGGGCTTCGCACAACAAAAAATCCACTTCCTTAGCCAATCCGCGTCATACTACTGCTTTTGGGTTATCATCAGACGGTCGTACTCGTCCTTTATCCGATAAAACAACTCCGCGGAGCCGTTACCGCTGTCCGGATGGTACACCTTGCAAAGATCGTGATACCTCCGCTTTATCTCCGAGGCTCCCCTGCAGTCGGCGAAAAAGCCTGCCGCGTCCTCGCTGTTGCCCCGGCTGTAGGTACGACCGTAACTGTCACGGCCGCTTCCGTTATCGTAACGGGGGGCTTCGTCGTCATCGTACCGGTCATCCTCATATTTTTCTTCGTAACGGTCACCTATGTATCGCCCGTCATAGCCTTCTTCGTAATCGTCACCATAGTGACTGCCATAATCTCTGCCGTCTATATATTTGTCCCGGTCTCTTCCATTACTGTAACGAGGGGAATCGTCGTCATATCCGTCGTCTATATACCGCCCGTCCTCATATTCCTCCTCGTAACGCTCATCTATATATCGCTCGTCGTCATATCCGTCCTCATAACGGTCATCATACCTGCTTCCATGACCCCGGTCCCCGAGCCCGGAACGCCTGCTCTCGTAGAGTTCTTCCTCGTACTCTCTGCGAAGACGTCTCTCATTTCGCCTGCCCTCGCGGATTCCCTTGCGGTATCCCTCGTCATAGCCCTCGCCGTAGCTCTCCTCGAGCCTCTCCTCCTCGGCTCTTATTACCTCGTCCTTTAGCCGCCTGTATCTTAGAAGATTAAGCAGATCGAGGATCGGACCTCCGAATATCATTATTACAAGCGCGATGAGACGCGCCTGGGGGCCAAGTTTTCCCGCCTGCGTGATAACAAGGAATGCAACCCCTACCGCCAGTATCAGCCCGAATATCCAGTTATGCATCAGCCTTATAAAGAAATACACATAGGACACCACGCCGTAAGCAATTACAAGCATGATCAAATATTTCTTCGGATCGGTCCTGATACAGCTCCAGAGCTTATCGATGCTGCGTTCCAAATCCTTCCAGTAGATTATTATTGTAAGTACCGCCGCGATTATAAGCTTTGCAGGTATTATGGAAAGCTTTTTTCTCAGCTCGGCGACTTTTATAGCCTTTAATACATTCATGCGTTAATAATACCACAAAAGGCGTCATGCGTAAATTCAAGAACTTTGCCGTTCCCCGGATGCTTAAAGCGTATTCTCGAGGCGCAGAGAAGCACCCGCTTAATGCATAGCCTTTTTGACAGATCAATACTTTTTTCACTCCCGTATTTTACATCTCCGATTATAGGAAGTCCATGAGCGGCAAGCTGGGCGCGTATCTGGTGAAACCTCCCGGTCTCAAGGTTTACCTTAAGCCTGTATATGGAGCCTTCCCCCTCGCCCTTTATCCTTACATCACCAATGGTTACATACGAAAGCCGGGCTTCCTTACCGGTATCCGTCCTGTCCCCTTCCGTATACGGGATTATCCTTGCAAGGCCTTCCTTTTCCTTTACGATATGATCTTTAAGCTGTGCCTTCTCCGAAAAATCCCGGTCCGCAAAGACCACCGCGTCATATTCCTTTAAAAATCCCCCATCCTCCTTGTTCGCAACCTGTGCGGATAAAAGCGCAGCCGCCTTCTTGTTTTTCGCAAATACAAGAAGCCCCTCCACAGGCTGGTCAAGGCGGTGTACCACTCCGACAAAGCCGCCCCCGAGATGATTCTTTAACTCGCTTACAACATCCTTCTGTCCGACTCCGGCTGTCTGGGTTGCGATACCCGCGGGTTTAAATACAACAATTATATCCTTATCCTCATAGACGATTTCCATATAATTCCTTTTAATAAAACCGGATTTCCGTTTTACTTCTTTCCGGCTTTCAGCTTATTCTGAGTCCCTTGGGGTAATGGTTCTTCAAAACACCTCCGGCGACCTTTCCCCATCCGAGTGAATACCCTTCCACAAGTACGAGAGTCCACCCCTTTTCCCCCTCCGAATTTTTCGTAAGTCCCTTTATATAATCCCTTGCATCGCCGACTGAAAGGTCAATGCTTCGCCTCGCCATCCCGGGCGAAAGGGCAAGAGCAAGAGAATGCGCCGGCTCAAAGCGATCCTTTTTAAGACTTCCGAGGCACAGCCCGGGTCTTAATACCTTAAGACCTTTAAGCGCCGGCATAACCGTTGGCAATAAATAAATACTGTCCCCGAAGCTTTCCAGCCTCCCTGATGCAAGTATCCCTTCTCCCTCAAAGCACTCCGGCTTTACTATATCTCCGAGATATTCAAGAAGCTTCTTCTTATCGGAAGGGGAAACCGTTGCCGCTGCGAGACTGCCTTTATTTCTTCCCTCTTCGCCTCTGCCTGGTTCAGCCCCCTCCGCGCCGTACCCCGCAATATCTGCGCTCTCTCCGGATGCTGCCCTCTTTTCAAGAACAGCCGCAAAATGTCCCTCGCCCTTTACCTTATGGGGCCAGAGCCTGTTTGAGCTGATAAGCACAAACTCCGGATGTCTTTCAGTAAACGCCTCCATCTGCTCCTCGTTTTCCTCGGGCGCAAAGGTACAGGTGGAATAACACAGCCTGCCTCCGTTTTTTAGCATATCCGCCGCGCAGTCAAGGATCTGTGCCTGTCTCTCGGCGCACATCCTTACATTCTCCGGACTCCACTCGCCGACGGCTTCCTCGTTTTTGCGGAACATCCCTTCACCGGAGCACGGAGCATCGACCATGATACGGTCAAAAAATCCCTGAAATCTGTCCTTTAATCTCGCGGGAGTTTCATTTGTCACAACAGCATTTCTTATCCCCATCCTCTCAATATTCTCCGAGAGTATTCTTGCTCTCTGGGGATTTATCTCGTTGCAAACCAGAAGTCCTTTTCCCTCCATAAAGCCCGCTATCTGGGTACTTTTCCCTCCCGGCGCCGCGCAAAGATCGAGTATCCTTTCCCCTGGCTCTGCCTCCAGAAGCTGCGCCGGAAGCATGGCGCTGGGTTCCTGTATATAATAGACTCCCGCTTCATGAAAAGGATGCTTACCCGGCTGGTCATCTGTGTAATAATATCCGTTCTCAGCCCAGGGGATCTTCTCAAGGGTGCTAACCATTGGGTATTTCTCGGTTTCGTCCGCGTTTTTCTTAAGAGGATTGATCCTTAATCCTCTGTATCTCTCCGATTTAAGCGCGTTCTCGAAATCCTCATACTCCCCTCCGAGATATTCCTTCATTCGTTTTTCAAATTCTGCCGGTAAAAAATCAGACATATTTCCTAAGTACCTCTATGATCGCCTTATCACTTTTCATGCCTTGCTCTCTTGATAAAAAGAATTCACTCTCTCCAGCGCTCCTCGGAAACAATCCGCAGATATCCGCCCCTGCAACGCGCCTTCCGGAGCATATCAAATCAAGTGCCGAAAGGAGCTGCCCCATCCTCATACTGCCCTGATCCCAGTTTGTTTTTACTTCGCTCCCGGCTAAAACATCCTTGTCTACCGATATGTATATCGGAAGCCTGCTTATCTCCTTCTTTCCCGAAGAGTTTTCTTCGCAAACTGCTTCACACACCCGCTCTTTAGAGAATTCCTCCCGGGTAATAAAAACAAGCTTACCGTTCTCCAACAGCTCTCCCGGCAATTCTTCCACGCTCTTTTCCGGAGGACCGATCATATACAGCCTCCGAAGATTTCCGTCCTTTTCAAGAACCTCCTTTGCCCATGAGCCGCAGCTTAGCATATCAAACATAGCGGGCTTCATATCCGTGTGATTGTCAAAAAAGACCAGCTCATACGGCTCGTCTATAAAGCTTGTAAATAGCCGGGACATATAATGATAATTTCCGGAATCGATAAGATGTATCCCCTGCGAGACAGCCGCCTGGGATTTAACGGCTTCCGTCCGGGCATCTTCCTGCCCCGAGCCGCTTCCGTATCTGTATCCGGCAAGCAGGCGCTGCCTGATTTCCTCATAAGCAGGCTCATCGCAGTACATATCCGTACCCGGTATATCACTGCAATCTATAAAGGTAAAGCCTTCATAATCCCCGGCTTCATATGTATTTGTAAAATTTATAATCCTGTCCGACATACGATTCATCTTCTATCTGTGTCCGGCTTCATTAAACCGCAGTTTGCTCCGCAGATTAAGAACGCGGTATATGTTGTTGCAATATTGATTCATGAAACCATGTTATAAGTATATAAAATATTCCGGTTGAAATCCATATCAATTTACCTTATTATTTGCAAATAACATCCATTTATGAAATACTGTGACATTGCGCATACATTTTTTCCGCTGTAAATACTTCGAAATTACCGGAAAAGAACAGGAGAAACCATGGAATATACCGAGCATTTTATCAACTCAACCGTAAGACCGTCCAATAACAACAAAATGAAATTTGACGAAAATAAGGGCATCCTCAGTATCATCCACGAAAAAGCAGAGGAGAATATCCCTCTTCTTAAAGACGATGAATTCAGGCTTGTCGACCGCGCTGCTGTTCCCGCAGTCCGCAGCCTGTACAAATACATGGACGCGATGGGAAGGAGCGGCTGCTGTATGTTTGGCCAGGAAAACAACCTCCAGTGTAAGGCAGGCGACCGCGCCAATTCACATTCCGACACCTTTGATCTTACCGGGGACTATCCCGCTCTGCAGGCCTTTGATGTCCTCGCCTTTACCGGTGTTGAGTTCAATATCAAGCGCCATAACGAATTATATACCACGGACATACCGGGCTGGAAGGCGCTAAATTCCATAGCTTATAACGAAGCCTCTGCCTCATCCTTTGATTTTGTTACTGCTGATATAGACGCGGCCGCGTCCCTTGCAAGGCGCGCCATAGAGCTTGGCGGAGTATTCTCCCTTTCCGCTCATATGCCGAACTTTGTTTTCAGCTCTGTCCGCGAGGGATATGCGGAGGGCATCTCTCCTGCCATCGCAAAATATAATTATAAGGAATACACCCCTAACCGCATAGAGGGAAACACGGTTCAGGAGCTTCTCGCCAAAGGTAAAGGCTATGATGCCTTTGTGAGATATCTTGATATTGTCGCGGAATTTGCAAAAAAGGTGGAAAAGCCCTTCTTTTTCAGACCCCTCCACGAAAACACGGGAAGCTGGTTCTGGTGGGGTAAGGATCACTGCACACCGGGGGAATTTAAAGAGCTGTGGCACTTTATCGTAAAATATCTCCGCGACGAAAAGGGAATCCACAATCTTCTCTACGCCTACAGCCCCGGAAGCGAAAATAAAAATGCAGAGGAATACGGCGAGCGCTATCCCGGCGATGACTATGTAGATCTTGTCGGAGTAGATATGTACGATCCCGATACCGAGGAGGGAAAGGGTGAGGAGTTTTTTGACCGCTTGAGGGAACAGCTGGGTATACTTGAAGCATTCTCAAAGGCTCACGGAAAGCTTATGGCGATAACAGAAACCGGCCTTGCAAGCAAGCGTCCCGACCCCGGATGCCATGCGACTTCTATACATATGACCGGAAACCTTAATAACCATTGGCATGCGGATGTACTTGAGGAGGTTTCAAAGTCCCATGCCTCATACTTCCTTCTCTGGGCTAATTTTTCGAAGCGCGGTACTTACTACACGCCCTTCGCCGAGAGGATAAACCCTGACGGTACGCTTTACGGGCACGAGATGTGCGATGATTTTATCCGTTATTACAACGATACGCGCTCTGTATTCGCATCCCACCAAAAGGACGCCGTAAACAGCTTTTCATAGTATCAGACTTTTTAAAACACATTTTATAAACAGCTTCACAGATTGTGACAGCCCCAACCCCTTGTCTTTATGCAATTCCACGGAATCAAAAAACACAATTCCGTGGAATTTTTTTCGCAGATTTTACATTATCTGCGCACAAAATGTTCACATTTTCCCCTTATCCTAAACTCATACAAAGCGAAAACGGCTTTAAGCCCGCTTTGAAGCACAGGTTCCCCGGTCCGGTATAAGAGACCGGTCAAGGTAAACAAAAGATTAAAATCCAGTTCAGAATACAGGGAGTTACAAAATGAGCGATCAGACAATATTTAAAAGATATGAAGTAAAGTACATACTCACCCGCAAGCAGCAGAGCAGGATCCTTAAGGGCATGGCTGAACACATGATAGAGGATGAACATGGCAGGAGCCAGATTCAGTCCCTCTACTATGATACTCCTGACGGAATTCTTGCAAGAAGAAGTCTTGACAAGCCGATGTACAAGGAAAAATTAAGACTTCGCAGCTACGGCATTGCAAGTGATGACACGCAGGTCTTCGTGGAGATAAAGAAGAAATTTGACGGAATCGTCTATAAAAGGCGCGTAGGTATGCTCCTTCCCCTTTCCCGGGCGTTCCTTCCCCACTCCTTTACCGGCACTCCCCAGGCTGCAAGATTTCTTACAAAAAGCCTGCGGGATAACTTAAAGCCCGGTTCATCAAAGGCACAGATCGTTAAAGAGATCGATTATTTCATCCAAAACTACAAGGGCATCGCACCCGCGATGATGCTCCAGTATGAAAGGGATGCCTTCTACGCTAAGGACGATCACGAGTTCAGGATCACCTTTGACGATAACATCCGCTGGAGAACCAACGACTTAAGACTTGACAAGGGCTACTACGGAAACAGACTTCTCGATCCCGAGTATGTGCTTATGGAAGTAAAGGTCGGCGAGGCAATGCCGGCGTGGTTCGTAAAGCTCCTCACGGAGAACCGTATTTACAAAACCTCATTTTCAAAATACGGCACCGCATACCTTATTGACAACGGACTGGCAGACAGACTGCCTCTTCCGACACAGGAGGTTCTTTATGAAAAGAACCTTTTCAGTTACAGAAAATGCATTTAACAATTAAGCCGCGCCGGGTAAGGCGCGATACAGGAGGAAACAATAAATGAGTAACATTTTTAACAGTATTTTTGATCTTACAGCGGAGACTATTCCCTTTACACAGTTTATTATATGCGTCGGTGTTTCAATGGTAATAGGCGTATTTCTCGCCTGGCTCTACAGTATACGGAACAAGGCTTCTAAAAGCTTTCTTATTTCCATAGCAATTATGCCGGCTATCGTATGCGTAGTCATAATGATGGTAAACGGTAATGTCGGTGCGGGTGTTGCCGTAGCCGGAGCCTTCAGTCTCGTAAGATTCCGTTCACAGCCCGGAAGTGCAAGAGAGATCAGCACGATCTTCATAGCCATGGGCGCCGGACTTATCGCAGGTATGGGATATCTTGCTTATGCGGCAGTATTCACGATCGCCATGGCACTTATAATGACTCTCCTTACATTTATCAGGTTCAAGGGTTCGGACGATGATATGAAGAAGGAGCTTCGCATTACCATCCCCGAGGATCTTAACTACAGCGATGTTTTCACAGACATTTTGGACGAATATACTTCCGAGTCCGAGCTTGTATCCGTAAAGACCAGCAATATGGGCAGCCTCTTTAAGCTCCGCTACAAGGTTCTTCTCAAGGACATAACAAAAGAAAAAGAGTTTATGGATATGCTCCGTACAAGAAATGGGAATCTCGAGATCAGTATGTCAAACCAGGAGGTGATTCCAAATGAATTATAAAAATGTAAAAAACTTCTTTAACCTTAAGAAAAACAATATACACAACCGAATAATCAGAAAGGGCGGGGCGGTACTCCTCGCAGGAATGCTCTCCGTATCCCTCGCAGCATGCGGTCAGACCTCTGGTTCGGCTTCATCCCTGAATAACGGGACTGCAACAGACTCGCTTGCAGATACGGTCTCTGATACTTCATTGGTTTCAACCGCAGATACAGCTTCATCCACGATAACCAATGGTTCATCCATCAGCGGAGAAACCGTATCCTTTTCGGCAGGGTCTACGGAAAGCGATATAGCGGCTGCTCTTAGCTCATACAACAGTGGAGTATCCGAGCTTACCGCATCCGGTATAACCGAGGATCTTACCGCCTCCTATATAGACACCACCGACCTTTTTACAGACAGAGACCTTGATCCTTCCTACAGCTCATCAGATGCCATCCCGGTAACGCTTTCAGACAGCGGCTCCTCCTGCAATTCGAGCGCTGTAAGTATAGACGGATCTACCCTTACGATTACTGCAGGTGGGATATACGAGCTCTCCGGAACGCTCTCTGACGGACAGATTGTTGTTGACGCGGACGGTGAAAAGGTTCAGCTTGTATTAAACGGAGTAAGCATCAGCAACGACTCCTCCGCGGCAATCTATGTTAAACAGGCAGACAAGGTTTTCATCACTCTGGCTGAAGGCACTGAGAATGTGCTTTCCACCACAGGCGAATATGTCGATATTGATGAGAACAGTATAGATGCGGTTATCTTCTCAAAGGATGACCTCGCGCTGAACGGCGCCGGAACTCTTACGATAACCAATGGATATGGACACGGAATCGTAAGCAAGGATGATCTTAAGATCACATCCGGAACATACAATATTACCGCTTCCTCCTCGGGAATCAACGGCAAGGACAGCGTCAGGATCTGTGGCGGAAGCTTTAGCATAAACGCCGGAACCGACTGCATCCATTCCTCCAATGACGAGGACGAAACAAAGGGATATGTCTATATAAACGGCGGAAGCTTTGACCTTACAAGCGAAAGCGATGCCATTGACGGATCCTCCACGATCCAGATTGACGGCGGAAGCTTTATGATAAATGCCGGAGACGACGCTATCCACAGCAATACTGTCTCCATCATAAACAATGGTTATATCAATGTAACAGATTCCTATGAAGGACTTGAAGGAAATACAGTTGTTATAAACGGCGGCGAGATCCATATCAAGGCAAGCGACGACGGAATCAACGCGGCGGGCGGAAACGACAGCAGCGGCTTTGGCCCGATGGGATTTGATATGTTCTCCTCCTCCGCATCAGGCTCCTATATAATGATAAACGGGGGTTACCTTGATATCGACGCAGGAGGCGACGGACTCGATGCGAACGGTTCCCTGTATGTAACCGATGGTTATACATTGGTAAACGGTCCGACAGATAACGGAAATGCCGCCCTTGACTACGACGGAAACGGAGTTATAACAGGCGGAACCTTCATAGCTCTCGGAACAAGCGGAATGGCTCTTAACTTTACAAGTGCGACCCAGGGAGCTATGCTTGTAAATCTTAACGGAAACTTCTCCTCCGGAGACGAAATAAGCCTTACCGATTCCGAAGGAAATGTATACGCGGAGTTTACAGCTTCAAAAACCGGAAACTCTGTACTCATAAGCACACCGGATATCACAAGTGACGGTAATTACACCCTCTCGGTGGGAAGCTCCACAACAGAGATCAGCATGGGTGGCAATTACATCTACGGCTCAGGAACCGGCTTCGGTATGGGAGGAGGAATGGGCGGCTTCGGCGGTGGACGCCAGGGAGGACGAATGGACGGTCAGGGTTTTAATAACCAGAACGGGACAGACAGTACGAACGACCAGAATAATAACCAGGGTATGAATGGTCAGGGCGGCTTCGGCGGCGGACGACGCGGCGACTGGCAGAACTCCACCGGGGAAAATAGCTCCGAAAACGGCGAAATGCCACAGCTTCCTGAGGGGTTTGACGGTGAGATGCCCGAAGACTTTGAAGGTCAGATGCCAGGTGGCTTTAATGGTGAAAGACCGCAGCCTCCCGAGGGCTTTGAGGGCGGTATGCCCGGAGCCTTTGGCGGCGAAATGCCCGAGATGCCTGAAACCGATTCTCAAACCGAATCCGGTCTGCAAAGCTAAGCATTGGCATATTTAATATTAATATACAACATTTATATATTTACCCTCCCTTGCGCCCGGATTATTTCTGGGCGCTTTTGTGGGCTATCTTTTTTTACTGCTGCGGAATTCCTTTGCCTTGCGCTCCGCTTCCTTGCGCTTTTTTCTGAGCTCCTCCGCACGCGCGGACTTCTCCTGCAGCTTCATCAGCCCGTCGTTCTCAATAGGCTTTACGATTTTAATCGCACAAACGCTTTCATCATCATACTTCTGGATACGGACGCGGTTCTTTATAAGTCCGTGTACATCACATATTCCGGCCGCATAGTACTGCTTTCCGTTGGGGGAAAACCACCCGATCTTCTTTTTAATCGGCTTACCGCACTCTGTACATACGATGGACATAACATCCCTGTCGCGGAGCGCTGTTTCCCTGTCTTTGAACACTCTTGTAATTCTCTTTGAATATGTGCCGAAATCCACAAAGATTTCATCATCCTTCGTCTTCGGAGGAAAAGTAACATCAAAAGAAACAAACTTTAAAACCTCCGGATGGCCGGTTGCTATCTTCGCAAGAACCTTTGCCGTGTAGTACGCATCGCTAAATGCTCTGTGGAACGGAATATCTTTTTCAATTCCGATAGCATCAACTGCGTGTTCAAGACTTATCCGGTTATTCTTATCCTTGTCAAAAGCAAGCGCAAACAGTTTTTGCACATCAATATATTTAACAGGTCCGTCATTAAGAAGAGGACAGTCGAAGAATCTGAGGTTTCTTTGAAGCTCGGCAATATCTGAAGGTCCCCAGGTACAGATTATCGGGTCCTCTCCGCACCATTCGAGAAATTCCTTCGACACATCCGTAAATCTTCCGCCCCTCGCAAGATCCTCCATCTGGATGTGGATTATCTTACTTGTAATATGGTAGAGCCTCGGATAAACGATAGGCTTAATAAGCTCGCTGAACTCGCCCACCATCTCATATTCGCTATTCAGTTTTATCGCTCCGATCTCAATTATCTCAAAGGGAAGCTTCGCAACCTCCGGCTCACGGCCGGTGCTGCTCTGGTTCCACTCAAGATCCATCACAATTAGACCCATATTTCTCCTTCGCGCAGCGACATTTTCCCCATGCGTTTGTGCGCATAGAGACAGCGTATTAAGCGCAGCTTAATATGCCTTGCCCCAATATATCATCTTCTTAGCAGGTTTTCCGCAACACACGCAGGTATCCCCGAGATTTTCCTGCTCGAAGGGTGCGCAGCGGCTGGTAACCGCAAGCTTTTCCTTTATCTGATCCTCACACGCGCGGTCTCCGCACCACATAGCCTTTACAAAGCCGGTTGTCTCGGAGAATATCTTCTCCATCTCTTCCATATTGTGGGCAACATAGGTATGCGCATCGCGGTGCTTTCTTGCCCGCTCAAGCATCTCACTCTGTATTGTCTCAAGAAGCTCTGGAACCTTCTTTGCGATATCAGCAATCGCGCACTCCAGTTTTTCCCTGGTATCACGGCGCACAAGTACGCACTTGCCTTCCTCTATATCCCGGGGTCCGATCTCTATTCTTATGGGGTATCCTCTCATTTCCGCCTCGGCGAACTTAAATCCCGGAGTCTTGTCGGTATCATCAACCTTTACGCGGCAGATTCCCTTAAGGCTGTCTGCGATCTCGAATGCCTTATCAAGCACACCCTCCTTTTTCTGCTGGATGGGAATTACGCATACCTGTATGGGTGCAACTCTGGGCGGAAGAACGAGTCCTTCGTTATCCCCGTGAGTCATTATTATCGCGCCGATAAGCCTTGTAGTCATACCCCATGAAGTCTGGTGTACATATTTGAGGGTGTTATCCTTGTCCGCAAACTGGATGCCGAATGCCTTCGCAAAGCCGTCACCGAAGTTGTGGCTGGTTCCGGATTGAAGAGCCTTGCCATCGTGCATAAGCGCCTCTATGGTGTAGGTTGCAACTGCTCCAGCGAACTTTTCCTTGTCGGTCTTCTGACCTTTTATAACCGGGATTGCAAGAACCTGCTCACAGAAATCCGCATAGAGATTTAACATCTGGATCGTTCTGTTCTGGGCATCCTCCTCGGTAGCGTGGGCAGTATGTCCCTCCTGCCAGAGGAATTCCCTCGAACGCAGGAAAGGTCTTGTCTCCTTCTCCCAGCGTACTACGGAGCACCATTGGTTATATACCTTGGGAAGGTCCCTGTAGGAATGAATATCATTTTTATAAAAATCACAGAAAAGCGTCTCTGATGTGGGACGCACACACATTCTCTCCGCAAGGGGTTCGAGACCTCCGTGGGTCACCCAGGCAACCTCGGGCGCAAAGCCCTCCACATGATCCTTCTCCTTCTGGAGAAGCGACTCGGGAATAAACATCGGAAGGTATACATTCTGTACGCCTGTCTCCTTAAAGCGCTCATCAAGCTGCTTCTGTATAAGCTCCCAGATTGCGTATCCTGCAGGCTTTATAACCATGCATCCCTTTACGGATGTATAATCGATAAGCTCCGCCTTTTTTACAATGTCCGTGTACCACTGTGCAAAGTCAACGTCCATTGATGTGATTTCTTCAACCATCTTCTTGTCTGCCATTTTTTCATAATCTCCTTATATTTGCGACATATACCGATGTCGCATTTATGTTTTTTCTGTCCCTGAAAAAGCTTCGGCATCGTACTGCCCTAAGCAGCCGGCTTTCTGTAAAACTACCCGGCGATGATCGCGTACACTTCACCGGTATTCGAACAGATCCTTTTTGCCCCATGCTCTTCGAGAAATTCCCTGCTTCTAAAGCCCCAGTCCACAAGGATTTCGTCGAGTCCGCTGTTTCGTGCGGTAGCAATATCAACATCGGAATCCCCGATATACACGGCATCCTTCGGCTCAATGCCTAATGTGTCCAGTACCTTTTTCGTCATATCCGGGGCAGGCTTCTTTGCGACCTCCGGGCTTTCACCGAGCGCCATATCAAACAGCCCGTCAAAATAATCCCTGACCAGATCCTGTACCGCCGCGTCAGCTTTATTGGACACCACCGCACACAGAATGCCTGCCGCCTTTAAGTCTCTCAAAAGCTTTTCAATTCCCTCGTAGGGTCTCGTTGTATCGGCGCTGTGGGCACGGTAATACGGTATCAGGGTATCAAAAACCTTATCCGCCACTTCCTTCGGACTTCCCTCCGGAATTGCTCTCTCCACCAGCTTTCGCAAGCCGTTTCCCACAAAGAATCTTACTTCGTCTATACTGTGCTCCGGATAACCATTGGTTCTTAACGCATAGTTTATTGCATTGGTAATATCCTGCAATGTGTTTAAGATTGTTCCGTCCATATCAAAGACGGCTAATTTGTAGTTCATAGTAAATACCTGTCGCTTAGAAATGATGGCCTCCGCCACCTCCGGAGTGCCCTCCTCCGCCGCCTCCGGAGTGTCCTCCTCCGCCGCCTCCGCGGGAGCTTCCTCCGCTGCTTCCGCTGGACCTCGGTGAGTAGGTCTTTGATTCACCCGTAAACTGAGCCTCAACATTTTCCACCTTGCAATCCTTCAAAGCCGGTCCAAGTATATCGTTTATGGACGGTGCCTTAAGCTTGGAATAGGAATTGATGATTATAAAGCACACCAGCATAGCCGTAAGTATTGAAATAAGTGCGGCGGATATATACCTCAGCGGCTCGGCGATCCGTCCTCCGTTTAAAAGCCTGTACATCTGCTCATACGCCGAATACGCGCACTGATAATAGTTTTCTGCGGAAGCGTATGTATAAATATTATCGGCAATGATCGTGGCCTTGGAATTTGTAAGCGTCCTGTAGTTTGATCCGTCGGAATAAATAAATATGTCCCGGTTGTCCATATCTATAAGGAAAACCGTCTGGGAGGTCTGTCTTCCAAAGAGGTCGTGGCTTCTATCCTCAGCATAGTATCTTGCGGAGTTGGCGTTGGAATCCGTGGATAAAAACCCGATATTTCCAAACTCCGTAAGAGGGATCATCACATCATAAAGCGCCGTTTCCTGGGCATCCGTAAGAAGATCCGCCCGGTCTTCGATGATAACCTGAAATCCCGTCCCGGAATTTGTATAAACAGACTCCGCCGCGAAAGCATTTGCCGAAACAAACAGGAGCCCGATAACAAGAGCAGATAAACCAATGGTTACTTTAAGCCTGTTAATCATTCTCATGCTCTTCGCCTCCTCTCTTATTGAACTGAGGAAGCTTCCGGCTTGTCAGTACATTGTGACTTGCCACAAGCTTTGCCACCGCTATCCCGGTCATTACCATTCCTGTTATAGCCGTTCCATAGTAAAAGGCATCACTTGCAGGCTGCAAAAGAAGTATAAGGCCTGCGATGGATATGGTTATTATCGGGAAAATTGTGGTTCCTATCTTTCTTCCCACGGGTGCCTTTACGATTATTTTTTCTTTGATATTCTTCTTGGCAGATGTGTTGGACGAAACGCTTATAACCATAAAAAAAACAAAAGTCACTAAACCGAGCGCATAACCGACAGCTCCGAAAATCTGTGATGTAAAGCCAATGATGAGCATACTTATCGCGAAGGCAGAGCCCAGTCCCAGTGCCCCCGACTTCGCTTTGATCTTTGGTTTTTTTATTTTGACATTTCCGGCAAGCTTCTTCTGGTCTTCAAGTATCTGCTCGGGGGATTTCTTTGAGTTATAGCCCTTATCCGAGAACAAAAGCTCCCTTGCAAAGAGCAGATTCGCCTGCTTGTTGGCAAGTATCAGAACTACCACGGAAATAGCTATGGTGAGCAAAAGCAATCTGTTCGGAGTAATAAGTATATTACTTAATATCAACAGTAAAAACAGGGGAATTGCGATGACCGCACATCCTATAAAATACTTTTTTATATCAAGCGGAAGATCCATCGCCACTTTACCGGTCTGTCCGTTTACAACGGCGTAGCTTACTCTGTCGCCGTGCTGATTAGCCAGAAACCAGACGGGGAACATACCGATTTTATGTTTAACCGACGACTTTTGATTCTCCAGCTCACCCATTATCTCCAGACGATCAACCCCGTATTTTTTAAATTCCGGATTTTTATAAACCTTATCCGCAGCATCGGCTGCCACTCTCTTACCGGCTTCGTCATCGTACAGACTTGACGATACATCGCTCGTATCGGCATAAAACCCGGAGAAATACGCGGAAGTGAAATAATCGCTGTCCTTAAGGTCGAAGGGCGCTATCGCCTCGCTCAACCGGTCCTCAAAGCTCGAGGAGGCATCGTATGAAATTCCGCCGTAGTTTACCTCCACATCTGCTTTGACATTATAGCGCTTGGTGTAGATGTAGTCTCCTCTCCTCCTGGAAATGGAGCCTTTGGTGGATATCCTGCCCTTGCTCTTTGTGTCGTATATCCAATACGGCATATAAATACCGCGGAATCTCTCGATGGTTTCGTCCTTTCGAAGCTCGCTCGGAGCAAAAATCGCTCTTCTTAAAACCTTCCTGTACTCTGCGATACAATCCTCTTTCGTCTTTTTAAAGGGGATAATATAGTCCGGCTTTTTTTCTTTTCCGACTCGCATCTCAAGGATCGTTGACGCTCCGCAATAGCTGCAGAAGGTCGCCGCAGTCGTATCCTCCGTTATAAGCTCTCCCCCACACTGCGGGCAGGTGTAATATGTGATCTCATACTCATCCTCGGCAAGATCGATCCCCTTCTCCTCGTCTGCGCTCTTCGCCGACATATAGTCGTGCGGCGAGATCATGGTATCGCAGTACGAACACTTCATCTTTTGTGTCGCAGGGTCGAACTTGATATTACTGCCGCAATTCGGACATGCATACATAGATTATTTCTCCCCTCTCAAATGTCTTAACGCTCTGCTCTCTATAAGGCACTCGCCGTGCTCCTTAAGCATCTCGTCGCAGCCCTCTCCGTCGGTAAAATGCCTGCCAAACTCAACGCCCTGTGCGACAGCTCTCCGGAAATTCTCGTAATTTTCACTGCCCTGCTTCAGATAGAGATAATAGACATCATCCATCTTGTACAAGGCCGACTGAAGCTTAAAGCCGCTGGGAAGCGCCTCCGCGTAATCCATTACCGAGGTTATCGTATCAAACGCAAAAATGATCTCCTTTATGCGGATCGGTCTTTCCTTGCCGGCCAGTACATCTCCTGCCGGATTACCCTTACCGATCAACCCCTCAGCCCCCGGAAGCTTTGCATTTGCAGCCTTGCCCTGCTCAAGCTTTTCTTTATGCTGGATAAGTCTGTTGACAAACTCCTTGAGATTAGCCAGAAATGCCTCAACATTTTCCTTGTTGGTAAAATCGATGGGATCCTTCTCGGTAAAGGTAAGCACCATCCCCTGGTCCGGCACCATCATGATCTGCATCTCAAAGGCATACTTCGGCGGAATATAGCCGACCTCGTCGTGGGCCTGCTTTATGATGTCACGCATAAGCTGCTGTGCCTTGTCGGTACGGCTGAGAAAATCCGTATATTCAATTTGATATTGCGCCATCTCTTCCACAGAGATATAGCACTTAACTGTATTATCGTCTACTCTTTCAATCTTCATAGTCCTGTCCCTCTGCCAAAGTGCATACTTATTATATTTTAACATCAAGACGGCAATAAAACAACCTATTCAAAGGGCAGTTCTTCCAATTCTTCCGGAATCCCGACAAAGTCTATGTCCGTACCGTCAAAAGCAATACCCTTTCTGGCGCAATAAGCCCTCAGCCATTCTCTCTCCTCTTCGGTGCAGGAGCTGTTGTACCTGTGGTACGCCTGCTCTAAGCGGTTTTGATAAACCTCGATCGTGATAAACGGCTTCTTTTCGTCATCCGCCCGGCGCATAAACAGTATTTCCGTATCCCCGTTTACAACCGCCTCAATGTATGACATAAGGCAGTTTTGCATATATACCGCTTCACGGCAGAAATCATTTATCGTCCATGGAAGCAGAATACTGTATTTTCCCTCCGTCTCCTCGAGAAAATCCCGCTTTTTCCTGTATATTCTCCGGATTTTCCGGTCATATTCTCCCCGCCTTTTTTCATCAAGTAAAAAGAAGGACAGCTCCTTTATATACCTTCTCATGTCCTGCTTTTCAATAAACTCTCTGTAAATATCATCAATATCCGCAAGTTCCTTAAGAACATCCCTCTTTATCTCCAATTTAAGAAAGAACTCATATTGAGACTCACACCAGATCGCCTCAAGCGCCTTTCTCCGCTCGCGAAAGAGCCTTCCTGTCTCTGAGGGCGTAAGTTCGCCGTCTATCAGCCTCTTAATATACCTGCACTGAGCATTGTTAAGCTCCGTCTCAAACATATCCGGAAAAGAATCGGCCAGCTTTTGAATATATCTTCTGTACCTTTTCTTCAAAAGGAGCCTTGCCCCATCCTCACAGTTAAGTGCCCGCAGCGTCCTCATACTAAGCCCGTCGTAGATATCCGACGGTTTTCCGGCAAGCAGATTTAATTCGTCAATATCTCCGGAGGCGAAGGCAAGCTCGTCAAGTCCCGCTTTGTACAGGATTTCCTTAACAGTATCCATGTGCATACAGTTATATATCTGGTCGAGAACCTTAACACTTTTTGTGTAGTATCCCTGCAGTCTCCACTCCGGATAACGAAAGGAATACTCCTCGTATATTTCATCAAGTATCGCATGGGAATACTTAAGGTTTTCATTCTTAAGCACATACTTCTCAAAGCCCGCCTGCTGCCCGATATCCCAATAATATCCGGACATAAAGGTAAACCGGGCAATCACGGCCTTGCTCTCGGGATCCTCATGGTCATCGCTTAGAAGAAACGCATCAATGTAAGGCGTGATGCAGGTAATGATAAGCCATGTTCCGTCGGGGTCGTTTTCCGCCTGCTTGACAAAACAGTCCTCGAGCAGACCGGCATCAGCCTCCGGTAGCTTAACGGAAGGCTCGTTTTTCTTAAAATTTAACAGCGCTCTACCCATTTAATTCTCCCTCTTAATTACCGCGCTTTTCCAGTTCACAGGCATTCTTCTCATATATCGCCCTGCTTATTTTAATCGCAGCAGATTCTCCCGCTCCGTTCATCAGCCTGCCTATTATCTCCCTGGAATAAACATAAGTAACAATCGATTCCCCTGCATCAGGGTCCGAAGATCATCCATTACCTCCGGCGAGGCATTTGAGATGATCTCGTCGATTATCTCATTGCTTCCCGTAGACTGCCCTGGAAAGAGCGATACCGCTCGCCGCATTTCCATATCTCTTTATCCTTGAAATAAACTGAATTGTCCTCGGTGGTCTTCTCAAAGAAAACCTTTAGCATATCCATGGCAAGAGTTTTCCCGAACCGCCTTGGTCTGGTAAACAGAGAAACTCCGGGAAGCGTATCGACGAAATCCTTTATAAGCAGCGTCTTGTCCACATAGTAATAATCCGTCACCGCCTTTTTAAAATCGGATATTCCTATAGGAAGCGGAAGCCTGATTCCATTTCGCGAAATTTCGCAAGATATCCGACGAACGATTTTACAGCTCCTTTCCGGCTTTGTTCCAAAAACTATGAAATTCTTATCATCTGCTCGTAAATCAGTATTTCTTTATCAAAAATGTTCTTGTTATCGTGGTAATGTCCGAAAAACCATTTTTTGTAGTTAACGCTATTCTTAATATCCTCGAGATAATCCGTCTCCCTGTCGGGCTCGTAGAATGAACCTCCGAGAATTACCTGCGTACTTGTGGAACAGCAATGCGTAACGATATAATCGACCGTATTGCCATGTTCCATCAGGTTCCTTCTACCCTCCTGCATCTCCTCTTCGCTTGCAAGTTCCTGCTCCCACCAGCTGATATGGTTTATGCGGTAAGGTATATAGTCTCTATCCAGCCGCTTCCTCTTTTTGGAAAAATCCGGATCGTCCTTTTCAAGTATACCTCCGTTTATATCATGGCTTCTCGCACCACCGAATGTAAATATTTTCTTTCCGTCTATCTCAAAAATCTGACCACGCATAAGATGAAGCACATGAGGTCTTATTTCATGAACCATTCCACCATGCCATTCCTTAACCGGGTAGCAGTAGAGCCTGTCAAAATTCTCGTGGTTTCCGTCGATGAACAGTAGCGTATATGAGCGCTCCTCGAACCAGTCAAGCCAATACTTTTCGTTTTTGCTTTCCTCATTCAAATCCCAGATTCCGCCAAAATCTCCACAGATTATGACATAATCTTCTTTTGTCATTCCCATTTGCTCCGAAAAATTATCAACATTAAACCGATGTCTGAATTCAGCGTGTGTATCTCCTGTCAAGTAAATCATAAATCTCTCCTTAAAATGTTAATGATCTCACTTTGTGTTAAATGATTTTCTGTTGCATTCCGGTATAGTTCAGAAAGAATACCGTCATATTCCTTAATTCCTTCTACATATTTCTATCATGCAGTCTGCAAAAATGTACTCCGTCAAACCCACCATTTTTTTATAGGTTCTACTCATTTATCTCGTCCAAAGTATTATTTGACACATTTTTATCCTTGTGATATTTTATGCATAAAGGAACTGCCGATAGACGGTAGACCTTGTTAGTGGTTACAAAAAGCAACCGTTATCCTTGGTCGGGGTGGTTGCTTTTTTACTTGTAGAAAGTGATGGCTAAAATTTGTATACTTTTTCAGCTCCCCTCCATCGAATAGTATTCCTCCCCCGTATCGAGGCAGATTGCAGCCAGCCGTCCGCCCGGCCAGGATGCACCGCAATCAATTGCAATATGATTATTCTTTCTGTAGATATAACCCGGTCTTGGATTACCCTCTATATTCTGAGTCGGAGTATGACCTGTAACCACATACTTATCCGGATAGTATTGTATATCATATTCCGCTCTGTCCCAGATCAGTTCCTTTAAAGAATAGTCCTCTATATCCTTACCCGGGTAATAATTCCCTAACCCGGCATGAACCAGCAGATACTCCTTTCCACCTACAGCAATTTCTTCATATATCAGCGATTCTCTCAGATACTCTATGACCTCTTGTCTCTGCTCCGAATCCAACTCCCGAAATTCCTTTATTGTTGTTTCGCTTCCGTTTTGCATCCATGAAATAAGATTATTTGCCTCTTCCTCGCCAAGCTCATTTATCGATTCCTCCGTTATTTCCCTTTGCAGGAACTTTAAGCACTCAATTGCCATCAATTCGTGATTGCCGACCATCATAACCGCGTTCGGCATCTCCATAAGCTTCAGCAATACTTTTATCGGATGCGGTCCCCTGTCAACCACATCTCCAAGGATGTATAATATATCTGAATCTTTTAACTTTATTTTTCCCAGAAGCTCGAGAAATTTATCATATTCTCCGTGAATATCGGAAATTACATATATTGCCATAAGTGCCTCCTTACAATGCCTTGATATGATCCCATCTATTTCATATCAACCCTCATAAAAAAACCATGATATCATTATAAATACTCTGTTATTCTACAGCCTCAACATTGACTATAGGGGCAAACCAATACAAAGATGTACTTATTTCGGATTGTATTATTATAACATTATTTCTTCTTCCAACGGGCAGTTTTTTAATGTCTCCCTCATCATTATAATTCTCCGTCCCGTATCTGTATGCAAGCTTATAATCTGCAAAACATCCATACAAATCCTCTTCACTTTGTCCCGTAAGAACGAAGACAGAGTCATCTCCGCACTCCAATTTTTTTAGAAAAAAAGACTCCTGACCATGAATAAAATGATCAGAAGTCTTTTATGTTTATCCAATTTCGCGTATTCTCTCTACGATACTTGCTTTGGAGAGTCCCTTATAGGACATAAGCGGGACCACTACACCAAGCAACGCCATTACAGGTATTAAAACAAGGACCGGCGTGATGGAAAAATTATCGGAATAAAACCAAAAGATATTGTTTGCTATTCCATTTACTGCCGGGACAAAAAGCAGGGAAAGGATTAGTGCCAAAAGACCCGAGCCAACCGTATATATCATGCCCTCGATTATAAACATCTCTTTAACCTGCTTTCCGGTCATTCCTATCGCTTGCAGAACAGCGATTTCATTCTTGCGTGCAATAATCCCGGCCATAACCGTATTGAAGAAGTTCAACACTCCAACAAAGCCGATGATCAGGCAGAGCACGCCACCCAAAAGAGTAAACATTTTCTTAAAGTCTTCAAACTCTGCCCGAAGAACAGCCTTACTCTCATAACTGATATCTGAATTCTCTTCACTGAATCTGCTAATGAAACTTTCCGCTTCTGCCTCCGCATCAGATGACACGGTATCAAAGGCATAGAATACAGGCACCACACTTTCTCCGAAATCCTGTTTTAATGAGTCTGAGCTAAGTATTGCATTGAAACCGAAGGCTTCCTTTCTAAGGCTGATTCCCTGCGGAACAGATACATATGCGCAAACAGTGTATTCATATTCAGACACGCCTGTATATGTTCCTTCCAAAAACTCAGGCTGTTCATAGGCTACGTCGGTGGGCGTCTTGCCTGTCCTCGTATCAATGAAGCTTACCCCTGTAGCTTTGGCAATGGTAACCTTATCTCCTATTTTATGCCTTGTAACATCGTTGACATAGAAGCCGTTCTCATCCTTGTGGGTGATGAGTGCTATATATCTTCCGCTTTTATCATTTAAAAGCGAAATATCTCCCTCATAAACTGTCAGTTTATCTAAAAGATAATCGTCCATTCCCTGAATATAACCGCTTTTGCAGGGCTTTCCGTTTTCCAGAATATAGGGAATATCCCCTATGTGCATTTCCTGATATTCATCATACTCATCGTCGCCAACCTCCATAAGTGAATACACTCCTGCAGCCGGCTCATATGCGACTCCTCCGTCCTGTATCTCAACATTATCCTGTAAATACCTGATATCTTCTTCGGTTATGGAAGCAGTCCAGGCACCCCTGAATTGAAAATAGGGGTACTTTGCCACAAGGAAATCTGAGGATGTGGTTGCGTCAAGCCATTTTTCAGAATCAAAACCTCCCACAAACAAACTAACCGCGTTGAGTATAACCATTGAAAGAGCAAGTGATATAAATACAAGTATCGTTTTCTTTTTATTGCGTCCGGTGTTTGCAACGGCCATCTGCCAGGGCTTTGCTCCCCTCGTGGATTTTTTCTTTTTAGCTCCGGCTTCAGCATCACTGAATCTTAATGCTTCGATAGGAGAAACCTTTCCTGCCATGCGTCCCGGCTTACTTACTGAGATTAAAACCGTTAAAAGTTCAAAAAAAGCTGCCGCGATAAAAATGACAGGTGAAGTACTGATGGTGAGGGAGTTCTGTGAAAAACTGGATGTTGCCAAAACTGCGGGAGTCAGCACCGTTCCAAGTATGTATCCAAGAATAAGTCCTACAGGAATACCGATGAGGCAAAGAAAAAGAGCCTGCAGGCGGATGATCCTCTTAACCTGCCTTTGAGTGGTTCCTATAGTCTTAAGAAGTCCGTAAAATCTGATATCATTGGAGACGGAAATCTGAAAAACATTGTATATTATCAAATATCCCGTAAAAATAACAAGAAGCAAAAATACCCCCAACGGAACAGCCGTTTCTAACAGGTTGCTTCCATCAATCCCACTCATTGTGTATCCGGGATTAACGCCCATTTTTATACCGTCCGAATCGCTGTTTTCTCCGTAGGTGTATCCGCACTCTTCAATAACGGACAACATCCTGCTTCCAACGTTTAGAGATGATGAGAGCATCACATCAAGGTCTGTCAAAGCGGGCTTGTACCCCATCTCTTCAATTATTTTCGATGTTTCAAGGGCAAATTCCTTTGACACATTGATGAAATGAGCCGGGCACATGGTATCATAATCCCAATAACCGGTTAAGATAAATGAGGCAGAGTAATCACCTGTTTCCTCGGGAACTCCGAATAGATCAAAAGTAAGGTCGATACTTTCTCCGATCATCGGCTCGAAACCTAGAAGTTTTATGGACTCTGTGTCCATCACAACTTCATTTTTTTCTACAGGCATATGTCCTTCTTTAAGATCAACATAGGACCATTTGGCAGTATTATCATCCATAAAGCTGACCTCGGCGGTCCTGTTACGGAAGGGTTCATCAGAGATTGTACCGATGATAATTCTCTCTCCGTATGCTTTGATCTTTTTGTTTGCAATAAGTCTTTCTTCCTGCTCCTTTGTAACATCCTTAAAGGTTCCGTGGGGATATCCGCCAAGCTGCCTGAAGGTGCTGGTCTCATAGGAGGCATTGATGGAAAGTGTAATGGTAAAAAGCGAAGTAAATAATACGGCAGTCAGTATTATGGCAAATATGGTTATCAGGTTCCTTCTCTTGTTTGCAAAGAGAAGTCTGGTTGCCATTTTTGATATACATTTTCTGTTATTAACCTTCATACCTCTTATCTCCTTTCAGACTCTGACACTATATGTCCGTCCTCAATCCTTATGACGCGGTCGGCAAGCTGAGCAATCTCGTCGTTATGAGTGATCATCACGATGGTCTGCCCGTACTTTTCGGCGGAAACCTTTAAGAGGCTCAAAACATCCTGTCCTGTCTTGGAGTCGAGATTACCCGTTGGTTCGTCGGCTAAAATGATGGCCGGTCTGAAAGCCAGTGCTCTTGCTATCGCAACTCGCTGCTGCTGACCGCCGGATAGCTGATTGGGCAGAACTTGCTTTTTTGATGTCAGCATCAGGGTATCTATGATTTCTTCCACAAATTCCTTATCAACCTTTTCGCCGTCAAGTTCCAACGGAAGAACAATATTTTCATATACATTCAACACCGGAACAAGATTAAATGCCTGGAACACAAATCCAATCTTTCTTCTTCTGAATATTGTCAATTCATCATCCTTAAGCTTTGAGATTTTGTGACCGTCAACTATTGCTTCTCCCGATGTAGGTCTGTCCAAACCTCCCAGCATATGGAGGAGAGTGGATTTACCACTGCCGGATGTTCCGACGATCGCCAGAAATTCTCCTTTTTCAACCTCAAGATTTACTCCTGCAAGAGCGTGGACAGCGTTCTCTCCCTGCCCGTATACCTTTACCAGATTCTTTGCTTCTAAAATGCTCATACTTAAACCTCTCTTTGGTATTTTTAAACCTTTGTTTTCTTCTTTCCTTTTATCTCCAAATTGGAAATTTCTTTCGTAAAAAAACAGTGTGCAGAAGTCTTTCCTTTCTACACACTGATTATCTCACCCAAATCTTTCCAGATTCTTTCAGTTTTAAAATAAATTCTTACAGTTTTGAAAGATTTGAATCCTTACTTTTTCAGGTAAATAAGAAATTCCGATCCTTCCCCGGGCTTTGATTTTACTTTAATGTAGCCGCTTTCTTTTGAAATGATCTCTCTTGCAAGGTACAGTCCAATGCCGACGCCCTCTTTTTCACGGGAGGATGAAAGTCTTCCGAATCTTGAAAAAATCTTTGGAATATCTTCCTCCGCGATACCGATGCCGGTGTCCTTAACAGATATGCAGGCAAACATCTCGGTAGCCGTAATGGCTATTGATATGCCGCCCTTTTCAGTATATTTTACCGCATTATCAACAATGTTGCTTAAAGCCTCCATTGTCCATTTATAGTCAAAGGTCGCGCTTATGCTTTCTTCGGAAACGGTATATTTAAGCCCTTTTGCCTCGGCCTTTTTTCGCATTGCAGCGTCTATATCCCTTATAAGTCTGCTTGTGTCATCTTCTTTTGGCTCAACTGTAAGTATTCCGTTTTCAAGGCGCGACAGCTTAACAAGAGCATCTACAAGAAACCTGAGCTTTTCGGCTTCGTTTCA
>JAFVCL010000042.1 GCA_017479285.1 Lachnospiraceae bacterium
GCTGGGCTATAAAAGGGATCGCATCGCAGGGTGAAACCCCGAGACCGGAGTCCATATAAAGAGCCGCGAAGAAAACGAAGGCGGCAAGGGCCACGATAAGAACGATTATCCTGAGCCACAGATATTCATTACTGAAATGCGGTATTGCGGAATAGTCCTTAATTCCCTCCTCCGAAACCGGATACTCAAAAATCCTTTCCGGAAGTATTTTCTTCCAGAGCCATGTAAAAAAATCGCACAGGTATCCGATAAACACCATGTTTGCCACAGTTCCGAAGCCTATATTATCCGCTCCGAGAAGGATCACGATAATAAACAAAACTATATTGAGCACCAGCTGCCATGTACCGAGAGTCCAACCCAGCCTGGCGCTTATCGCAAGATTCATATTCGTAAAGGTATCGGTTCCCCAGTCTACCAGCCTTAACCACGAAAGGGTAAAGCCCATCATAAACACACCGAGGAGCATTACCGGAAGCTGCTTTTTCAGATTCTTCCCCTTGTAAAACCCCTGTATCAAACTCTTTATCTTGTTGACCATTTCATCTCCCTAAAACAGGCTGTCCTTTCCCCGGACCGCCATAAATAACTGACATAGTATACGGGCTGCCATTGTTTGGCAACCCGTAGATCATTACATTTCTGAATTGGAAAATCTTCCCAGGTTTTTTCCGTCATCCGGCGAAGGCGGTGCCTGCCAGTGCTCCGGGGGTGTATCCTCTTCAGTTTTATCCGCGCTTTCCTCAGTCGCTTCCGCTCCGTCTCCCGCGGTGCTGTCCGCACTTTCCGGGGCCGCGCTGCTTCCGTTTTCTTCGGCCTTATTCCCGTCCGTATCCGCTTCCTTCTCCTCCTCGGGGTCGGGCAAGCCCTTCTCCCTGCGGAAGATTTCCATAAACTCCTTACCGGTTATGGTCTCTTTCTCGATAAGGAAAGCGGCAATCTTGTCCATGATATCTATATTCTCGCGGAGCATCGAGAGCGCCTTTTCATAGCTCTCCTTAAGTACATTCGCGATTTCCTCGTCTATCATCGCCGCAGTACGATCCGAACAGTTAAGCTCCGTTCTGCCCTCGAGATATCGGCTCTCCACCGACGCAAGACTCATAAGTCCGAATTTCTTGCTCATACCGTAGCGGGTTATCATATCCCTCACAAGATCGGTGGCCTTTTCTATATCGTTTGCCGCACCGGTGGTCACAGAGTCAAACATGATTTCCTCCGCGGCTCTTCCTCCCAGCAGGCTGACGATCCTGTCCCTAAGCTCCGCCTCGCTGTTTAAATACTTTTCCTCCTCGGGAACATTCATAACATACCCGAGAGCGCCCATTGTGCGGGGTACGATGGTTATCTTCTGTACCGGATCGGCGTTCTTTTGAAGTGCGCTTATAAGGGCATGACCGACCTCATGGTAAGAAACGATCCGACGCTCCTCCGCGCTCATTATGCGGTCCTTCTTTTCCTTGCCGACGAGAACCTGTTCAACCGCAGCAAAAAGATCCTGCTGGTTTACATACTCTCTCTTTTCCTTGACCGCATTTATCGCAGCCTCGTTGATCATATTGGCAAGATCGGAACCTACCGCACCGCTGGTGGCAAGAGCGATCGCGTCAAGATCCACGGTCTCATCCATCTTGACATCCTTTGCGTGTACCTTAAGTATCTCAACTCTTCCCTTGAGATCCGGCTTGTCAACGATTATACGCCTGTCGAAACGGCCCGGACGAAGGAGCGCCTTATCAAGTATCTCCGGGCGGTTCGTTTCGCCGAGTATAAGTATTCCCTTTGAAGGATCGAAGCCGTCCATCTCGGAGAGAAGCTGGTTCAGAGTCTGCTCACGCTCCTCGTTTCCTCCGCCGTACTTTGAATCACGGCTCCGACCGATAGCATCGATCTCATCGATAAATATAATGCAGGGAGCGTTTTTGTTCGCTTCCTTGAAAAGATCCCTTACACGGGATGCTCCGACACCCACATAAAGCTCGATAAAGTCCGAACCCGTAAGCGAGAAGAAGGGAACATGCGCCTCTCCCGCAACTGCTCTTGCAAGGAGCGTTTTACCCGTTCCGGGAGGTCCCACAAGAAGAGCTCCCTTGGGCAGCCTTGCGCCGATCCTTGTGTACTTGCTCGGATCGTGAAGGAAATCAACGACCTCGACAAGGGATTCCTTTGCCTCATCCTCTCCGGCTACATCGGCAAAGGTAACTCCCGTCTCCTTCTGGACATAAACCTTTGCATTGCTCTTTCCAACACCCAGAGGACCTCCGCTTCCGCCCATTCTGCGCATAAAGAACATCGCGATTACCCAGAGAAGCGCCACCGGAAGGATAACCCCCACGAGTATTTCGGTAAAAAGCCCCGAATTGTTGCTGACAACGCGCTTACCCAGAACATCATGTTCTATGAGCTTCGGCGTAAGGGTCTCAAAGGGCTCCATGACATATGTCTGGTAGGTTCTCTCGCTCTGGAGCTGAACGGAATACGCATACTGCTCCAGCACACTTCCGTTTGCCACCGACGACGCTTCCGACATATCAAGCGCATCCAGCTTTAAAGTAACGGTCATAAGCGCTTTCTCGGCATTTATCTCGACGGATTCCACCTTGTCCGACTCGAGATCCTTTATGAACTCCGTGTACTCCTTCGTGGTGTAATTCCTGTTTCCGCTGAAAAACATATTATAAACAAGAAATCCGAAGGCAACCAGAAGAAGGATAAAGATTATCACCATCCATCCCGTAGGTCTTCCCGCCTGATTTCTGTTGCCGTTTCCGTTATTCCCGCGGTTTCCGTTACCACCGTTTCCTCCGCGGTTTCCCGGTCCGTTGTCGTACTCGTTCAAATTGTTGTCCATTGTTATCCTCTTGTTCAGAATATTTATCTCACTAATGTCTGTGCGGGTCAATCATTCAAAATTGCTCGTTAATGCAAGCATTACTCGCATTTTTGAATGTTTCTCATGCATTGATACAACAGATTGCTTCGCAATCTTACAGACATTCGCAATCCGCTGATTTCCCACTTCGTGGGAAATCGCTCCTTGCTCATGTCTGTGCGGGTCAATCATTCAAAATTGCTCGTTAATGCAAGCATTACTCGCATTTTTGAATGTTGACCCTTGTATCAACATTATATTTTCAGATAATTTTTTAGGCAATAGCCAAATTATGAAAAATCAATGAAAACTGATTAAAAAACAATTAATCCGGGGTTACGGTGCCGTCTTCCGCGGTGGGAGCTTCCTCCTGCGGCGCCGCATTCTCGAGAGCCTGCTCATATTCCCTTTGCTTTGCTCCCTCGTATGCGCCCCTTGTGGATTTTTCCCTTGCCAGCTCCTCGTTTACCTCCTCCTCGGTGAGAAGTCCGGAATTTTCCCAGACATAAAGCAGGAAATTTTTCTTCATCATCTGCAATGAGGCAGAATACTCATTCTCGGTGTAATCAAGCATTGCCTCAAAATAGCTCTCACGGACATTTTCCGAGTAGTCGCTTACCTTGTCCGACCAGACCTTTACATCCTCCTTTTTATCGTAGCTGACATAATCGGTTATAAAGCTGCCGTTGTATAGTCTTGCCCTGTGAACTCCGTTTGAAAATACATCATTTCCGCACAGAAGACGCGAATCATAATCAATATCAAAAAGATTCAGCACGGTCGGCAGTATGTCCACATTACAGCAGTACTCGTCACAGTAGACAGGCTCCTCCAGCCCCGCATTGTATATTATGCAGGTCGAGTGGTACTCCTCAAACATATCTCCGGACCCGGCATCAACAAGCTCCTTCTTTGCCTGATCCGGAAGGTAATACGGGAAGTGGTCTCCTATGAGGACTATGACTGTATCCTCAAGCTTACCGGCCTCCTCAAGCCTTCCCAGCAGATATTCCATCCCCAGCTCCAGCTCGTATTCCCCGCAAAAATATCCGAGTATCGAATCATTTTCGTACTTATCGCCCGCAAGTTCTTTTACGGTATCTATATTTTTGTTATACATGTAATTCTGCGAGTTGTAGGGTCCGTGTCCGCTGAAGGTCATGTAATAAGCGAGAAATTTATCCTGTCCGATATAATCGTCCACCGACTGTTCAAACATCTCCAGATCCGATGAGGGCCAGCTTGAAGTAAACTCCATTCCGCTTCCCATGAACTTTATATTCTCGTATCCGATATTAGGCCAGGAATGGTTGCGCCAATAATAATAACCGTAGAAGTTGTGATAGGCGTATGTCGACGCGCCCTCCCCCGCAAAAAGATCTCCCGGTCCGTAGGGCATAAAGTTTTCCGTACTCTGCGCGAAGGAGCCCGCCACGCTGCCGGCATTAGCCGTTCTTGACACATCGGGCCAGAGGCTTGCGCTAAACGCAAACTCCCCGTTGGTTGTGGTGTTCGGAAAGCTGTTGTAAAAATTATTAAGCACGATCCCGTTGTTCGCCATCTTGTATAGCGTAGGCGTGATATCCGGGTCTATTCCGTAGTTTGAGAAAGCCTCAGCGCAGATATATATAAGATTATGATCCTTAAAAAGACCGGTGTACTCATTAGTCTTTGTCGGTCTCTTTGAATCAAAATACCCGCAAAGCGATATTATCTCCGGGTCCGTGGTCTTTTCGGCAAGCGACTTAAAGTCTATGTCCGGATTTACCCGGCTCACCGGCTCAAATGCAGGTGCTTTTTCTTCGCTGTTTTCGGGCTTTCCGCTGTTATCTGCCGCCCCGGTGTCTCCGGCGTTTTCCGTCCCGGCTCCTGCTCCCGTCATTCCGGCATTCTCTCCGGCTCCCGTTTTCCCGGCATCGCTCCCGGAAGCAACTCCGGCGTCCTCCGCGATTGTATTCCCCGCAGGGGCATTTTCGTCTTCTATCTCACCCAGCATAAGCGCATTCTGGTCTACTGCCGCAACCGATGTGTGTCCATCACCAATGGTTAGTCCTGTGTATCTGGTAACAGCCTCGACAACAGATGTCGCAAGAGTGCCTATCCTTTCGGAGGTGGTGTCACTGTCGGACATTGCATCCGTCATCACATAATACGCGGAACCCCTTTCTGTGCCTAAGAGCTTAAGCCCTCCGATGCCCCCAAACCAAAGCGGTACGACCAGCGCAAGCGCCACGGCATGCAGCCAAATTGCGTAGCCTCCACCGAGCAGGCTCCTTCCTTTGCGCATATCACTTTTGTCTGTATCCCGTTTTCTGTCGCTTCCACGAAACCTTATGAAAGAAAGCAGTGCAAAGATCACCACTGGTATCAGCAAAAGCAGAATGTATCCTATCGCATCGGCAATAACTCCCCCGAGAGCCCATCCGAAATCACCGATCGCCTCGCCACCCATTCCCAGCATACTTACGGACAGTACAGAACCGAATATCCTGTAATAGACAAACTGTACCTCATAGTACAGCGCCGCGATGAACATAAAGAAGGTGCCTAATATCTTGTTGACTATGGTATGTTTTTTATGAAATCCGCATATTGCGGCGAAGAACATCGCTTCGGCGGGCAAAAAGAAGAGCAGCGTGAGATGGTTTTTCTCCGCCCCGCCGGAAATATATATGCGCAGAAAGCTCTCCCAGTATGCAAATGCAGCCAGGAACGCCCCGAAATATGTTAATAATCTGTAATCCCTGTAGCCTTCGGCCGGTACAGCCTCTTTTGTTCCTTGAACGGGTTTTTTAACCTCGGATTCCGTTTCCGGGGCACTCACATTCCCGGCTTCCGCGATATCAAAGCCCTCAGCCTTATTTTTCCTCTCGTTTCCACTATAGGAGATTTCCTCCTCCGGCAGCTCGTATTCGCTGTAAAAATGCTCCCTGTCAATCACATCCGCGGCCGCCTCGGGTATCATATACCTCGCCGACAGCCCCTTCGCGATTCTCTCCCTTATCATGGTCGAGGATATACCGATATCGGGAAAATCCATGATATGAACCTTCCCGCCATATCTGCTCTCTATATCTGCCGCGGTCTTCTCAAGAGCCTCCCTCGGCGCACCCGCTCTTGAGGCCGCTATAATCTCACAGTTTTTAAGCAGCCTTCCCGGATCCTTCCATGTATCGATATTTTGAAGGCAGTCAAACCCGAGAATAAAATAGAAGCTGTCCTTCGGATGGGTCTTTTTGAGCCTTGACATAGTATCGCAGGAGTAGGATGCCTTTTTCTGGCTGCTCTCGAGGTCGGATATCTCATACCTTCCGCCGACAGCGGCCTTCAGTATCTCCATCCTGTCCTTCAGGGGAAGCACACCCTTCTTTTGATAGGGATTCCCTGCAGGCATAAATATAACTTTATCCAATTTGTACTGTTCCTTGGCCCACTGTGCCAAAAGGAGGTGTCCGTTATGTACCGGATTAAATGTCCCCCCGAGAACTCCTATCTTCATAAACTGCGCCCTTTTGTAAGATCGTTTCTGTCATAAAACAGTTATTTTAAACTTTAACTGTAATATTATAAGAATTTTTTTTGTATGTTTCAATGAACAAATTATCCTTAAAAACAGCCTGAAATCAAGTTTTCCTTGACATTTTCACGAAATTATGCTTAATATAAAAATGTATAGGTGTCTTTATTTCGCATAACGAATCTCTGCCGAATACGCAGTGATTTCGATTTTGGGAGGTATTGCTATGGCTATGGATATTCAGACCAAAATGGTCATTCAGGACAGTTCTGTTAAAAACACTCAGAAAACCAACACCACCGGCTCCGCAAGGGCCGACGAGACTGCTGTAAGAGAAGCAAAGCAGGCAAAGCTTGAAGCCCGGAAAGAGCAGGCCGCAAAGCAGGAGGAAGCCCGCAAAGCAGTTATCGAAGAGCAGACAAAGGCTACTTTGGACGAAACAAAAGGCAGGGTGATCTCCGAATCAAAGGACGGTGATACTCTCCGTGCCAGTGAGCGTTCCATCGAAGCTCTTAACGACGGTATAGTTCTTCCCAAGCAGACCGACGCTGAGACTGCCGCCGGGGTTAAAGCCGCTTCGGAAGCCGAAGAGCCCTCCGAGGATATTACAAATCTTGCCGGCTATTCTTCAAGCCAGATCGATGCGCTTTACAGACAGGGCAAAATCAGTATCCGCGACCGCGACGAAGAGCTCGAGAAGCGTGAGGAAATAAGAGAAGCCGCTGCCGCCGAGGAAGATGATGACGACAAGACAAACGCCGCCGTAAATGCCGCAGAAAATGACAAGGACCGGAACGAGAAGAAAACCGGCGCTGCCAATAATATAAAAGAGGACGACGAAAAGAAGGCTGACGCCATGAAGGAGCAGCAGGAAAGGCGTGAGAACGCAGCCGAAGCAAGAAGCCGTGCCATAGAGCAGGAAAGCGAGGCACTTGCAAACTTCGAAAACACCATGAATACGGTTATCGGTGAGCAGATGAGAGAAGGTCTGGATCCAAACCTTGAGCGCTTCGGCACAGTCGAAGGCTTCAATGTTTCCATTAACCGGTAAAATTAAAGCCCTGCGGCCATCAGCCGCAGGGTTCTTTTTTCTATCTCTTTTTTATCCGTACCTTTTTTCACAAATCAGGTTATTCCTGTCCCTTAACATTTATGTAGAACACAAATTCAACCCGTCTCGAAGCGGCCTTGTTTATTGTGCCGTCGCTGTTATATACGGGGCGGTCATAAGAATAACCAATGGGTACGAGAAGCTTTTCCAGCTTACTCTTCATCGCATCTGAAAGCTCAGCCTCCTTGAGGCAATAATCTCTTACATTCTCAGCTCTTTCCGTTGAAAGCTTACTGTTAAGCTCATACGAGCCGTCCGTGTCGGTATGGCCCTGAACCTCCACCTTCGATACGAATCCGTCATATTTTTCGTCAGCTATAACACCGGCAAAAGCGGTAATAAACGCGTTGAGTTTCTTCTTTCCATCCTCGGATAGTCCCGATTCGCTGCTGGCAAAAAGGATCGAAGAGTCAAGGAGTATTTCTCCCGTCGCCTCATCGAGGCTTGCCGCTATACCATTATCTGCAAAGGCCTTTGCAAAATCGTCGAGCAGGTTCTCTCTGGTGGTAAATATCTCCTCTATTTCCTCATCGCTCAGATTCTCCAGAGCAGCCTTATCCTCATCTGAAATATTCGCCCCCAGATCCTCGACCTTATATGTATAATGGCTTACCGTCGCTTCCGAAAGAAATGTTGTAAGATAGTAATAGTTTGTCTTTCCGTCGGACAGGATCACACCGTCATATCCGCAATAAAACATTACCATGCTGTGACTTTTGGTCTCTCCGGACGGATCCGTGTAGGTAAATGTAAACAGTCCGTCCTCGTCCAGCTTCGCGCAGCCGTTACAGCTCTTTGTAAGCCCGTTTTCATCGACCTTAAGCGCAAATGCGGATTTCTTAAGATTAAGCTTACCATTTCCGTCAAGTGCCACAGTCATATCGATTCCGGTAATATCATCAATCCTCGGGGAATTAACGGAAAGACTGCTTTCCACGGTAAGCGTCTCCTCCGTGATATAGCTTCTCCAGCTTGTGAAATCGCGCTCTATCAGCGTATAGCTGGCGGTATCTGTAGAAAGCGTCAGCTTCGGCCCCTCAAATTTGAAATCGTAAACCAGCTTTGAATTCTCCTCAAATGTATAACTGAGCTCGCCGGTCTCCTCGTTGTAATCCCATGTTGCAACCGGATTAAAGGTTATCGTATTATCCTCTACAGTATATGCCGCGTCAATGCTCACCCCGGTATTCTCGTCGTCATTTACCGCAAAATACAGCTGGCACCAGTTGTACGAGTCATCGGTAACAAGCGCGTTATCAAGCTCCGCCGTCCCCGCAACAATACGATACGGGATTGTCGATATCTTTTTGTTCACAAGGAGCATGCTGACAGTCCCGCCCTGTACCCACTCACAGGTATTGAGAAAGGCCCGCGATGCGTAACCGGTCTGTATCCCGTCGTCCGGATGATTCAGTCTGTAATCCCCGTAAAACATCTGCGGTGTGTACTCCACGGCATCGTATATTTCTGCAGCGGATTTCTTCTCCGCAGCAGGCTCAAGCTCGCCGCTGTACCAGCGCCCGTCGTAGAACACTTCCCCATACGGGAAGAAGGAGTCACTGTCCGATGCGGCTCCATTTGTTTCCCCGTTTTCCGGTGCTTCATCGCCCGAAGCGGCGTCTGCGCTATCCGCAGCAGTACTGTTTTCACCGGAGGATGCGGAATTTCCGCTGTTCCCTGCCCCCGAACAGCCGCCCAGTACAAACACGGACAGTATCATTGCCCCGGCTATGGTAATAATTTTTGATTTTTCGTTTCTTTTGTAAAAAATCATATCACTCTCCGGATACATATTCTTGTTACGAAACCCGATAATCTGTTAAATATTGGGAACCAGCGCCTTTACAAGCTTTGCGCAGTGCTCCGCGGCCGCCTTCTCAAAGGTGGGGTAATCCATCTGTGCAGAATCGTCTGCCTTATCCGAGATCGCGCGGAGTATGACAAACGGAACATCGTTTAAATATGCGCCATGTGCGATTGACGCTCCCTCCATCTCGCAACAGTCGCCCTGAAATACATTGATAAGTCTTTCCTTTACCGCTTTCTCCGCAATAAACTGATCCCCGCTGACCACTCTTCCCACCAGCGTATGAAGCTCCGGGAGAACCTTTGCGCAAGTCTCCTTTGCCAGCTCGATCATCTTCTCATCCGCGGGAAACTCCTTTATACCCAGCTGCGGAACTTCACCGATCGGATAACCGAAGTTTGTCGCATCCACATCATGATGGAGCGCTGTCTTTGAAATAAGGATATCGCCTATATCAAGCTTTGCGTTTAAAGATCCCGCCACGCCCGTGTTTATGATATGTGTTACCTCAAAAATATCAACCAGTACCTGCACGCAGAGCGCTGCGTTTACCTTTCCGACTCCGCTGCGTACAACCACCACCTGTGCGCCGTTAAGCTCGCCTTCGTTAAACTCCATCCCTGCCTTCTTAACCCGGCGGGTAACCTTCATCTCCTTTTTAAGCGTCTCTACTTCAAGCTCCATTGCGCCGATTATTCCGATCCTGCTCATTCTTCACTCTCCGATCTGTAATTTTTATATGTCTTTTACCACAAAGACCACCGGTTCTTTCTTGAGCCGATGGTCCTTACATTTTTATTTTATCCTAATCCCGGTACGGCAGATGTCTACCCAAACCGGTATCTCCCTATGAATCAAAGAAGCTGCGTCCGTCATCCGTTACAAGCCTCTCGGACTTGGGGTACTCAAAGATTCCGGGATTATCTGCATTTTCTGCAAGATATCCTGCAAATCTGCGGGCATACCACTTAGCCATCTCAAGATTATGCATAAGATAATTCCCGCAATTAACCGGCAACGCTCCGGGTACTTCCTCTGAAGCCTCAACCGATTTAAAGGCTCTGAGGAGAAGATCATAAATCTCCTTAGGTTCACGGTTGCCCTTCATTATCAGATAAAACCCCGTAAGACATCCCATAGGACCCCAGTATATGATCTGGTCCTTCCAGTCGGGATCATTTCTCAGAAAGGTTGCGATTATATGCTCGAGAGAATGCATCGCGGCAACATCTACAGCCGGCTCTACATTTGGCCTCGTAACTCTTATATCATAGGTTGTTACCTTCTGGTCCCCGAGTACATCCACTCTGCTTGTAAAGATTCCGGGGATGATCTTTGTATGGTCAACGGAAAAGCTGGGAATTAAATCCATTCTTGTATCTCCTGAACTTGTTTCTTAAAACCTGTATATGCTCTTATTTATTATCATCAGCGGGCTTTATCGCCACAGGTCTCTTGTAGGGCTTAACGCCGGCGGAAGTCTCGGAAACAGTGGGTGCTGCGGAAGCTGCGAGTGCAGTCGTCTCCGGTACTCCGGTCTTCTTTTCAGCCTTTTCGGGTGCTTCAGCCTTCTTCTCGGCTTTCTTTTCTTCCTTTATGACCTTGGCAGCTGCAGCAACGCCCTCCTTAGCCCCCTTTACCGCGGTCTCTGCGGTCTTCTTTGCGGTCTCGGCAGTCTTCTTTACCGCCTTCTTGGTCTCCTCGGTCGCCTTCTTTGCTGCCTTCTTAGTCTCCTCGGTTGCCTTCTTAGTTACCTTTTTCGCTGCCTTCTTGGTCTCCTCGGTTGCTTTCTTTGCTACCTTCTTAGTCTCCTCGGTTGCCTTCTTTGCTACCTTCTTAGTCTCCTCCGCAGCTTTCTTTGTGGCCTTCTTAACAGGGCTTACTGTGCGAAGTGCGAGAATCTTGTTTGCTACATCCACATCACCGACTATCGAATACTTCTGTTCAGCGTACTCGTCCGCAGGTTCTGCCTTTCCATCGATGATATCCATCAAAGTCTTTGAATTGATGGTTACTGTGGCATTATTATCGTAGTACTCATAAGGCTGAACATTGAATTTCCCCTCCGACACCTCGATGTACAGAGCGCCTTCGCCCTCACCGCGGACATTGAGCTGGATAGCCTTGTGTCCTCCTATATCCCAACCCTCTGCCTTTGCATAAGCCTTTTGAAGTTTCTCAACAATCTTCTCGTATGTCATTTTTTCCTCCTACACTACACCCTTTAAGATGTATAGATAAAAAATAAACGGACTACAATTAACTGTAACTACAAAACACAAATATTATAAGACTATTTTCTTATTTATACAACAAAAATCGTTAAAAAACCCGCCGGAGAATATCCGGCGGGATATACATAAAAGCTATGAAAATTAAATACACGGTTCTGCTATCATCCGAAATATCTCTTGAGAAGTCCCTCAAGAGCCTTTCCGTGGCGGGCCTCGTCACGTGCCATCTCATGTACCGTGTCATGGATAGCGTCAAGATTGTTCTTCTTCGCGCAGGTAGCAAGATCAACCTTGCCCTGAGTAGCTCCGAATTCACAGTCAACTCTCCAAGCAAGATTATCCTTTGTAGAGTTTGTCATCTTGGGCTCAAGCTCGCTTCCGAGAAGCTCCGCAAATTTAGCCGCGTGCTCCGCCTCCTCATAGGCTGCCTTTTCCCAGTAGAGTCCAATCTCGGGATAGCCCTCTCTGTGGGCGATGCGGGCCATGCAAAGATACATTCCAACCTCAGAGCACTCACCGGTAAAATTGGATTTAAGCTGGTCAAATATAAACTTCTTGTCCTCCTCGCTGATGTCGGGATTGTTCTTTACAGTCTTTGCGTAAATTCCGAACTCGTGCTCGGCAGCAAGAGTAAGCTCACCCTCAACAGCCTTGAATTTATCACCGCTTACATGACATACAGGACACTCTGCAGGGGGCTCATCTCCCTCGTGAACATAACCGCATACCGGACATACATACTTCATTATTCTTTCCTCCGTTTACAATATTTTTTTCTCGAAGATCCTTTATCCTCGCACTTCTCTTTACTACTCAACTTTATCCTATGCCGGGCTTCCCCGTCAATCTAATCTTGGTTAGCGATAACTACTCTTTTTTTAATAATATTTTTAGACTTATTTTCTTCGGATTTAATCTGCTTGTGATATACTTATCAACATAATACAAGGTTTTTGATACCTTAGCATATATAAACGCAACAATCTGTGAAGAACATGGTGAGAATATGAAAATCAGAACAAAGATCATCATCGCATGTCTGATGTCCATCGTCGTTCCGCTCGTTTTTATGCTTATCGCCTTTTTAGGCATCGGGCGGTTTATCGGCGGTATTACACCGGAGATGAAATTTAATTTCGACCACCTTACCAAGCACTGGCTCATCGACCTTCTGATCGCAAGCGTGGTCATCCTCATCGCAACCGGACTTCTCGTTTCCGGCTGGCTTCACCGCGGCATATACGAGCCCGTCAGCAAACTGAACGATGCGATGAAGAAAATCCGCGAGGGCGACTATACTTATGTCCTTGAAACGGACGAGGAAAATGAATTCGGCGACCTCTACCGCAACTACGAGGATATGCGGATGCAGCTAAAGGAGAACGCGGAAGAAAAATCCCGCCAGGAGGAAAAAAACCGCGAGCTCATAAGCAACATTTCCCACGATCTTAAAACCCCGATCACCGCCATAAAGGGCTATGCCGAGGGAATTATGGACGGTGTCTGCCAGACACCCGAAAAGACCATCAAATATGTCCGCACGATCTACAATAAAGCGACGGATATGGACAGGCTTATAAACGAGCTGACGACCTACTCCAATGTAGACAACGACCGGATTCCTTATAAGTTCCTCCGCATCAATATCGCAGACTACTTTGGCGACTGCGTGGAGGAGATCGGGCTTGACCTTGAACAGCGGGGTATCGAATTTAACTACACAAACCTCGTTGCGTCAGATACCCTTGTTATCGCGGATCCGGAGCAGCTTAAGAAGGTAATAAACAATATAATCAGCAATTCGATAAAATATATCGACAAGCCCAAGGGCGTTATAAACTTACGGCTTCTGGATCAAAACGATTCCATAATGGTCGAGATAGAGGACAACGGACGGGGCATCGCCCAGCAGGATCTCCAGAGAGTGTTCGACCGCTTCTACCGCACGGACGCGTCGAGGAATTCCGCCCAGGGCGGCAGCGGTATAGGCTTATCCATCGTAAAAAAGATAATCGAAGACCACGGTGGGTACATCTGGGCTACCAGCAAGGAGGGTGAGAGCACCTGTATGCATTTTGTTTTAAGGAAATATATAGAGCTGTAAATAATAAAACACACGAGCCAAAATGAAGTTCAGTTGACTATTTTGGATTAATCATAAATTCTTAGATAAGACAGGAGATGAATAAAATGAGTAAAATCTTAATTATCGAAGACGAGGCGGATATCGCCGATCTTGAGAAGGATTATCTCGAGATGAACGACTACGAGGTGGATGTCTGCAACACCGGTCTGAAAGGACTTGAGGCTGCAAGAAACAATTCCTATGATCTCATTGTTTTAGACCTTATGCTGCCCGAGATGGATGGCTTTGAGGTCTGCAAAGAGATCCGTAAGGACATAAATATCCCGATAATAATGGTTTCCGCAAAAAAGGACGATATCGACAAGATCCGCGGACTCGGATTAGGAGCCGATGATTATATGACAAAGCCCTTCAGCCCAAGCGAGCTTGTAGCAAGGGTAAAGGCGCACCTTTCAAGGTATGACAGACTTGTCAGCGCAGGTCAGCAGAAGAACCAGAACGATGTAATAGAAATACGCGGCCTTCGCATTGATAAGACTGCGCGCCGCGTATTCATCGAGGGTGAGGAAAAGCCCTTTACAACCAAGGAATTTGATCTGCTTACCTTCCTTGCCGAGAACCCGAACCATGTGTTCACAAAGGAAGAGCTTTTCCGTAAAATATGGGATATGGAATCCGTGGGCGATATCGCTACCGTTACGGTCCATATAAAAAAGATCCGCGAAAAGATCGAGAAGGATAACGCCAACCCCGATTATATCGAAACAATCTGGGGTGTGGGCTACCGCTTTAAGGTCTGAGTATTAATAACACTTCTGCAATTCATCTAATGCCAAAAAAAGCTGCTCTCCTGCAAAAACAGGTTAGCAGCTCTTTTTAGCTTTTATCCTACTCGTGTCTCCAGATGAAACATCATCTGTTTAACAGCTATTTTTGTTACCACTCAAGGACTCCGCTCGTCTCGTTGAAGAAATGCTCAACGCCGTCGATGGTCACCTTACCCTTAGCCATGAGGCCGGTGCGGGTATCGTAGTAATACTTATTGCCCTTCTGATCAGGATATGCATCGGCAAGCGCTCCTTCGATGGTAACCCATCCTTTGAGCATTTTCCGTTTTCATCGTAGCGGACCCACTTGCCCTTTTTCTCGTTCATATACCTGTAGACAAGATCTCCCATGCCGGGATCGGATTCGTTTGCGATGCTTCTCTTGGTGGCATCATCCCAGTTATCCTCGTCCTGGTAGATATAGGGAACCCAAACCTCTTTGCCCACAGCCTTTGCTCCGTGGTATACGGAATCGAGCCAGAACCATACACCCTGCTGTCCGGCATCATCCGTAAGGCTCATGTCACAGATCTCACGTCCTCTTACGGTTCCGTCTCCGAGAACTCCCTGGGGATCATAGTATGTTCCCTGCTTTACACCGTTCTCATACCAGTATGCTTTGCCGTCAACAACGTTCCATGTGCAGTGCTTACCGTCCATGAACATCGGGCTGCCTTCGTCATCGACATTTATCTCCCAAACGGCAACAAGTGTGTGGTCATCAACTGCCGTTACCGCAGTTTCTGAAGTAATAACTGTATCTGTGCCTTTTACAACCCATCCCTTAAAAGTATATCCATCCTTTGACGGAGTCGGCAGATTACCATACTTCTCTTCGGTTGTGACATTCTTCTTTGCGGTATCAACTTTACCGCCATCCGCATCAAATGTAACCTCGGATGTGGCAATAAGCTTTTTATAGCACTCGTCCGGAGTGATCTTATAGTGTGATTTTCCGGCGGAGAGCACCAATGTGCTGATTCTCATTCCGGCATCAATAGTGCCCTCTTTACTGAGCATATTAACGGTTCCCCCCCAGACACTTACGTTCTCCAAGACTTTTCCGGCGTATATAAAATCGCCTTTAAGATTCAACTCACCCTCACCATAGACAGCAGTGGTGTTGGTGAAATATTTTCCATCTACATTTATTGTTGACCCCTCAAATGCGTCAAGCCTTCCGTTGCTTCCGACGATTTTTCCTGACGCATCTGTTTTCTGCATTAAGAGAGAGCCTTTAACATCAAGAGTTGACCCTTCATTTATGATCAGCCTTCCATCCTCAATGATCAGATCACCATTGATCGTGTATACTCCGTCAACAGTTACCTCAGGAGCACTTTCTCCCTCATTGCCCTTAATGACCACACTTGCCGGCAGCTCAACATTGTTACCGTCTGAGCCAAGAGCTATCGTAACATATAAAAGCTTTTCCTCTGTCTTAAGTGACATGGAATTTATCATCTTTTTGATATTTGCATACTTTCCTACATAGACCTCGCTGTTCTTGATTTCCAGTTCATTGATGGAGCATCTGTCATGCAGATTTATCGTCTGTTTCCCTTCTCCCTGCATGATGACCCTTCCCTGCCATGAGCCGCCATACCATGCGTTATCCTTGATTATCTGCGTGTAATCTCCGCCAAGGTACAGATTACCGTGCAGATTCATCAGATTTCCGGTGCAGTTCAAAACATAATCCCCGCCAACTTTTATTACGCATCCTTCGTTGGGATAAAATGAAGCACTTGATGTTACCACCTTTCCTTCTGCATCTGTTGAATAGAACAAAAGCGAGCCTGTCGTCTCCAGAGTAGCGGTACTTGAAATACGTAAAGTTCCGTCTGAAACCATTAAGTCTCCATCAACCAAAAGTATGCCGTCATCAACAACTTCCGGTGCCTTCTCTCCCTTGTTAGCCTTGACAATTACATTTGCCGGGATCTCAAGTTTATATTCATTGAGGCGAAGACCGGTTGTAATATACAGCGTCTTTTCATCCGTCTTTATAGCTGCGTTGTCTACCAATCCAATATTGAGATATTTTCCAAATTTTACATTTGTATTCAAAAGTTCGAGCTCTCTGATGGAGACTCTGTCATGAAGCGTTACTGTCTGCAGTCCTTCTCCACAGAGTATTACTCTTCCGTTCCATGAGCCACTGTACCAGGCCTCATCCCTTGAGATTACCGTATAGTCTCCGCCAACATACAGAAGACCATTAAGATTAAGTCCGTTTCCCGAGGTGTTATAGATATAATCTCCGCCAACCCTTATCGTACTTTCACTATTGGGATAAAAAGAGCAGCTGGATTTGATATATTCTCCTGCAGAATTTCTACCCTGAAACCTTAATGAACCTGCAACTTCAAGAGTTGATTTTCCATCAATGCTTATAGTTCCGCCTCCGGCTATCACATCCCTGTTTACTGTAAGGACGCCGCCGTCATAGATCTTTACTTCACCTCCGTTGACACGGAATTCACCCTTTACTGTAAGCTTGTACCCGTTGAGATGAATATAACTGCTGTTGATCTCAAGGTCTCCGTTTACAACAGTGTCTTCCGTAAGACTAAGACTATGATCGTCCTGAACGACCCAATCTGTGTCATATGTCTTTGCCTGTGTTCTTAATGGAATGGAAAATATCATCATAAGTAAGGATACAACCATGACCATAAGAGCACTTTTACCCAATCTGCTTCGCATTTTTTTACCTCTCCTTCTATACTGAATATTTGTGATATACACATAAATAACCTACAAAAGAATAGCTCAAACCGACGTCCCTTGCAAGCCGTCTTCGAGCTTCCGAAGTGTTGAACTCCTAAATAATTTTGCTCTATATTACTGAATTATAAAGTATTTATACCTTAGCCTTACAGTACAATTACTTTATCTCAACACTGTCCCAGGTATCTGCGGGAATGATCCCTATATAGGTCTTTCCCGCATTTAATACTACGGGATTTCCGGCGCCGTCAAGATACTCTGTATTGCACATATATCTCTCATATTCGCCCATAGTATCAGTTCCCTTTTTCCATGTAGCACATGCGCAGTTACCCTGGGTAATATAATACGCATTTCCTGTAGAACCAAGGTTGTACCACATATAACCATGCTCGTCGAACTGACCAAAGGAGGTACACTGAAGGATTACATTGTCAAACGCGAGCACCTCCCCTGTCTCTCCGTCAACATGGGGCTTTCCATACTCATAATACTCATATTTTCCGGTCTCCTCATTGTAGTGAAGCTCCGACTTGTTATGAGGGAAAGGAAGCACGATCTTATCCACTGCGGGGATTGAAACAGTATATTCATTCGCATCCTGCGCATTAGTCTCCGCAAATGTAAAGTGGGGACCTGTGTAATAATCATTGTACTCGGTATCGATATTCGAATTAACGAGATACTTTTCAATGTCCGGCTGCGTAATATATTCGGTAAACTCTCGAGCCTTTCCGTTATCGATACGGGCAAACACACCGCTTATATGGTCAAGCTCGTTGTGGTTTATAAGTCCGTTGATATAGATTCCGGGACCACCGTCATGACACAGAACCGCATTCCACTCAATTGCGAGAATACAGTTTGCGTTTCTTGTGCTTCGGATATTTCCGAGTCTCTCGATCTTGCTCCAATCCTTTACGAGAACCATAAGTCTCGTAATACGATCGTTTGCGGTACTGTTCATCATCTCGAACACGATATCCGCATCGTTGACTCCGTAATGGTCGAGAGAGGTTATCTCGTTATCGACCATAGCCGCAATGGGTCTGCGGTTTTCGATCTCCTTATCGATAAGCAAACCTGTAAGCTCGCTGTATACATACCCTTCCGGCGCATCATCGTTGTTTAGGATCTTAACCGTGGGTTCTTCCACTACCGGTTCAGATTCCGGTTCCGGCTCAGGTTCGGGGGTCGGCGTTTCAATCGGCTGTGCCATGTCTGAAACCGGATCTGCAAGTGGCTCTTCTTCCTTTTTTCCGCATCCTGCAAGCATTGAAACTGCAAGACCGGCGCAAAGCATAATTGCAATCATCCTATTTTTCATCTCAAAAATTCCCTTCTGTATATAAGTTGTTATAAGTACCGTTTTACGGCAATAACCATTGGTTAATTCTTCCCGAGTGCAACAAGCACCACCCCGACGATTATTATACACATACCAAGTATCTTTCGGAAAGTGATCTTCTCACCGAGAAGTCTGTTTGAAAGAAACATCGTCCAGATATATGTTATCGAGCCGAGCGGAAGAACGATCGCATAGGGCAGCTTTTGCAGCAGATAAATATTTGATGCAGCCGCTATTACATACAAAACTCCCCCGAGATAAAAGAAGGGGGAAAGGAGAATCTTCAGCTTGTTTCCGCCGTCCGCGGGAGACGATTTCTTAAGGAAATAACTGGCAAGCGAAGATAAAAAAGTCTCCGTCAAAAGTATCGCTATGATTATAACTATATCAATTGTGCTCAATCCCGTCATTTCTTGCTGCTGCCTCCTATAACTATCACTCCGGCCACAACAACAAATACTCCCACGATCGTTATTGGGGAGATGACCTCATCTCTAACAAATATCGCAGAGAGGATAAGCGCAAATACATAGCTCATTGAATTTATCGGCTGGAGCACGGAAAGCTCTCCGTATCCGAGCCCGATCGTCATTACCACCGCACCGATGGCGTACACAGCAAAGCCCGGAAGAACATGCAGGAAGACAGTCCATATTCCCGGAATTCCCCTTGCAATCTCTGCCGCAAGCTCAAGATCCTTCATTCCCCACTTCCAGAGAAGCTGGCCCAGCGCAAGGCTGAAGGCCGAAATGAGAAGAAGTATGATACCTTTTCCGTTTCGTTTTAAAGACTCTAGCATAATTTCTTATTCCTCACTACGGATTTACAACATTTACAGGTCTTCCCGCCTGAAAAGCCTTTATGTTGTCATAAACCCCACGAACGCATCTTTCCCTGGCTTCCACGCTTCCCCACGCAAGATGCGGCGTGATTATAAGCCGGTTCGAATCCTTTATCTTTGAAAGCGGATTTGAAAGCTGAAGGGGTTCCTTTTCAAGGACATCAAGCCCTGCTGCCTTTATCTTTCCCTTTTCAAGAGCCTCATAGAGCGCAGTATTGTCAACAACCGGCCCTCTTGCTACATTTATAAGGATCGCGCTGTCCTTCATCTTTTCCAGCGCGTCCGCATCAATGAAATTCCTTGTAAGCCCGCTGAGAGGACAATGTATCGAGAGATAATCACTCCTTTCAAGAAGCTCATCCTTACTTACTCTCTCATACTCCGTAACGCTGCTCTTTCCCGTCACCGAATGGAAGATGACCCGGCATCCGAAGGCACTTGCGATACGGGCAACCTGCTGCCCGATATTTCCCATACCGACTATGCCCCAGGTCTTCCCGGCAAGCTCATAGAAAGGTATATCAAAATTTGAAAAACGATCCTGCGCGCTGTACTGTCCGGATTTTACATAATCGTCATAATGCGCAAGGGACTGTGAAAGGGCAAGTGCGAGGGTAAATGTGTGCTGTGCCACCATCTCGGTGCAGTATGCCGCCACATTGCAAACCGGAATTCCGCGGGATTTTAAATATTTGAGATCACAATTATCGTATCCCGTCGCAAACTCGCAGACAAGCTTGACATTTTTCGCTTTGCCAAGGCTCTCCTCGTTCATAGGAGACTTGTTTGCAACTATTATATCCGCATCCCTGACCCTGTCCTTTACTTCGGAAACGGAAACGGTGTTGCGGTAACAGGTAACCTCTCCAAGTTCCCCAAAGCAGTCAACAGATATGTCCGGTCCGACGCTGTTTCTCTCCAAGACGACAATCTTCATCATGTACTCCGTTTATGTCCTGTCAAATACCGGTTTGCGCAAGCACAAAATATAGCGTAAACCGAGTACATTTTATCAAAGTAATGTAGCAAATTCAAGTTATCGGTGGTAAAATATAGGATATTAAGAAAGTCTTAAGGAGTAACTATGAAAAGAATCGTTCTGACAGGTGGCGGAACCGCCGGTCATGTAACTCCCAATATCGCTCTTCTTCCCGCTCTAAGGGAGGCTGGCTTTGAAATTGCCTATATCGGCTCCTACGATGGGATTGAAAAACAGCTTATAACCGATTACGGCATTCCATATACCGGCGTATCTACCGGAAAGTTCAGAAGATACCTCGATATCAAAAATCTGACTGATCCATTCCGCGTTATCAAGGGATACGGTGAGGCAAAAAAATACCTTAAAGCCTATAAACCCGATGTAGTTTTCTCGAAAGGCGGCTTTGTAAGCGTACCCGTTGTCCGCGCTGCCGCTTCC
>JAFVCL010000005.1 GCA_017479285.1 Lachnospiraceae bacterium
AAGGGTTTATAAAAATATAAAACAGACCTTGGAAAGGGGTCTCGTTAGTCCTTTTCAAGGTCTGTTACTATTGTTCTATTTAATTCTTACAGGCTAAGACAGTTTACCTCTTGGAGGATAATCTGCTTTGCCCTTGGACATCTTGTATTATTCGTATTCGATTGTCGCACTGGGCTTCGGAGTAAAATCATAGAGTACTCTGTTTACGCCCTTAACCTCAGTCGTTATTCTCTTAACAAGAGTCTTCATGAGGTCAAAGGGTATGTCCTCCACCTCAGCGGTCATAGCGTCGGTAGTGTTAACGGCACGGATTATTACAGGCCACTCAAAGGTTCTCTTTCCGTCCTTTATACCTGTGGATTTAAAATCGGGAACAACGGTAAAGTACTGCCATACCTTGCCCTCAAGTCCGTTCTTTGCAAACTCCTCGCGAAGAATGGCGTCTGCCTCGCGAACCGCTTCGAGTCTGTCTCTGGTAATTGCTCCGGGGCAGCGGACGCCGAGTCCCGGTCCGGGGAAGGGCTGACGGTAAACCATATTGGACGGAAGTCCGAGACGCTCACCGACGATTCTTACCTCGTCCTTAAACAGGATCTTAACCGGCTCAACGAGCTCAAACTTCATATCCTCGGGAAGTCCGCCCGCATTGTGATGAGCCTTGATTCCTTTTTCACTCTCAAGGATATCTGGCCAAATAGTGCCCTGTGCAAGGAATTCTATTCCGTCAAGCTTTCTGGCTTCCTCAGCGAATACCTCGATAAACTCACCGCCTATGATCTTTCTCTTTGTCTCGGGATCTGTTACTCCGGCAAGCTTATCAAGAAATCTGTCGGTTGCATCCACATATACAAGGTTTGCCTTCATCTGGTTTCTGAATACTTCGATAACCTGCTCCGGCTCGCCCTTTCTCAGTAATCCGTGATTTACATGTACGCAGGTAAGCTGGTCGCCGACCGCCTTTATCAACATCGCCGCTACAACCGAGGAATCAACTCCTCCCGAGAGTGCGAGGAGAACCTTTTTGTCCCCTATCTGCTCACGGAGAGCCCCTATCTGTTCTTCGATAAACGCATCGGCAAGCTCCGCGTTTGTTATCCTTTCCATATCATCCGGTCTTCTGTCGTAAATCATATATTCTTTCCTCCTGTGAGCGGCAACTGCCGTTATTTACACCGTAAAGCTTCCGAGTATTCTTATAAGCTCCTCGGATTTCGTTTTCAGCTTATTCGAAGCCTCGTCGAGATTACCGATAGCGGATACCTGCTTCTCGGCTGCATCATTAACCTCTCCCGCGCAGGAGACGGTCTCTGTTGATATCTCCGAAATACCTTCTATTGAACTCAGCGTCTCTGCCCTCGACTTGTCCATCTGGCTGACATTCTCGAATATTGTATCAAGGGACTCGATAAGTCCGGTAACCTGGGAATTGATTATATTGAACGATTCCTTTGTCTTCTCGACGACCTCGCTCTGGGATGCGACTGCCTCTCCCGCTTTTCCCGCCGTCTTTACAACATCCTCTGTCTGAAGGGAGACATCGTTGACTATCTCACTTATCCTTCCGGCAGATTCCATACACTGCGTGGAAAGATTTCTTATCTCTTCCGCAACTACCGTAAAGCCGCGTCCGGCCTCTCCCGCTCTTGCGGCCTCAATGCTGGCGTTAAGTGAGAGCAGATTTGTTCTCTTGGCGATATCGTTTATGGTGTTGACAACATCGTGTACTGCTTTAAGCTTCTCCTCAAGCTGCTTTATGGTGGAGATTACTTCATCCGTTATCTCACCGGTAACCTCCGCGCTTTCGGTAAGTTCCTTAACAGAAGCGATACCCTCCTCGATGGTTTCTCCGGTCCGGGCGGTAAATCTGCTTATCTCGTCCGTATTTCCGGTAACCTCGGTTATCTTTCCGGAGAGATTGTCCATCTGTCTTAAGCAGTTGGTGGAGTTATTGTCAAGCTTGTCTGTTCCCTCCTCGATCCTCGTGACTGCTCTCCGGATATCTCCGGAGGTTTCCTTAAAGGTCTCCGATGCGGTCTCCATCTCCTTTGCGGAGGAATCGACCTCTCCGCCTATCTCGTTGACCTTTGTTATAAGCTTCTTTACATTACCCACCGTGTGATTGATACCGCCGCAAAGCTGGGCAAGCTCGTCTTTTCCTTTTGCGTGGAGCTCTGTCGTGAGGTCTCCGTCCGCAACCTTTTTCAGCTTCCTTAATATGTAGTGGATTGTCCCGGTCATCTTTGCCGATATAAGGGTCGCAAGAGTAAGGCTGACTGCTGCCGCCACAATGGTAAGAACCATCGTAAATATCTTGATGTTGTTTGTCCTTGCCACAATATCGGTCTGGGGGATAAGCGCGGCGACCATATCTCCGCTCTCGTTTATCTTGCTGAATGCGAACAGGAATCGCTTTCCGTTCATCATTACCATATACGCGTCGGATTCCTTCTCTGAAGCAATCGCATCCGCATAAAAGCTCTGCCCGGATATGATCCCCCGGTTATCCATATCACTGTTGCCATGGAATTCCTTTCCGTCGGTAGTCACTATGGCAACATAGCCGTTCTCCCCCGCTTCAAGGATACTGAGCGCATCCCTTATTGTCTCCGCATCAAAATCGGCGATAATAACGGCATTGAGATTTCCGAGCTTTCTTACATATCTGAGGGCATACTCCCCGACATGAAGTCCCATTTCGGTATCAAGCTCATCATTTCTTCCGAAGAGATGCCACGAGCCGCTGTCCGCAGCGATTGCCTGTCCTTCTATCGAATCTGAGAATATCCGGTATGCGTTATCGGAAACGGGGATGCTCCGGGCCATAATGCTCCTTCCCTCTTCCCCGATAAAGTAGATATCCTTAACCTTTGTATCTACCGTGGTTTTTGAAAGGAGATTGTCCCCGTATGTCCTCTTAAGCGCTCCCGATTTTTCCTTGTCAAGGCTTCCCTTGAAGAAGAAGCCGAGATCCTGGTCGATGAGATATGCTCTGAATTCTTCCTTCTCGCTGTCGATGATAAGTGTTACATACTCATTAAGCACATCTGCAGTCTGCAGAGTCTGGTTCTTGTATTCCTCCGTTATTGCCACCGACGCCCTGTTGTAGGATATTATCCCCAATGCTACAACGCAGGCGATCGGTACAAAGAATGATATTATCAGTCTGAATCTGATGCTGTGAAAAAAAGGCACCCTAACCTTTTCTGTCCCCATTTGTTTTTCCTCCCAAGGTTATTCAGAGCAAGCGGAATATATTGTCCCGTTTGATTTTTTTAAATCTCAAAAAGGTCGCTGTACTCCTTAAGCGCACCCTCCGTCTCGTGTGCAAGCACCTTCTTTGCAAGCACTTTGCCGAGCTGTACGCCCTCCTGGTCAAAGCTGTTTATGTTCCATACAAAGCCCTGGAACATTACCTTGTTCTCAAAGTGTGAGAGGAGCGCTCCGAGTGCTTCGGGTGTAAGGCTGTCACCGATGATTATACTTGAAGGTCTTCCGCCCTCGAAGTTCTTGTTACTGTTCTCATCCTTCTTTCCGCAGGCAAACGCAACAATCTGGGCCGCAACATTCGCGCAGAGCTTCTTCTGGCTGGTGCTTCCCTGTATCTCTACATCCGTTCCGATCTGGCTGTCCTTGAATCCGATGAACTGAAGAGGGATGATATTCGTTCCCTGATGGAGAAGCTGATAGAAGGAGTGCTGTCCGTTTGTTCCCGGCTCGCCGAATATAACCGGACCGGTAACATAATCTACGGGTTCTCCGAAGCGGTTAACGCTCTTTCCGTTGGACTCCATGTCAAGCTGCTGGAGGTGTGCCGGGAATCTCGAGAGCGCCTGGGAATAAGGGAGAACCGCCGTAGAAGGGTATCCAAGGACATTCCTCTCGTAAACTCCGATAAGTGCATCCAGCATCGCAGGGTTCTTAAGAAGATCCCTGTTTGCGGCAAGCTTGTCCTCTGCGGCTGCGCCCTCAAGGAATCTTGCAAAAATTTCGGGACCGAAAGCAAGGGAAAGAATCGCTCCGCCCACACCCGATGTGGAAGAAAATCTTCCGCCGATGTAGTCGTCCATAAAGAACGCCTGTAAATAATCCGCGCTCTTTGCAAGGGGTGAGGTCTCGCTCGTAACCGCTATCATATGCTTTGAAGGATCAAGTCCCGCCTTCTTAAGCGCATCCTTTACAAAGGATTCATTTGTAAGGGTCTCGAGTGTTGTACCCGACTTTGAAACGAGGATGAAAATGGAATGTGCAACATCGACCGAGGCAAGTACCGCTGCGGCATCATCGGGATCCACATTGCTTATAAACTTAGCTTCCATCTTGAAGCAGTCATTCTTCTTTGCCCAGTTCTCAAGCGCAAGATACATTGCGCGGGGACCAAGGTCGCTTCCGCCGATTCCTATCTGGACAACCGTAGTAAACTTTTCTCCGGCAGCGTTTACGATCTCTCCGTTGTGAACCTTGTTCGCAAAATCCGCGATTTTCTTTTGTTCGCCGATATAAAACTCTCTCTTGTCGCCGCCGTCAGCATTTACAGCATTTCCAAGCTGTCCGCGGGTAAGGTGGTGGAGAACCATCCTCTTCTCACCGGTATTGATAACTGCTCCGTTATAGAGCTCCTCAAACTTATCCGTAAGCTGTGCTTCCTCGGCAAGCGCCTTGAGAGCGTCTATCGTCTCTTCGTCAACAGCCTTAGCCGCATAATTGTAGTTAAGCCCTGCTGCCATGGGTACGGAGTAAGTCTTTACTCTCTTTGCTCCGCTCTCCCCGCTCATCACCTCCTGAAGCTTTACAGGCTTTACTGCCTTAAGCTTTCCGAACGCCTCCAGCTTATCAAAATTTTTCCAGTCTGCCATTTTCGTTTCCTCCGTTTAAAAACACTAAAAGAGTGCATTTCTGCACCCTTTAAGTATAGTAAAAATCTATGGATTTGTAAATGATTTCAAATTTCAAATAGAGAGTCAAGATGCTTCTTAATTATTCATTTCATTTTTCACAAACACATCAAATCTGGGAAGCCTAAAACTAACCATCCAATGTGTGTTTGTATTTATCAGTCCCTTGTCTCTAAGCCTTGCCCTGTACTGCGAAAACTCATTCTTTTTTTCTTTTGCCAGCTCCAGTATTTCCGCTACATGCATTTCTTTTTTCTGAACAATAAAGGACATATACCATCTATCCTTGGGAGAAAGCTCCGACCAGATTTTTTCATAGACATAGTGTCTTAATGCCTCATCAAATTTTGCAAGTATTTCGTTATTGATCATGTGGGTGTCATCTTCCCATAAGTACTTTCCAAGAGCCTGGTATGCAAAAGGATATCCTTTGGTTATCAGTGCATATTCCATCGCCGTATCCTGCTTTATCCCCATGGTTTTCGAGTATCGGTCCGCTATAAGAGTCATATTCAGCGGTTCCATTTCGTATTTCAATGCCCTATACAGAAATGTAAGGTTTTTCTCGTTCTCAAGGCTTCTTATGTTCTCATACAAGCCTGCCATTATAAGATAAATCGGCAATTCCTCTCTGATCATTATTTGAAAGCTGCTGGCAAATTCTCTCATGTAGGCAGTATTCGATACTTCATCAACCGTAACAAGAAGCCTTTTCTTTTTCTTTTTTATCTCCTTCAGTATTATCTCAAGGGCTGATTCAATATCGGCAACCGGTGATTTTGAAGTGATATTGACCCCTATTCCGAATTTGGACAGATTGACACCGGTATCTATGAATTTTGTAAGGAAATCCTTACTGTCATAAAGCTTCGCGACAAGCCCTTCCAGCATATTTCTTTCCGGATTCAGCCTGATTATAATCCACTCCTCGGATTCAGCCAGCTTCCTTTCAATTGAAGTCATTGTAACGGTTTTTCCGCTTCCTCTCGTCCCTGACAGCATAAAGCACGGATTCTGAACATATTCTCCACTTAATTCATCTATGATTTCATCAATCAAAATATCTCTGCTTATATACTGCAACGGCACTCTTCCAAAATTAATGGCAAAAGGATTCTTTTTCATAATTTATAATCTCCTGACAATTTTATATAACCCCGAATCTGTTAAAACCCATATACGCTCTTTTTATATACTCCTATATACTTTTCCCTGTATTATATACTTCTATATACTCTTATATACTTTTCTCTATTCTATATACTTTTATATACTTTTCTTAAGTTTATATACTTTTATATACTTTTGTCAAGTTATAATGAATTGTTTCGTAAAGGCTGTTTAAGAATATTTAGAAAAACCGGAGTGACACTGTTTCATCATCTCCGGTTTAGTAATTTTTGATAAGATTCTTTTTTATATTTTTGCTGGGAAAATGGCAATCCTATGCATCTTCCTCCCAATGTATCTCACCTGCGTTCCGCTCCTTAATGTCTTCCCCCTCTTCGGCCACGGTCACCGGCCTGTCTTGCGTACCTCGCCCCGTAGATTCCTCTGTTTTCCTCATAAATCTTTCGGCAAGCGCTGCATCTTTCCGACCCGAAACCGACAGGTAGCTGTCTTCCGCAGTCCTTACATCTCTTGATGAACTTGTTTTTGTTTCCGCTGAGGAAATCCTCGATTGCAAGCTCGGTGTTTTTCTTCTCCTCCATCAGCCATTCCTCGTCCATTATCTTTCCCATGTGAACGGAGAAAAGGTGGTACAGCTCAAGAAGCTTGTAATAGGTCTCCAGCTTTTCAAGCTCATTATGTCCGTTTCGCGGGTATGAGGGCTTCTCCAGTGAAACATCCGCCGCGTATGTAAGGCAGTACTGGACCCATTGGTCGAGAACTCTCGGATTTCCGTCATCTATCGGGCAGGAGATCATATCATAAATGACATCCTTCTTGTTATCGCTGTCCCCGTATATAAGGTCAAAATCAAGGCTTTGATCCTTAAGTGTCCGGTAAAGTGTCAGCATACGGTCTATCTTCATTTTCTCGTATGGCTTTTGGGGATGGATATTGTACCATACCGTAAGTATCTCGCTAAGTGTGGCATCAAGTCCCACAAGCATCCTCGGGAAACCGAGTATCGCCGAATGTATCTGGGGGAGCGGCTTTCCGATCGTCTTCTTAAGCACCGGAAGAAATTCCGCATCTGTTGTATTTACATACCCTATATCGTATTTTCCGAATCTTCCCGCCCGGCCGGCGATCTGGAGGATTTCGTCGGGCTTCAGGTCACGGCGCGTCTGTCCGTCAAATTTCCAGCTCTCCGCAAATATGATCCTCTGTATCGGAAGATTTATACCCATTCCGATCGCATCCGTGGAAATGACTATCTTCGTCTCTCCGCTCGCAAATCTCCTTACCTCGGATTTTCTTGTCTCCGGGGGGAGCTTTCCGTATATGACGCTCGCCTTTATCCCCATCATCTCAAAGCGCGCGGCAAGATCGAGCACACGCTTCTTGGAGAACAGTATATAGCAGTCCCCTTCCCTTATCTGGTTCCTTGTGATCCTGTTGCTGTCACTGAGCACGAAGGGCGTATCCTCAACCACAAGCCCTGTCTTTCTCTCATGCCTTGTAATATCATAGACATCACCGCAGGTTCCTATGATCTCCGTCAAAAGCTCAGTTACATTGTCGCTGGAGAGCAGGTATATTTCCTTCGCCTTGATTCCCAGTATTGCTCTCGACCAGGCCGCGCCCCTCTCGGGGTCTGCGATCATCTGGCACTCGTCTATGACTGCTATGTCATATTCTCCCTCTATGTCGAGGGTCTCGACCGTCTGGGACAGCACCCTGCTGTTTTCCACCGTAATGTGCTCCTCACCGGTTCTCATGGAAGTCGGCGTTCCTGCATCGTTAAGCGTATCAAAAACCTCAAGGGCAAGGAGTCTGAGGGGTGAGAGATAAACTCCGCACTGTGCCTCCTTAAGATGCTGGATTGCCTCATAGGTCTTCCCGGAGTTTGTCGGTCCGACATGAAGGTGGAAATTCCTGACCATCGCTCTTGTCTCGACATACTCCGCAGTCGGATCCGTCTGGACGAGTCCCATTATCTGCATCTTTATCTTCCGGTCGTAGAATTTGCGGAACTTTTCTTCTATCGGGGTTCCCTTTGTGATTATATATCTGTTCTTTGGATCCGATACATAATCGAGATAGCTCTCTATCGCATCATCGCTTCTTGTAAGCGCAAGGATTTCCCAGTCTTTTCCGGCAACGGTGGCAATCAGCCTGTCCATCTCCTCCTCGCTTTTCTTGCGCTGTGCAGGAGGCTGAAGTGAAATTGACGCCTTCATCGCAAGAATCCTCGGGTAAAGATCGGCATACTGATAGCCGTAAAATGCATTCCTCACCACATTTCCGGTAGAATTTATCTTTTTATCAAGTTTTTTTATGTTGGAGGGGTTTTTTCTGTTGCAAAGTCTCTCAAAGGTATCGGCGTAGAGCTCTTCCATTCTCTGCTCAAGAGCCCTCGCCCTTTCGAGCTCCGCTTCCCTCTCATCCTCTATCTGTGTCTGTTTATCCTGATCCATATTGTCCTGTTAATTAATATTTATTTTTCAAGGTCAGATAACCAAAGCTTATCTGTCCCCTGTCTGAATTATAATTTTAAATCCGCGTAAACGGCAGCATGATTCTCCGCCTATTCGATATCCAGCTCAACGGGGCAATCATCCGAGCCCATTATATCGCAATGGATCTTCGCGTCCTTCAATCTGTCTTTGATCCTATCCGATGCAACGAAGTAATCTATACGCCATCCCACGTTATTCTCTCTTGCATGGGACATATATGACCACCATGAGTAGATGTCTGCCTTATCCGGGTAGAAATACCTGAAGGTATCTATGTAGCCGCTCTCCAAAACCTTTGAAAAGCACTCCCTCTCTTCATCGGTAAAGCCCGCATTACGATGGTTTGACTTCGGATTTTTAAGATCGATCTCCTTGTGCGCGACATTTAAATCTCCGCAGTAAATCACGGGTTTTGTTTTCTCCAGTCCGAGAATATAACCAAGAAAATCCTTCTCCCACTGCTGTCTGTATTCAAGCCTTGTAAGCTCCCTCTGTGAATTCGGAACATAGACGGTTATAAAATAAAAATCCCCGAACTCAAGAGTTATTACTCTGCCCTCATGGTCGTGCTCGTCCACTCCTATACCGTAAGTAACGCTTAAGGGCTCTTTTTTCGTAAATACCGCCGTCCCGCTGTATCCCTTCTTCTCGGCGTAATTCCAGTACTGGTAATACCCCGGAAGGTCAAGCTGCAGCTGTCCCTCGGAAAGCTTTGTCTCCTGAAGACAGAATATATCCGCATCAAGAGCATTAAAGCTGTCCATAAATCCTTTTCCCATCACAGCTCTGAGTCCGTTTACATTCCAAGAAATTAATTTCATTTATCCGAGTATCCTCTCCGCTATGTTGTTGCAGCTCTCAAATATCTTTTCCGGATTCTCACCGATATTATAATTCCCGTTAAGATACAGTATCTTACCGCCGATCATCGTCATCAATACATTTTTCTTTCCGCCGCTGTAGACAATATTGCTTATAAGATCGTTCTCAGGCTGCATATTGGGCTGGTGAAGATCTATAAGTATTATGTCGGCGTACTTTCCGGCTGCAAGCGAATCCGCATCCTTCAGTCCGATTGCCCTTGCTCCGTTGACCGTTGCCATCTCAAGAACGGAAGATGCCTTTACTCCCCTGCCATTCCCGTCCTGAACTCCTCCGAGGACGCTGACAAGATACATTTCCCTAAACATATCAAGGGCATTATTGCTCGCTGCGCCGTCGGTTCCGATGGCTATGTTGAGTCCCTTTTCCAGCATCTTTGAAACAGGCGCTATACCGCTGGCAAGCTTAAGGTTCGAGCAGGGATTGGTCACAACGCTCACCTCCCTTTTGGCAAGGGTGTACATCTCCTCCCCGGAAAGATGTACTCCGTGGAATACTCCGCCGCCGTACTCGAATAGTCCAACCCCTTCCAGAAACATTCCCGGCGTGATACCGTTTCTCGACTTGCAGTCCTCCACCTCTTCCTTTGTCTCGGAAAGATGGCAATAAAACGGCGCTCTGTACCTGTGTACAAGCGAATTTACTTTATGGATAAGCTCCTTTGAGCAGGTGTATTCCGCATGTATTCCGAGCCTGTAGCTTATAAGGGGATCAAAGTGGTTCAGTCTCTCGTATTCCTCAGCCATATTTTCGGGGCTCGAGGTGTGGTCGTTCACATTTCCGCAGAGCACACATCTCATTCCCGTATCCCTGCAGGCTTCCGCTATCGTATCCGGAGTAAGGTACATATCGAATATGGCGGTTGTGCCACCGGAAACATATTCCATAACGGCAAGCCTTGTGAGCTCATATATATCCCCGGAGGAGAGCTTTGCCTCATTTGGAAAAACCTTTTGTGTAAGCCATTCCCGGAGCGGAAGACCGTCCGCATAGGAACGGAGGAATGTCATTCCCGAGTGGGTATGAGCATTTTTTAAACCGGGCATAAGGAGATTCCCCCCACAGTCCAGTTCATAGTCCCATTTTATATGGGGAAGCTCGGGTCCGGCCTCACTTATCTCCTCGTCGGTTCCGGTATAGGCGATACGGTCATTTTTTATCCATATCTCCCCGTTGAATATGTCCCTTCCCATTTCCATTGTAAGCACTCTGGCGTTGTACAGGCGAATATTCATAAAGATTCCTTCCACTTAAAAGAGAGCCTTGGTTAAGGCTCTCTGCACTTTTTATTCAAACTCAATAAGATCCTGGTACTGATCCCAGATCAGACATATCCATGTTTTGCCCTGGTTAAATATTATTGGCTCCTGATTTGCATCATAATATTTAAAGGGTTCGGAGTCCACATCATTTCTCGTCCAATAGCCCGGTATAGCCTTGCCCTCGGTAAATACCCACGCAGGATTCAGACCGTTCATTCCGAAATCAAGATAATCTTTCTTGTTTTCATCATAGAATCTTCCGTTGGTTATCATAAACACAACATTGCGACAGGTAAGTGCCTCGTTATTATACTCATCTATCTGAGGTTCACCGAACTGATATCTTGTATACAAATGTGTGGCGGCATCATAGATGAAATATGCCATAGCATGTCCGTATCCGCCGTTTGCTCCATTTTGGGTAAATCCGCCGGGTGCAAGCTTAACCGCATCCGCACAATCCTCATAAGTCACAGTGTAACCGTCCTGTGCAAAGGGGAACGGATCCTGATGGGTATCGGAATACTCCGTGCGATAATTATGTCTCGCCACCGCAGCCTCATATCCGGAGATCGTCATAATTCCGGTGAACTCTGTGGCATAGCCCGCTGCCTTTCGCTCTTCATCACGGGCAAAGGCTTCATCCGAAGGATCGTCGATTCCCATAACCGCAGCGGAAATGTTATCAACTCTGTCCGAATTGAGGAAGGGACCCGCATAGGGAATGGCCAATCCCCAGTTGCAATATATCGCATCCAGAGCCATTGCCTCATAGATGAAATAATGTCTTGCGCTTCTTATCGGTCCGATATGATCGAGTTCGTCGTAGTCCTCAAATACTCCCATTATTCTCGAGCAACCCAGGGATTCCATCGGCGCTTCAAAATAAACGCTCGCTTTGGAGATTCCATACTGGGGAAGAGCGGGCTTGTTATCCGGTATCATAACAGCCATAGGTCGTCTGTTTACGATAGCCTCATCCTTCCACTCTCCGGTAAGATAGCTCTGCTTTTTTCCGTCAACGACCGGTCTTTCGGTAATAATTGCCGCATCGGCAGCTCCAACCTCTATCTGATCCTCTACAGCTATGTTGCTATTGCTGTTCCCACTTTCTATCGGAGTCGGGGTAAGCTCGGGAAGAAGATCACCTGTATCCTTTGTGCAGGCTGTCAATCCGATGCTTGCAATAAGAACCAGTACAGCAGCGATGATTTGTTTTCTCATACTTACAGTCCCTAATAATCTTAAGTAATGATTCTCTTATATTTTTAAACAACAAAAATGCTGGTGGCCGGACTTGAACCGGCACGGGATTGCTCCCGAGGGATTTTAAGTCCCTTGCGTCTACCTATTCCGCCACACCAGCAATTCAATCAGTGATTTTAGCATATTTATATAAAAAAAGCAAATTAAGAATTCTTAACGTTCATAAAATGTCAAAATAAGTTTTACCGGTCAAAGCGAAGGACTGTCGCGCTTGTAGCCGGAAGCTTTATCTTCAGCATACCTGTATGCAGAGGATGGACCGTTTCTGCGAGAGAATATCCCTTTTCCGTAGACTGGAATACAACCCTCATATTACCGCTTCTGTGAGTACCCACCTCCCAGGCGGCGATTTCCTTGTCAACCTCGTGGCTGTTGTTGTTTATAATGATAATACACTGCTCTCCGCGGCTGAATCTGCCGTATGCAATAAAATTGTAATCACTGCCCAGCTTCTTTATCGAACCGTCTCTGAGAACAGGATATTTCTTTCTAAGGGCGATTATATCTCTGTGGAACTGTATCATCTGCTGATCCTCGTGCCCCCAGGGGTATGTCCTTCTGTTGTCAGGGTCCGTAAAACCACAGACTCCCGCCTCATCACCGTAATAGATCGTAGGTGCTCCCGGCCAGGTCATCTGTATTACGACCGCTTCCCTGAACACTGCTTTATTGATGCCTTCCTCCGCAGCCCTCGGTCCCAGGGTATTGGTACGCCCAACCTTATGGTTCGTGCGGGTAAGGAACCTCGAATGATCGTGGTTTGAGAGCTCGTTCATCGCCACCTGCCAGGTCGGCATCGTGAAGCTTGATGTATGGTGTATCATCGCTCCCCAGAAGCTCTCAGCGTTCCCGAGAAGATTCTCACGGAAATCGTCGCTGTGTTTCTCCATTCCGGTAAGGAACCATGTAACCGGCTCCATAAAGGCGTCGTAGTTCATAACGGTATCCCACTCGTCGCCCTGCAGCCAGTCTCTCGTGCTGCCGTAATGCTCCGCAAGGATTATCGCATTCGGATTTGCCTCTTTTACTGCCTTCCTGAAATCCTTCCAGAACTTATGGTTAAACTCGGGGGAGTGTCCGAGGTCAGCCGCCACATCGAGTCTCCAGCCATCTGCATTAAACGGCGGTGAAACCCATTTTTTTCCTATATTGAGGATGTAATCATACAACTCCTTTGACCCTTCATAGTTGAGCTTGGGAAGCGTATCATGCCCCCACCAGCCGTCATAAGTAGGGTTATAGGGCCATCTTGAATCGTCGTTGAACCTGAAGTAATACCTGTAGGGACTGTCCGAAGAAATAAAAGCTCCCTTGTCGTATCCATCGGCGTTTTCATAAATCCGCTCCCTGTCCATCCACTTGTTGAAGGAGCCGCAATGGTTGAAAACTCCGTCAAGGATAACCCTTATTCCGCGCTTGTGCGCCTCCTCGACAACCTTGGCGAACAGCTCGTCACTGGCGGTAAGATTGTTAAAGCTCGTTACTCTGCGGATATATCTCGTTGAAAGCCTGTTTTCCTTTGAACCGGGAGGAAGAAGCTCTCCTTCATCATCCACGATCTTACCGAAATGGGGATCTATATGATCGTAGTCCTGTATATCATATTTGTGGTTAGAAGGGGAGACGAAAAGAGGGTTAAAATATATAACCTCAACTCCAAGTCCCTCGATATAATCCATCTTGTCAAGCACACCCTGAAGGTCTCCGCCGTAGAAGCAGCGTACATCCATGCTTGCAGGATCCCTGCCCCACTCATCAACCTTTATTACCGGCTCCCCGATATAGCAATACTCATTTGAAAGTACATCATTTGAGGGATCCCCATTGCAGAAACGGTCGACATAAATCTGGTACATTACCGCTCCCTTTGCCCATCCGGGAGTCGAGAAGCCCGGGATTATCCCGAAATTGTAATACTCATTAACATCCCTTGTGCAGCCTCTCATGTCATAATAGCAGACGAGATTTCCGGATCTTATCTCAAAATAGTAGCTGAATTTTTCATCTGTAAGACGAACCTCAACCTCATAGTAGTCGAAATGCACCGCGGTCTCAACCTTGCTCATAAGGTATTTCTGACCGTGCCATACAAGGAGAACATAATCCACATTGTTTTTTGCGGTTCTGAATCTTATCTTTACATTTGAAAAAGCGTCCGGTTCCGCGGGAGACACATATTCGGCGGAGGTATCGCTGAAAAGTGCTCTCGTGTTGAATACCTGGCGCATGGTGTTGATATATTTCTGATAATACAGTATTCGGTTGCGTTTTGATAAATCCATATCTTTATCTCGCTTTACATCTTATCCGGGAAAACGATTTTTCCACAGAGACTATTTTACTAAAAGTGGGGCAATTTATCAATACCACTTTAATGCTCCCGTTACCAATAGAAAAGGACAGCCGGGGAAGCTGTCCTTTTCAAGAGAAGGTATTTCTTGGGGTATAGCAAAAAAACTAATGTATTGGGGTACGCTCATTATATTATCATACCCTTCTTTTGTATGTAAGGCTCACTTTACACAAATTTCACAACAAAGCGCTGGGCTTTTTGTGCAACTTCTACAAAATTTCTCCCTCTTCCGGTGTAACCCCGCCAAAGAGCGCCTCAAATTCCTCTCTTGTTATCCTCTCTTTCTCTATAAGGAGCTCAGCACACTTATGAAGTATCTCCTTATGAGACAGAATTATATCCTTTGCCTTTTTATAGCAATCGTCAATGATGGATTTTACCTCCCGGTCTATCTCGCTTGCAACCTCCTCGCTGTGGTTTTTTGCATGGGCAAGGTCGCGGCCGATAAATACCTCGTCATCGTCATCCTCGTAGCATATAACTCCGATATTCTCGCTCATACCAAAGCGTGTTACCATCATCCTCGCGGTCTTTGTAGCCTTCTTAATATCGCTTGAAGCTCCGGTCGTTATATCTCCGAATATAATCTCCTCCGCTATCCTTCCGCCAAGAGAAACCATTATATCCTGGAGCATCTTTCCCTTCGTAAGGTACATTTCGTCCTTCTCGGGAAGAGGCATCGTATAACCGCCCGCGCCGGGACCTGTCGGAATTATAGAAACAGTATATACCGGTCCGACATCGGGAAGCACATGGAACAATATCGCGTGTCCCGCCTCATGATAAGCGGTGATCTTCTTTTCCTTCTCAGACACGATCCGGCTCTTTTTCTCGGTTCCGATTCCGACTTTGATAAAGGATTTCCTTATATCCTCCATGGAGATGTACGCCTTGTTCTCCTTTGCGGCTCTTATTGCCGACTCGTTAAGAAGGTTCTCGAGATCCGCACCGGTAAACCCGACGGTCGTCCTCGCGATATCCTCGATATTTACATCATCTCCGAGAGGCTTGTTCTTCGAGTGAACTTTCAGGATGTCCTCTCTGCCCTTTACATCGGGTCTGCCGACCACTACCTTACGGTCAAACCTTCCCGGTCGTAAAATAGCCGGATCAAGTATATCCACCCTGTTTGTGGCAGCCATAACGATTATTCCCTCGTTATCCTTAAAGCCGTCCATCTCAACAAGGATCTGGTTAAGAGTCTGCTCCCTCTCATCGTGTCCGCCCCCGAGACCTGTTCCGCGCCTCCTTGCAACCGCGTCTATCTCATCGATAAAGACGATGCAGGGCGCTTCCTTCTTTGCGGTATCAAAAAGGTCTCTTACTCTGGACGCACCGACACCGACAAACATTTCAACAAAATCGGAACCCGAAATCGAGAAGAAGGGCACTTTGGCCTCTCCCGCAACAGCCTTGGCAAGAAGGGTCTTACCGGTTCCGGGACTTCCCTCGAGCATGATTCCCCTGGGAATCCTTGCCCCGAGCGCGGAATATTTTCCGGGATCCTTAAGGAAATCAACTATCTCCGCGAGCTCTTCCTTCTCCTCTTTAAGTCCGGCAACATTCTCGAATGTTATCTTGCCGTCCTTTATGACCTCCGCGTTTATCTTTCCGAAGTTCATCATACGGGAGCTTCCGCCGCCACCCGCTGCCCCCGCGCTTCCCGCAAAGAGCATGATAAACATGAACACCACTGCAACAACAAGAACGACGAGGGGGATAAGCACATTAAATGTCCAGGTATTCCAGAAGCCATCCTTTACCACAGGATCAAATCCGTATTCACGAACCACTGCCTCTGCATCCGACACAGATGTCACATACAACCTCTGCGCGCTTCCGCTGCTCATCTCGACAGTAAAATACCCCGCGTTTCCTCCCTTGTCCGGAACGATCGTCACTTCCGAAACCTTTCCGGATTCCATATCATTCACAAACTGATCATAGGTGTACGGTGCCGCACTGTTTCTTACCACATTAAGGATTATCACGATTGCCACGATCACAAGCATAAAGATAAGATAACCGCGAAATCCCCTTCTACTGTTGTTCAAAAGTCCTTCCTCCTATCAATCGAACTTTACCACCCCGATATAAGGGAGGTTTCTGTATTTTTGATCATAATCAAGTCCGTATCCGACCACGAACTCATCGGGAATCTCAAATCCGGTATAGTCCACCTTTACATCGGTAACTCTTCTCGAGGGCTTGTCAAGGAGCGTGCAGAGCCTTAATGACGCCGGCTTTCTGTCACGCATCATCGAGAGAAGATAGCTGAGTGTCCTTCCGCTGTCCACTATATCCTCGACAATTATTACATCCTTGCCCGCTATCGGCTCGTCAAGATCCTTCACGATCTTAACGACCCCGCTTGATTTTGTATCTCCTCCGTAGCTCGAAACAGACATAAAATCAAGGGATACGGGAACGGTTATCCTCTTTGCGAGCTCGCACAGGAAAAAGCTTCCTCCCTTCAGAACACAGATAAGATGTACTTCCTTTCCCTCATAGTCGCGGCTTATCTGTTCGCCGATCGCTTTGATCCTCTTATCAACCTCCTCCTCGGAGATCAGTCCCTCAATATGATGTGCTTCCATTTTAAACCTCTTTAACTTTCCTTTTCGTATGTGACCTTATATACTTCCTTTGTTTCTTCTGTAACCTTTATATCGTCGCTTATGCGATAGCCCACCAGCCATAAACACTTGTCTTTGCAGGCCACAACCGGTATATTGTCCCTTGCCGCGGCAGGAACCTTGCAGTCAATAAGATAAGCCTTAAGGCTCTTTTTTCCAAAGCCTCCGCCCGGCCGGGATATCATAAAATAATCACCGGAGCATCTTTTCCTCATCTCAATATGCCCGTCTATTTTATCACAATCCAGCCATTTAGTATACTTATTTACATTCGCTTCATCGCCAAGTTTTCTCAGAAAATCCTTATCCTTTGATACAAGCTCGCTCAAAGCGTATCTCTCGATCTTTATCCTCCCCTTTACCGGGTTATCTTCGTCAGCGGATCTTCCGTATGTCTTATTGTTTATGCCCTGCTTTTGTCCCTCCGGGTCTCCGTTACTTCCGGACTCTCCTGCAAGCATTTTTGTGCGGATAGCAACAAAACCATATTCTCTTACGGCAGCTATTCCTCTTGCAATATCTATGGAGCGGTTTCCCTCCCTTTCGGCAAGCTCCAGTATCTGCTCTACCTGGAGGGCTCCAAGATCTCTTCCACCGCCGGAAACCTCCTTAAGACACCTGTGGGCCACTCTCTTTTTAAGCGCGATATGGAGCTTTGAAAACTCTTTGATATCAATTTTCACCGTGATATTATTTCCTTTACCGGCTACTTCCACACATCTGTCAAAGCATTCCCCCGTAAGCGCGGATAACAGATCCTCCGTCTCCGCCATCATCCCTGCCACTTCGTTTATATGTTTTACAGCTCCGGAAGCTACCCTTTCAGCCTCCGGCAGGATATTATGCCTTATGCGGTTTCTCGCATATATATCAAGCTCATTCGTGCAGTCATTTACCCAGCCTTCATTTCTGTTTCGCAGATATTCTTCGATTTCCTCTCTTCCGGCAAACAAAAGCGGACGGACTATGGCGTATCTCCCCTCCCTTAACGCAGGTATTCCGGCAAGTCCTTTTATTCCGCTGCCTCTGAACATTCTAAAGAGCACCGTCTCCGCATTATCATTCATATTATGAGCGACAGCGATCTTTATCCTTTCGTCGGCTAACCCTTTTTCTTTGCCTGCCTGCTCCGCTTCCGCGTAAAAAGCCTCATAACGGACCCGCCGTCCCGCTTCCTCCTCCGACATTCCCCACATTTCCGCCAGTGCGGGAACAACTTTTTTTACCACTCTGCAGCTAACCCCAAGCCTTTCGCATAGCTTTTCCACAAACCGTGCATCCTCGTCAGCTTCTCTTCTGATCCCATGGTTGACATGCACGACACGGATTTCAATGCCAAGTCTTTCTCTTAACCCGCACAACAAAAATAAGAGGCAAACCGAGTCCGCCCCTCCGGAAATACCGGCGATCAAACAATCGCCTTTCCCAATAAGATTTTTGGCCTCCGTATAGGAGGCCGCTTTTTCAAATAAATCGCTCATCAGTTGTCTTTACGGAAAACTATTTCACCCTCTTTTACGAGTCCGAGTTTTTCCTGCGCCTGCTCTCCGGCATAAGCCTTGGTCTGCACATATTTCTCGTATTCGTCTATCTCCAGCGCTCTTTCATTTTCCGCCTCTATCCCGGCATCGAGTTCCTCCTCCTGCGCCGTATATGCCTGGAGCTTATTCCTGGTATCTCTTCCCTGTATGAAGATGATTATCGATATAAGAAGCACTACCATAGCCACGAGCACAAAGCCCATAAAGCTGCTGTGTTTTCTCTTCTTAGCCATTGCGGTTTTAGCCATAGCGGTTTTCCTTTCCGGTAAATACAATAAACGATAACGACCCTTTACCATGACACATATACTAAAATTTTACTCCAGTATATAGAATTATGTCAACGATATTTTGCAAACTCCCGTTATTATTAAACAGTGTTCCGGGGCACCTCCGGATTTAATCGGGAATTGTATGCCCTGTCCGTCAGTCGATCGGACCATCGCCGGAGATATACTCAAACAGTTCCTTTGCCTCGTCCTTTTTTACCGTATCCTGGATATCCAGCACCCGGACCTTAACCTCCTTGTTGCCGAAAGCGATTGCTATCACATCCCCCACCTTAACATCCGTCGAAGCCTTTGCAACCTTGTCATTTATCGTAACCCTGCCGCTGTCGCATGCCTCGTTGGCGACCGTTCTTCTCTTGATAAGTCGCGATACCTTCAAATATTTATCCAACCTCATATAATATATAATCCTCCTCACAGTCGCGCCTGCCGCGCGGTTTCAAATTCCCCAGCCCACGCCGTTAAGAAAAAGGAGCACATCCGCACGGATGCACTCCCTTGATAATCTCAAACTCTAAACCAAAATTAGTTTACAGCGTCCTTAAGAGCCTTACCAGCCTTGAACTTAGGAGCCTTGGAAGCCTTGATCTTCATCTCCTTGCCGGTCTGAGGGTTTCTTCCGGTTCTTGCTGCTCTCTTAGCTACCTCAAAGGTACCGAAACCAACGAGCTGAACCTTATCATTCTTCTTAAGAGCCTTGGTAACAACAGCGATGAAAGCGTTAACTGCTTCCTGTGCATCCTTCTTTGAAAGCTTAGCTTCCTCAGCAACAGCTGCAACAAATTCAGTCTTGTTCATGTTATTATTTCCTCCTGAAATATGAGATTATTTGGTAGCAAACAAAAGCTACTATTTATATATACTTACTTTCACTCGTTTTGTCAAGAAAAAAGGGCATAAAAGTAGCCAAAGATTGCTAAAAAACGCTATTTTTTATCTGTCTATGGCTCTTTTACCAGATCCGCAAACGAAAACGATATATCCTTATCGTCGGAATCCACGGAAATCGTATAGCTTCTGGTTATATATCCGCTCCTGCTGAGGCTTATTATATGCAATCCCTCGGTCTTTTTAAAGCTGCATGGACAGATCCCGACATACGCCCCGTCAAGATAGACCTCAACCCCCTCCGGAGCGTCTATATACACCTTATAGTATGTCGCAGTAACATCCGCGCCCGGAAGTGGAGCGTCTCCGACCACCTGGTCAGTCGGCTGAGTACCGGTGCCGGACTGTTCTTCTACCGAAGTGTTATCGGTTCCGTTCTGTTCATTCCCCGTGCTTTGATTACCGTCTCCGGAAGAATCTGTATTTTCCACAGCAGTATCCTGTCCGGAAGAAGACTCCTTGTCGGAAGAATCTGTCGATTCCTTCTCCTCGTCCGCTTCCTCCGGTTTTTCAAGTGTTATATCTATACCGGCAGTGGGCTGTCCGACATTGAGATACTGCGTTATGCTTGTATAACCCTCCGCTTTGCATATAAGCTGGTGGAGGCCGTATGTAAGCTCAACGCCCTCCGAGCAGTCCGTTAATTCCCCGTCAATATACAGCTTTGCCGTAGTCGGATTAAGCGAGAAAAGTATTGTACCTGTCTTCGGCTTCTCAAAAACCACATCGCTGAAGTCCAGCGAGGATTCGCTGTTTCTGTTTATCACCACACTCTTCTCGGAGGTTGTCCCCGAAGCGCTTATCTTTACCTGGTATTTTCCCTCCGGGACTGTTATGAGCATATCCTCGGAAACCCTCCGGATAACAGCATTGCCTATCTCTATCCACCCTCCGATAAAGCCCTGGTGTCCCGAGAGCCTCAAGTATCCGTGCCCTTTATCAACAGTAATGCTGTAAACCTTGTTTCCGATACCTCTGAAGGTCAGTATATCGGTTTCAATGATATCCTGCTCCGTGATCTGCCTTTCATCGGAAAAACATACCGCATCACTGCTTATCTTGTAGGTGTCCTCACCAATGGTTACCTCTCTCTTTACGCTGTCCATCACATACCGGTTCGTATCCTCTATCGCCCAGGCATTTGATGAAAGCTGTATGCTCGTGAGATGCTTTTTATTCTTGATGAATTTCACATCAACGATATCCCCCGGACCGATCTGGTCTATAGTGAGAGACTTTCCGTATTTATCGTAAAAGCAGGTCGTTCCGTCATACTCAAGAGTATAGTTTTTCCCCACCGTAAGATTATAAAATGTCAGAGTCTTCTTCTCTTCGTCCTTCCTTATAAGGATCGGTGTATCCGCCGAATCAAAGCTGTCGGGACCGTAGATCACCGGGCCCTCGGCGGTCTCGTTTGTATCGCTGTTCTCCCCTCCCACAACCTTGGATTCCTCGGGAAACAGACTTATATTTCCGCAGCCGCACAGAGAGACAGCCATTACCACTGCCAGACAAACGGAAGCAAAACCATTAAGATATTTACTTTTAAATCCGTCCATAGTGTTACCTCCCGGCTCCGCACGGCGCCGTGGCTTCCTCCTTCGCCGAAAAAGCCCGGCCGGTTTTAAACGCCCCTGTCCTTTAGAAGCTCTGTTGCCCTGTTCCTTAAATAAACCTCATCGTTTTTTCCCGGCTCTTCCATTACCTCGTCCAAAAGCACTCCGAGTATTTCTCCTATAGCAGGACCCGGCTTTACTCCCAGTCCGATAAGATCTTTTCCGGTTATCTTAAGGTCCTTCAGAGAAAAACACTCATCCTTCTCAAGAACCTCTTTATACATTCTATCCCACTCCCGGATATTTTCAAGCTTCTCCTCCCGCATATAATCGCTCTGCGCCATTACATCCGCCTTCATAACCTCGAGGAGCATCGGAAGGAGCTCCCTGCCAAGCTTATTAAGCGCGCGCCTCACCACCCGTCCGGTTGCGGGTCTCCCCGTTCCGTAATCGTGGTATCTTACAAGAAGCGCGACCTTATTAATCGTGTCGTTATCCAGCTTAAGGCGGCGGAGAATCTTTACCGCCATGTCTGCGCTTACCGCCGGGTGTCCGTGAAAATGCGTCTTCCCGTCCCCATCCGTCTCTATCGTCTCCGGCTTACCTATATCATGAAAGAGCATTGCCAGCCTCAGTACCGGATCCGGTCTTACTCCCTCTATACCGTGGATCGTATGCTCTCCGACATTATAACAATGGTGCGGATGGTTTTGCGGGGTCTCCATGGCACGGTCAAATTCCGGCAAAAATACTGCCGTAAGTCCGAGTTCATACGCCTTTCTCAGCTCCCCGGGATTATCGGAGACAAGGAGCTTTATAAGCTCGGTATGTATCCGCTCCTCGCTGATCTTGTTAAGATTGCCTGCAAGAGCCTTTATCGCTTCTTCGGTCTCCGGCGCGATGGAGTACCCCAGCTGTGCGGCAAACCTCACTGCGCGAAGCATCCTGAGCGCATCCTCTCCGAATCTCTCCATCGGGTCCCCGACGCAGCGGATGACCCTGTTTTCAATATCAGAGAGTCCCCCGTAGAGATCCACAAGTCCGTCCCGCTCGTTATAAGCCATGGCGTTTATCGTAAAATCGCGCCTTCTTAGATCCTCTTTAAGTTCCCGCGTAAAGGTTACTTCCTTCGGATGCCTGCCGTCCTCGTAAAGTCCGTCGATGCGGTATGTGGTCACCTCAAAGCCCTCATCGCCCTGTAAGACTGTCACGGTCCCATGCTTTAAACCCGTATCCACAGTCCTCCTGAACAGCGCTTTTACCTGCCGCGGACTTGCGGAAGTGGTTATATCCCAGTCCTGCGGTTCCCTCCCCAAAACGGAGTCCCTTACACAGCCCCCCACGGTGTAGGCTTCATATCCCGCCTCCTCGAGAGTCCGGATTATTAAATTTGCCCTCTCGGGTATTTCTATCTTTATATCCTTCAAATCCATATCAATACATCTTCCGGTGTAAATCGTACCACTTTAAATCCTTTCAGGGCGTTTTCACTATCCCGGTGAAAATCTTTAGAGAATAAATTTCTCGATCACGGTCACAAGCCCGTCCTCATCGTTTGTCCCCGTAACAAAGTCCGCATGGGATCTTACTTCCTCCCTTGCGTTACCCATAGCGACCCCCACTCCGGCGTACTCTATCATCGAAATATCGTTAAAACCGTCGCCGCAGCAAACTGTGTTTTCCCTCTTTACTCCGATCTTTTCAAGCATGGAATCCAGAGTCTCTGCCTTACTGACATTCTTTGGCATAACCTCAAGGAAAAATTCCTCCGAGCGGTAGATGGAAAGCGAATCTCCGTATCTGCTCTGCAGCTCCTTCTCATAGCCTGCGGCTATAACCCCCGGTGCGGTTATAAGACATTTGTTTACCGGATAATTTATAAACTCCCGGAAATCATAGACGGTTATTACATCCATATTGTTGATGCGCGCTTCGAGAAGTATGTACTCATCGGGCTCAAAACCGGAAATTACATAATCTCCCTCCGGATTTATTCCCTTGTCCTTAAGGTATCCTCCCTGCTTTAAGACCTCTTCGCCGTTTCCCTTAAGGTAGTAAGAGATTATCCCCGCCTCCCTTTCCTTTGCAAATTCATAGATCTGAGCAGGGATTTCGGGCGGAAGTGTCTTTTGGTATATTACCTCGCCGCTTTTGCACTCAGCCACCCTCGCGCCGTTAAACGACAAAAGATATCCTCCGTACTTTGCAAGCTCCAGCTCGTTTTTGTACCTCAGCATACCGGGTGTCGGTCTTCCTGAGGCAAGGATAACCGCGTGTCCCATCTCCATTATATTTTTGATCGCAGCGGCAGTTTTCGGAGTGATCTCTTTTTTTGAATTTGTCAGCGTTCCGTCGATATCAAGTACAAGAGCTTTTCTCTCATTAATTCCAAGTTTTCCCATAATTAAAGTCCTGTATCAATTAGCAATTTTCTTTATTTCCGGCTCTCCGGAGCCGAGCTCTTCACGCTTCATCTCGTTTAAGAATCCGAATGTCAGCGGAACCGTCATAATAAACGAACACAGATCCGCCCACATCTGAGCCATCTGTACGCCTGTCAGTCCAAGAAATCTCGGCAGTACAAGCACTATGGGGATAAGAAACAAGCCCTGTCTTGCGGCCGATAAAAGCGAAGCCCTGAAGGTTTTTCCCGCAGACTGCAGCATCATATTTGCAAGAACGGAAAAGCTGTTTAACGGGAATATGATCATCTGGTATCTGAGCGCAACCCTGCCCACCGAGATTACATCCGCATCGCCCTTTCTGAAAAATCCTATGATGGGTTCGGAGAAGGTAAAGCACATTACCGCTACAAGGAGCAATACAACAAATCCGACCCGCACACAGAACCAATACGCCTCGCGGACCCGCCCGTATTTTTTACCGCCATAGTTCATTCCGCAGACAGGCTGAAATCCCTGGCCAAAGCCGATAAGAGCGGAATGGCTGAACATGAATACCCTGTTTACGATTGACATCGCCGCGATGGCAGCATCCGGATTATCAACTCCGTAAGTACCTGCACTGCGGTTTACGAAGGTTGTCGCCACACTGCCCAACGCCTGTCTTACCAGCGAGGGGAAGCCTCCCTTGAATATCTCCGCAAAATAATACCACTTGAAGCTTACATTCTTTAAAGTGATCCTCAGATTTCCGCCTCTGCGTGTCATCGCATAGAGGATCGCAAGACTTGCAAACTGGCTTATTACCGTCGAAAGCGCCGCTCCGGCCACTCCCATTTTAAACCCGAATATAAGAAGGGGATCAAGCCCCATATTCAGTATTCCTCCGGAAGTAATCCCCACCATGGCGTATGTTGCACTTCCCTGGAAACGGAGCTGGTTGTTAAGTACAAAGCTGCACATGGTAAAGGGAGCACCGATAAGGATTATCCTGAGGTAGTCGACCGTGTAGGGAAGTATGGTCTCGGTAGAGCCAAGCATAAAAGCGAGCGGACGCACAAGGAAAGAACCTGCCACCGCCATTACCGTCCCTACGGCAAACGCATAGAAAAATCCGGTGGATGCCATCTTTTCCGCTTTTTCAAATTCCTCCGCACCAAGCGCTCTTGATATGTATGTCCCGGAGCCCTGCCCAAAGTAAAAGCCTATCGCCTGTATGACCGCCATTACCGAAAAAACGAGTCCAACCGCGGCGGTAGCCTGTGTGTTTATCTTCCCCACAAAAAAGGTGTCCGCCATGTTGTAGACAGCTGTGATCAGCATACTTATTATCGTAGGGATCGACAGCTTTCCGATAAGTACAGGAATCTTTTCCGTCAGCATATAATGTACTTTTTCCTGTTGTGACATTTTTCCGATAGTTTTCATCTTTAAACCCATCCGCTAATAAAACACAAGAGCAGGCGGACCGCCTGCCCTTGTATGATTATAAAAAATTTTAAAATTATCGTCAAATATCTTATTCCGCAGTTCCGGTTTCCTCAGTTGTCTCCGTGGCTTCGGTACTCTCGGAGCTCTCAGTGCTCTCCGCGCCGGCATCGGTATCCTCCGTGCTCTCCGCGGTCTCCTCCTCGGCCTGCTGCGTAAGGTAAGCGAGATTTCCGGTTACTTCCATATCCCCGGTAAGACCATCGAGATACTCGTTCATTCTGTCAGTCATCATCGCATCGGTGGCAGTAAGCTTCCATACCGGCTCACCCTCGTCAAGATAGTAGATAACATATGTATACATTCCCGCAACAAAGAAGCTCTCTACATCTCCGCGCTTTCTTTCGGAATTGAATATCCACTCCTTGATGTCCCCACTGTAGGTATCTGAATTCTGGTTTTCAAACAGGCCTCCCTCGGTGGAATCATCGATGGAATACTCCTCAACAAGCTCTATAAAGCTCTCCTCCGTCTTCTCACCGGCATTATACTTTTCAAGTATCTCGGCTCCGTTGTCGCTTTCCGTAACAATTCCTCTTAAGTTTACCGTAGGCTCTTCAGAGCGGTATCTTGAAGTAAATCCGACAACATAATAAAGGTTTGAAGCAGTATTTTCAATGACAGTTGTGTCACCTTCTTTTCTGCTCTCGTCAAAAAGCCAATCTCTGATATTGTAGTTAACCGAGGAGCTGAGCTGGTTTACCAAGGGCTCTCCGTTCTCAAAAACCGAAGCCTTCTCCCTCTCCGCGCTCTCCTTTGCAACCTTCATAGCCGCTTCCTTCTCCGCATCCGAAGGGGTATAGCTTCCATCCTCGGCCACCGCAGCGCCCTCGTCCGCCAGCTCTGTGGGCTCGGTGGGGAGCTGTGCGTTCACGGTTACAAGGCTGTAGTCGACAGAATCGTATGTGCTCTTGTTCTCGCTGTAATAGCTCTCAACCTCTTCATCAGAGGGAAGCTTTGAATCATATACGCTCTGGTAGTACTCACTTATCCGTGCCTGCTTTTCGACAACGCTCTTAAGTCTTGCCTTTGTTGCGTACTCTCCGTATGCGTTCTTAAGGTAATCGGCGACATTCATATCGCTTTCCTTCGCTGCCTTTTCCGCACTCTCGACAAATTCCTTCCACTTCTCGCCCGCGTCATAGGTAAAGCCTGTATTTTTTGCTTCCCTGTCAATAGCAACATTTTCCTTTAACTGCTCTGCGGCAAGCTGCTCGAAGTAATCCTTAAAGGTAAGCTTATCGGAATACATTACCGTAGCGGGATCTGCTCCATCGGTAAGTCCGTAATATGAAAGATAGCTTCCGTAGTTCTGGATATAGGTGTTCTTGACTGTATTGTATACATAGTCAAATTCCACTCTTCCGATCTTTTCTCCGTCCACAGTAACGACCGGTGTCCTGAGCGCTATAATGTTGCGGACCGGGAATGAAAGGATAAATCCGATAAGCGCGGCTACAAGAACCACGCCCACGATCTTCCAGATCATGAGAGACCTCTCCTCCCTGCGTTTATCCTCAGCGCGCTTCTGCATCTTGAGATCATATTTTGTCATCACTTTATCTGTCTCGGTTTTATTCTCTTTAGCTGACATATAAATGTCTCCTTATAACAAAATGATTTGCACGGGTCAGCCCGTGCAAATCACTATTCTACCCCATTTATTAAAAAAAATAAAGTATTTCACAAAAAACTCACAGATTTCTTTGATTTTCTGCCGTTTTCGACGGTTTCCCTCAATAGATCAGGCGTTTTTGCGATACTGGAGAGGTGTCTTGTTAAAGCATTTCTTGAAGAGCCTGTTGAAATTCTCAACATTCTCATACCCCACCTCCGCGGCTATGCTCTCTACACTCATAGTCGTTCCGTGGAGAAGATTTTTAGCCCTCTTCATCCTCTCGCTCTTTATAAGGTCCTGGAAGGTCTGGCCGGACTTTTCGCGGATAAACTTCGAAAGATAGGGCTTTGAGAGGTGGAACTCCGAGGTAAGATCATCGAGAGTCACATCCTTGTAATGTCCCTGGATGTAACTTATTATCTGTGTAATCCTCTCCTCTCTTCCCTGGGTTATATGCTGCTCCGACGCCAGCCTGTTCACAGCGCTTGTCAAAGCTCCGATGGATGCCTTTATAATATCTTCGTCCACGCCCACTCCCCAATACATCTTACCGCTTGCAAGGATTCCGACATAGGATGCCGCCCTTGAGCTGGAACTCTTGGATATGGCATGCTCCTCGTATACCGACAGTTCGTAATCGATACCGAAAAGATTCTTGATGGCATTGCTTACCGCGTCAAGACGGCCGTTTCCGGATGCCGTTATATCTCTTCTTTCTCCGCCTATCTCCGCGGTCAGCGTCGCGGTAATACCCTTGTCCTGTTTGAAATGACACTCGGGAATAGAAAATACATTTCTCGGAGTAATGTAGTTCTCCTCGAAGATCTGGAAAATCTCCTTTGGCAAAAGCTCCTGGTGCCTCTTGTCCGACACGCCCTTGATAAGATATCCGACCTCCTCCTGCATCGCTTTCGGAAGAGCAAATCCAAACTGATTCTTAAGGACAAAGGCTACTCCGCCTTTACCGGAGGTCGAATTAATACGGATAACATCGGACTCGTACTCCCGTCCGACATCTGAGGGATCGATGGGAAGATAAGGGATATCCCAGCGCTTTCCGGTCTTTCCCGCATCTCTCCACGCCATGCCCTTGCTTATCGCATCCTGGTGGGAACCGGAAAAAGCGGTAAACACAAGGTCTCCGGCATAAGGAGTTCTCTCGTGTACCCTGAGATTTGTGAAGCTCTCATACTTCTCTCTTATTCCCATAATGTCCGAGAAATCAAGACCGCTGTCCACGCCGTGAGTCATCATATTGTTTGCCACGGTAACAAGGTCAACATTACCGGTCCTCTCACCGTTTCCAAAAAGCGTTCCCTCTACGCGGTCAGCTCCCGCAAGTACGCCAAGCTCCGCATCGCTGACACCCGTTCCTCTGTCGTTATGGGGATGTACGCTGAGCACAACATTATCGCGATACTTAAGATTCTTGCTCATATATTCGATCTGGCAGGCGAAAACATGGGGCATCGCCACCTGAACCGTTGAGGGGAGATTTATGATTACCTTCCTGTTTCTGGTCGGTTTCCAGACATCGAGCACCGCGTTGCAGACCTCAAGGGCGTACTCGGGCTCTGTCTGGGAAAAGCTCTCGGGGCTGTACTCAAACATAAAGTTCCCGTCCGTCTCGTCCGCCAGCTTTTTAAGAAGCTTCGCGCCGTCAACAGCGATCTTTTTGATTGCTTCCTTATCCTTCTTGAATACCTGCTGTCTCTGCTCAACAGAGGTGGAATAGTAAAGATGCACCACCGCTTTTGGAGCACCTTTTACCGCGTCAAAGGTCTTTTTTATGATATGCTCGCGGGCCTGGGTAAGAACCTGGATTGTAACATCGTCCGGTATCATATCCTTTTCGATAAGAGTCCTTATAAATTCGTACTCGGTATCGGAGGATGCGGGGAAGCCCACCTCTATCTCCTTAAAACCGATCTTTACAAGAAGCTCAAAGAATTCCAGCTTCTGTTCAAGGCTCATCGGGTCGATAAGCGCCTGGTTTCCGTCCCGAAGGTCAACGCTGCACCAGATTGGCGGCTTTGTGATCGTCTCCTTCTTCACCCAATCATAGGTAACTACCGGAGGCATATGATAAGTCTTCTGGTATTTCTCACTGTATTTATTCTTTGATACTGCCATAATATAACACTCCTTTATGCATCATCCGTTCAATTTGCTATATCGGTATATGAGCGATTTTAATTTAGTCTTCCCGCCCGATTTCTCTGTGTTTTCCTTAATCCAGTGTGGCAAACACCGCCGATTACTGTATATCCTATCACTATTTACCTGATATATCAAGACTCATTTATGCTATTTGGTTGACTTATTTTATCATTTATCCCCTCGCTCATATCGCATATCTTACACCCAAATCCTGATACTCCCCGTCTGTTCCGTATGCCCGGCGGTTTTTCTACCATGTCCTTAAAATCCGCATATTTAAATACAGCATACGCAGGAGCTTCCGCATATGCTGTATTTCTTACAGTATACTTCTTATTATGTCTTCGGTTATTTTGCAAACCGGAAATCAATCTCTCTTCCCGGCTCTCAGCTTATCAACAAACCTTGCAAACCGCTTCATCGCTTCTCTCAGCTGGTCGATGGAGTAGGCGTAAGAAATCCGAAGGAATCCTTCTCCGCTGTCTCCGAACGCAGTACCGGGTACAGCAGCGACCTTTTCCTCCGCCAGAAATCTCTGGGCAAACTCCTCGCTTGTCATTCCTAATTCCTTAATGCACGGGAAGATGTAGAAGGCTCCGAAGGGCTCAAAGCACTTAATCCCCATCTCCTTAAATGCGTTGATAAGGAAGCGTCTGCGCTGATTATATGCGACTCTCATCTCGGCAACATCGCCGTCACCATTTTTAAGGGCCTCTATAGCGGCATACTGGCTTGTTGTAGGTGCGCACATTATACAGAACTGGTGAATTTTGGTCATCTGCTTAATGATCTCGACAGGACCGCAGGCATATCCGAGTCTCCATCCGGTCATAGCATAAGCCTTCGAAAATCCGTTTATGAGGATGGTTCTTTCCTTCATACCGGGGAGGGATGCTATCGAGACATGCTTGTCCTTATATGTCAGCTCCGCATATATCTCATCGCTCATTACATAGATATCATTCTCGATGATAACATCGCGGATTGCCTCGAGATCTGCCCTTTCCATGATCGCTCCGGTAGGGTTGTTGGGGAAAGGAAGGATAAGGATCTTGGTCTTATCGGTGATAGCCGCTCTAAGCTCCTCAGCCGTAAGTCTGAATTCATTTTCCTCCTTGAGGTCGATGATCACAGGCTTTGCCCCCGCAAGGATTGCGCAGGGCTCGTACGAAACATAGCTGGGCTGAGGGATTATGACCTCATCTCCGGGATTGCACATAGCTCGTATCCCGATGTCTATGGCCTCGGAACCTCCGACGGTTACAAGCGTTTCCGAAACGGCGTCATAGGAAATCCCCTGGGTCCTTTTGATGTAATTGCAGATTTCTTTCCTGAGCTCTATAAGTCCGGTATTCCCGGTGTAATGGGTCTTTCCTTTTTCAAGCGAGTATATACCCTCGTCGCGAATATGCCAGGGAGTCTCAAAATCAGGCTCACCCACACCAAGAGAAATGACATCTTTGTCATTCATCTCAACTACGATATCAAAAAATTTTCTTATTCCGGACGGCTTTATGCCGACAATTGTATCTGATACAGGGTTTTTCACGGCGTTACAATCTCCCTTTCATCTTCCGGCTTTTCATTCAGGATCGTTCCGTGATCCTTGTACTTTTTAAGAATGAAATGCGTAGCCGTGCTGAGTACAGTCTCGAGTGTCGATAGCTTGTCCGATACGAAGGTCGAAACCTCACGAAGCGTTTTTCCTTCGAGCGTCACGAGAAGGTCGTAACCACCGGATATAAGATATACGCTCTGAACCTCCGGGTACTTGTAAATTCTCTCCGCGATATTGTCAAATCCCTGTCCTCTCTGGGGAGTAACACGAACCTCAATAAGAGCGGTAACCTTCTCAATACTGGTTTTCTCCCAGTTTATCATGGTGTGATATCCGCAGACGATACCCTCATCCTCCATCTTCTGGAGTGTGTTCACAACATCGATTTCCGCGACCCCGAGGATGACCGCCAGCTCTTTAAGGTCGATACGACTGTTCTTTTCAATGATTGCAAGTAACTCTTCTTCCATTTTCATGATCTCATCCTCGTTTCTTTATTTTCTCCGGATATTTTTCCGGGTATTCTCTTTTCGATAAAATCCGTTGCGAAGCCTCTGACTGCCATGCTCAAGGCGCTTTCCTCCGGGCGTCCTTTATCAGATCAGCCCCAGGCGTACAAGCTCGTCGGGCTCCGGCCGGTTTAAATGACTTTCGGTTCCGTCATTATGCAGAATATGAGCCTTTTTATCGGTCGTATATCCGACTGCGCAGGCATTTATGCCCGCCTCCTTAAGTCTCTTAATGCACTCTTCCGCCTCGGGAACTATCGCAGTATAACAACCCTCCGAATACAGATGGTACGGATTGACCTCAAGGAGCTCACAGATTTCGATCGTCTCCTGACGGACCGGGATTTTCCGAAGATCAAGTTCAAAACCGACTCCGCTCTTCCCCGCAAGGTCATAAAGCGCCGTAAGTATCCCACCTTCGGACGCCCCGGAAACAAAGCACTCCTCCGGCTCCGGGATCCCGTAGCCCTTCAGGTATCCGATTATTATCTCCCGTGCGGATTCCAGCTTTCCAAGGAGTCCTGAACCGCCAAAGGAAACCGCGTTTCTTACAAGATGCGCCGGATATCTCTCATTTATCCTGTCCCCAAAGCTTTCAGCGAGGACAGCAGTACCCTTAAGCCCCATATAGCCGGTCATTATGACCGGCATATGATCATTTGTACTCAATTGAATAATCATACAACATATGCTAAAATCATAGGAACGACCATCGCCAGAACCAGTATTCCGGCGATTACTCCCGCAATAATCTTTTTGGTTTTTTTATTGTGCATATTTAACATGTCGCCACGCCCTTGTCCCGTATAATGAGCTCCGGCCTTTGAACCGTGATATTGTCACTGCTTCTCTGTGCCGAAACAGATTAATTATACTCTACGAAACCCTAATTCGCAAGTTATACATACTGCTATACATAATGGTAACCCAATGAAATTTCAATTTCCTATCCTTTTAAGCGTAATAATGTTTATCTTCGTGCTCCAGTTCGCTATCCGACGGGCCCGCAACAAAAACGACAATGCGGACAAGAAGTTCTGGGCACGCGAAGCCGAAGCCAACAATGTCCGCCGCAAATCCCTCGATGATGTGGAGTATATTGCTGTCGATATGGAAAAACTCCCCACCTCGGTTCTCCCCGGGGATGAGCTGGTGAGCGATTGCATAAAAGATGTAAAAGAACTTTCCGAACAAAAGATCATAAACCTTACCGGATTTACAAATACCGATCTTAAATTAAAATACGGCGTTGCAAACCTGACATACCTGTCGGAATGCGACAACCGTTACACGATTCTTATCCAGACGCTTCAAAAATGGTCAGGATATCTATGGGAAAAAGGGCTCACGGATCCGTCCGTACAGATAATGGAATATGAAGTATCCATCGGCTCCGACGCGCCTTCCCTGTACCGCCGTCTTGCATCATATTACAACAAACGGGGCGAGAAGGAGCGTATCGAAGAGCTTCTTGAAAAGGTCGAAGCCATGAACCTTTTGACAACGAAGCCTCTTATAGCTGACCTGAAAGATTATCTTAAATAAATGACCTTCAAAAACCGCAATCCCCTATCCGGAAATTGCGGTTTTTATATTACAGACTCTCTATAAATCTTGCAAAGCCTTCTCTGCCTTTCCCGTCCCTCTTGTAGACTCCCGCGTCCTCAAGAACCTGCATAAAGACAAGCCCGATCTCATCCTCGACGATCTTGTCGATATTTGCTTCGTCTATCTTTTCATACTTCTGCTTAAACTCATCCACCCAGTCGGCGTGCTTCTCAAGAACCTCATCCGACCTAAGATCCTTTCCTGCAAGAACAGCCTCCTTAAGCAGTGCCATCTCACTCTTAAGCCTTGCGGGGAGCACGGCAAGCCCCATAACCTCTATAAGTCCTATATTCTCTTTCTTTATATGATGGAGCCTTGAATGGGGATGGAACACTCCCAGCGGATGCTCCTCTGTTGTAATATTATTTCTTAAAACAAGATCAAGCTCAAACTTTTCTCCGCGCTTTCTCGCAATAGGGGTTATTGTATTATGCGGTTCTCCGTCAGTCTCCGCAAAGATAAAGCACTCCTTATCACTGTATCCGCGCCATGCCTCCAGTATCTTATCCGCAAGTGCTATTATCCGGTCAGTGTCCTCTCCGGAGAGCCTGATCACCGACATCGGCCACTTAACTATTCCTGCTGCCACATCCTCGAATCCCGGTATCACAAACTCCTTTTCAACCGGTGCCTTCGCCATGGCGAATTCATAATGTCCGCCCTGGAAATGATCATGAGAAAGTATCGAACCTCCCACAATTGGAAGATCGGCGTTCGACCCCACAAAATAATGAGGGAACTGCTTTACAAAATCAAAAAGCTTGCAAAATGTGGCATGCTCAATTTTCATCGGAACATGCTGTGAATTAAACACGATGCAGTGCTCGTTATAATAAACATAAGGGCTGTACTGGAAGCCCCAGCCGCTGCCGTTTATCGTAACCGGAATAATGCGGTGATTCTGCCTCGCAGGATGATTTATCCTTCCTGCATATCCCTCATTTTCACGGCATAAAAGACATTTCGGGTAACCCGACTGCTTTGCAAGCTTGGCAGCCGCGATTGCCTTGGGATCCTTCTCCGGCTTGGAAAGGTTGATCGTAATATCAAGATCCCCATACTCTGTCGGAGCTACCCACTTTACATCCCTTGCAATGCGATAGCGGCGGATGTAGTCGGAATCACGACTAAGCTTGTAATAATAATCAGTCGCAGCCTCGGCGCCCTCTGTCTCGTATATCCTGTTAAAGCGCGAGATAACCTCGCTCGGTCTCGGCATAAGCATACTCATGATCTTAGTGTCAAAAAGATCACGATAGGTCGTTGTATTTTCGGCGATCAGCCCCGCCTCGAAAGCATGATCGAGCATGGAACCGAGTATTTTTTCAAGCACCGTCCCACTCGCAAGCTCCTCCTCGGAAAATGTGATATCATCCTCCCCGGAGTTTTCCGCATCTCCGGGATCATCAAGCTTAAAGAGCTCGAGCAACCTGTTTGTTGTAAATATTTCGTCCTCCCCGGAAACAAGACCGGTCTGAAGTCCGTAACGGACAAGCTTTCTTATATCATTTTGGATCATCTTACAAAACCTCTTTATCTCTGCCGCAAAACCTGCGATCTAATTACCGTTACTCTGTCTTTCCCTATATAACGCTCGGTCCGTCGCCGACTTCTACCACATAGAAATCCGCTTTGTAACCAATGTTTTTTTCATAGTTTTCTCCGACAGACTTTATAAATTCTTCGACATTCTCTTCTTTAACGATGGATACCGTGCATCCGCCAAAGCCCGCACCGGTCATTCTCGACCCGATCACACCGGGAACCTTCCACGCCGCGTCAACAAGCGTATCAAGCTCCTTTCCGGTAACCTCGTAATCATCGCGGAGAGATTTGTGGGACTCGTTCATAAGCTGACCGAAGGCTTTGATATTACCGGCCTTAAGCGCACGAACTGCCTCGATCGTTCTCTGGTTTTCGTATACCGCATGTCTCGCCCTGCGACACTTTGTGCCATCCTTTATTACCGGCGACAGCTTCTCATAGGTGGCCTCATCAAGATCTCCGAGACTCTTGATATTTACCATAGTCTGAAGAGCGGCAAGCGCATCCTCGCACTCCTGTCGGCGCTCGTTGTACTTAGAGTCTCCAAGCCCGCGCTTTTTATTGGAGCATGCTATAACGATCTTTGCTCCCTCGAGCTTAAGCGGTGCATACTCGTACTGAAGGGTTGCAGTGTCAAGGAAGATAGCGTGATCCTTCTTACCCATTGCGATGGCGAACTGATCCATAATACCGCAGTTGACACCGTTAAACTTGTTCTCCGAGAACTGCCCGATAAGCGCAAGATCCTGGTTCGTCACATCAAATCCGAAAAGATCTCTTAATATAAATCCGGTCAGTACCTCGACCGAAGCAGAGGAGGAAAGACCGGAACCATTGGGTATGTTTCCGTTTAACAAAAGATCAAAACCGCAATCGATCTTCATTCCTTTTTCAGCAAATGCCCATACTACTCCGAGAGGGTAATTTACCCAGTCCAGCTCCTTTGCGGGCTTTATCCCGCCCGAAATATCAGCCTCTATAACACCTAAATCCTCAAAATTCATTGAGTAGAAGCGGCACTTTTTATCCTCTCTTTTTCTTGCCACTCCATAGGTTCCGATAGTCAGCGCACAGGGAAAAACATGTCCTCCGTTATAATCCGTGTGCTCCCCGATGAGATTGACCCGGCCCGGCGCAAAATAAGCCTTTGTTCCCTCAGCGTCTCCAAATACCTCATTAAATTTGTTAAGTATTATTTCCTTCATTTCAGACATCCTTTTACCTCCTCCGATACCCGTTTAATTGTTTACCCGTTGGATTTCGCACAAACGACAACGAAACTGCTTTCATTTTTCATTATAGTAGCCTATGAAACAAAAACAAACCATACATTTTTGTTTGTATGGTTTGTCAAAATGTTAAATACTATATAAGCTGCTCTATCAGCTTCTCAACATCCAGAAGCTGCTCCCTGCTTCTCTCCTTTTTGCTCTGATTTCTGTACTGGGAGGGCGTTATCCCTTTAAGCTGGTGAAATGCCTTTGTAAACACCTGTCCGTCACTGTATCCGCAGGTAAGCGCGATGCTCTCGATAGAATAGTCCGTCGACTCTAAAAGCTCACGCGCCTTCGTTATCCTGAAGGTAGTCAAAAACTGCTGGGGAGACATACCGATAACATTCTGGAACAGCGTATAAAGATAGCTTCTGTTTATACAGACATAGTCCGCAACATCCGTAACCTTAATGGGGTTGTAATAATTGTTCTGGATGAAATCTATTGCCTTGTTGACATAGACATTTCCCTTATCCTGATCTTCCCGGACCTCGACACTCTCGCTCCCCGCTATAACGGAGAGGAACACGCCCAGCAGCCCGTTCCGCCTCAGTTCATTTTGCATCCCGACCGTATTGTGCTCCATCATATCCCTTACGATATCGTAAAGCTCATTTGAAGCGTGGCAGGAAAATATTGGATGATTCCCGGACAGACCCATGTTGCGAAGATAGTTTTCAGCCTCGCTCCCTCCGAAGCCCACCCAGAGATAGCTCCACGGTTCCTTCTCATCCGCCTCGTAAAACGCGAGCTCATCCGGCTCGATAAGAAACCCGTAACCGGCCTCTAAATGGTACTCTTTTCCGTGAAATCGAAAAAGCCCCTTACCGCTCAAAACATAATGTATGAGAAAATGGGGCTTCGATGCCGGTCCGAAACTGTGAAGCGGCTCCGTCTGCGAACAGCCGCAGTTGTTCAGATACAGACTTCCGACTTTTTTGTTTTTGAATTCAAGCTTGAAGGCTTTCTCCATTAAAAGGCGCTCCCGTCTTTACTCCTGCTTAATATCCATTATTTCAAATAAAAGCTCCGCACTGTCTCTTCCGGACACATCTTCATAATGCTTTTTTATACGGGTCTCTACAACATTTTCAAGGTTCTGTGTATCAACATCGATCAGTACAAGCAGAAACTGGCTTATACTGTAGCGCGTTCCCACATCATTGCGTCTCAGGGAACTGACTATTGCCTGTTCAACCTCTTTCATCCTCTTTTCGACTACTATCGAGGGTTCATCCTGGCCGCAATCCAGCGTGACCATAACAAGCTTCGCTCTCTGATGGGTCCGCTCGACACACCTCTCGATAAAGTTGTATATCCTCTGAAATTCCCGGTAATCTACCTTATAGACACCCTTTTTCTCCCGAATCTCCTGGCGGTCCTCGATGAGCTTTTTAAGCTGCTTGATGTTTACGACCTCCGCCCTGCTCTCCGAAGTATCCGTAAAATCCACCGAATAAAAACAGTATCCGTTTTTGCCGTTTCTCTTTGCGCAGTACAATGCCTTATCCGCGGCAGCGTACAGTTCGTCATAATTCTTTCCGTCCTCGGGAGCCGTGGCTATGCCTATCGACAGGGAGGAATTTATAAGATAATCCCTTTCGACCGCCTGTCTGTTATACTCTCCGAAAAGATCTATTATATATTTTTCGGCAGTTTTTCTGTCCGAAAGGTTCGTAAGGAAAATACCGAACTCGTCTCCTCCGAGCCTGAAGGCAAAGCCCCTGTCCCTTACCGAATCCGCAAGGATGTCAGCAACAGCACAGATCGCATCGTCCCCCTTAAGATGGCCGTAAGCATCATTGAGATACTTGAAATTGTCAAGGTCGACCATTACATAGACTCCCCTTCCGTACTTCTCAATGCTTTTATCTATATTTTCAACTGCATAATCGCGGTTGTAGAGTCCGGTCATTGAATCATGCAATGAACGGTTTATGACCTCCTCCATCTTAAGCTTAAGATCTTTCTGGGATTCCTTGCGCTCGAGCACCCTCGCCACTCTTTTAAGAAGCACATCCGGCACAAAGGGCTTGTGAATGAAATCCTCAACGCCCTCGTTAAGGCACTGTATCTCTATCTCCGACTTCCCCTCTCCCGTGATCATTATCACAGGAACATCCTCAAAGTAATTCTCCTCCTTAAGCCTCTTGATCCCGTCAAGTCCGTTTGCTACGGGCATGAGAAAATCGAGGAGAATAAGATCCGGCTTGTCATCGCTTACAAGCTTAAAAAGCTCATCGATGTTCATACAGAGCTTTACTTCATATAAGGGGCTGAGAATCCTCTCAACCATATTTAACAACATTTTTTCGTCATCACAAACATATATCTTCTTCATAAAAAAAGTTTCCCCGGGTATCCGGAATGCTATACCGCCCTTTTAATAAATGCTGTTTTATGCTATATATACCAGTAGATTGTTTATAACTGCAATTATACGCTTATATTAAAACATTTTATTAAATATATTGCTTTAAATCAAGATAAATATATCAATTTGTCCGCAAATTGCGGCTTTCGGAGGAAAAATGTCAAAAAATAACATTATTAAAATCAAAGATGACCTTGACCTTAAAAAAATAATGGACAGCGGGCAGGCTTTCCGGATAAAAACCTTTGATGACGGCTTTTTTCGCTTTATCTGCGGCGAAAACATACTGTACATAAAGCCCATGGATACAGCAGGAGAGGGCAGCGGCAGGAGCAATAAAAACCGCAGCCGCGAGGCAAAGAGCTGCGAGATAATGACCTTCCGCGGTGGGATAAAGGACTCCTCACAAGATGCTTTTGACGGTTTCTGGGCCGGGTATTTCGACCTCGACCGAAACTACTCAAATATAAGAAAAAGCGTTTCTTCCGGAGATATGTTTTTAAGTGAAGCCTGCAGATGCGGAGAGGGACTCCGTATTCTTCGCCAGAATCCCTGGGAAATGCTTGTAACCTTTATAATATCCCAGCGAAAAAGCATCCCTGCGATCAAGGATTCGGTGGAGAGGATCTGTGCCAGATACGGTCGTGAGGTTGATACCGGAATAGAAAAAATCCATCTCTTCCCCTCTGCGGAAGAAATGAAAAACGCGACCGAGGAAGAGCTGAAGGACTGCAAATTAGGCTATCGGGTTTCCTATATTCAGGACGCAATAAAGCAGGTCTCGGAAAAAAACCTCGACCTGCAAAAAATCGCTTCACTCGACTATAAAAATTTGTTTGAAAAACTGAAAGAAGTAAAGGGTGTCGGCGACAAGGTCTCAAACTGCATCTGCCTGTTTGCCTATGCAAAAACCGAAGCGGCTCCCGTCGATACCTGGATTGCAAAGGTTATCGACAAATATTACAACGGAATCAATCCCTTTCCTGCATACAAAGACTCCGCCGGCATCATGCAGCAGTACATTTTCTACTACGCGCTTACACATAAGGATGCATTCTGATCCTTACTCAAGATTGTTTATGCTTCCGAAATACTGCGGCTCACAGGAATAAAGGTTTCCGTATACATCTACAATATCGTAATACCCTAAAGTCGTGTACTCATCAAGATCTATTGTTAGATACTGAAGCCTTATCTCCTCGGCATTGAAGGGATCACCAGCCGGTTCATAGTACTCGTTTCCTTCCGCATCCAGGTACTGATACACAAGATCGAATTCGTCCTCCATATTGACTCCATAGATGGTATCGGATTCCTCTCCCGTATCATAGTCATAATAGCTGTACCCTTCCACAACTCCCGAAGGATTATCATTGTCATAATAGATATACAATAACGCTCCGGTTCCGTTTACGGTTATCGGAATAACTCCCGTCTGCGCCCACACACCGAGTTCCGTATCCTCGTAGTAATCAATGCAATAGTATGTCGCGATATTGTCATTGACATGAACCCACGCATGGGGATCTACAAGCGCAAGCCTTCCGTTTGAATCAACCTTATAATCATATTCCTCGCCAAGCAAAAGAATACTTCCGTCATCCCTTTCAACCCAAAGTGTCTGTGAGATATAATAAAAGGTGTCCCACAGCTCATCGGATATATCGAGGTAGTAATAATAATCGCCCTCGTACACCGGCAGCTCGTATTCGGACGCAACACCTCCCGCAGAGGCAACCTCCGTTTCGAAATCCTCCACATACCAGGAGCCTCCGTATGCGCCTACATATTCATCCCCGAGAAAAGCAAGCCTTCGGGAAATAAATCCGTCGTAAAAATCAATTATACTCTCGTCATAATCAAGCTCTACAAAGGACTCTCTTCCGAGATAGTACATATAGTATGCGTCATAAGGGCTGTATGCCATCAAACCGTGTCCATATACAAAATCACTCTCAGTATAGACAACCGCATTTACGACAGCATTTATAAGAGGAGTTGAATTTGAATTATTATAACTCGTTGCAAGAGTAATGAGATCGACCGAATCGTTTTCCTCATAGTAACCGCAATTTCCCCTTGCCTGGTAGTATGTCGCATAATCCCCTGCGGAGAGGGCACTGCCCGCCTCGCTGATATAATTTATATACGCGTCATAGACATCATCAATATAATCAAGCCTTATGACCGACATTGAGCCGATAAGACCGTCTTTTTCGTTCATATCCATATAATCCTGAACGATCTTTTCACTGAAGCTTCTCGCATCTCCGCCGAGCATCTCGACCCAGTTTGTGTAATAGATACCGGTGCCGTTTACATAGCTCTCCGCGCCGACCATGTAATCCGCATGTTCCTCCAGCGCGCGGGCCATCTCGAGTGTACACATGTTACAGGCATCGAATATGACCGCATCAAATTTCACCCCTGCTTTTTGAAGTTCTCCGCGGATCTCATAATCACACATCGTATCATACTCATCACCCAGCTCATCGGAGCCGAATCCCACCGGGATTCCTCCGCCGTGGTTCCAAAGTATCAGGGTGTAGTTCTCTGCGGGATAGTTTCCTGCGGCGTAGGAGATAAAGTCCGCAAGGTCACCCTCTCTCGTCATTGTTACCCTGCCAAGCTTCTCCAGCTCTACGATATCATTATTCTCAATCTTAAAGCGCGTTACCTCTCCATCGGGAACATCCGGGTGAACCCATGTATGTGCCCCGCCGCACTCAAGGATTATATTGCAATCATCGGGCAATTCTGCAGCGCACATCTCATAAATATCGTCGGTTGCCGCTCCTCCGTAATACTCATCGGTTTCTGTCTCAAGATTACTTCCAACCATATAGATCATCAGCGTTCTTTTTGCAAGATCGCCGGATACGGCAGGCGGCAGATTACTTCCGCCGTTTTCGGAAGTCCCCGTGCTCCCGGGATCGGCTGTGTTGCCGCCGTTTCCGGAAGTTCCGGAATTTGCCGGACTTTCTCCGTTATCGTCTCTGCCGTTTACAACTCCATTTGTCGGAGTATTGGGGAAATAATAATTATTCTTCCTATAAACCACGATTGCGATAATTATTCCCGCGATAATTGTAAGAACACCCACGGGAATACCGATGGCAAGACCAAGTATCTTGCCAAGATTACGCTTGGGCGGTGCCGGCTGGGGATCCGGTGTGATCTTCACTGCTTTCCTTACCTGTGCCCCGCAGCTCGTACAAAAACCTGCTCCCTCTTTAATCTGTGCTCCACACTTTGTACAAAACATATCTCTCTCCTGTTTGCAATCGCATCTGTTTATTTACGGATCTTTTTATTTACTTAAACAAGAACGGTATTTCTTTGAACATAGACTTACAGACATCTTCAGTATATTATTTTCACGCTTTCTAATCAAGGGGAATATGATATACTCTAAATATGAGCGATAAATATTTTGAGAATGCACTCTCCAATTTCATGAATGATTTTGCCGTCGGAGGTTCGATCAGGCATCTCGCGGACAACGGCTTTACCGTAAAAGAAATCCACGCAAGACTCGACTTCCCTATACCGGTTTCCAAGGTATCCGAAGCCGTCTGGAAACACTTTATCGAAACAGGGATCATACGGCTTTCCGAACCTGATGAAGAAGCTTTCACGGAAAAGGTCAGTTTCGTTAAAGAACAGGATTCCTTTGGCAGAACCAGTTTCCGGCGCGTTACCGAAAAAATTAAAAACCCCGAAACCACATATTTTCCATGTGATTTCGGGAAAATGTTATACAAAGACAAAACAGGTTTTGAAAAAAAACTTGAAGTCCTAAGCACCCGCGACAAAGATTACATCCTCGGATTACCCTGGCCCCTTCAGACCGTCTGGCATATCGCCGATGAGAGGATGACGCGGATACTGTCCAAGCTCCTAAGCCGGTAATACACATACTGACAGTTTAAGCATTCAACCTCCGTACAGGACTTATCACCGGAACAGATCCGGACATTTAAATTCCGTAACCTCCTCAAGAGCCCTCACAAACTCCTTAAGCCCCTCTCTGTCGCTTTCATCAAATCTCGCGAGAACCGGACTGTCAATATCGAGCACTCCGACAATCCTTCCCTCGCTGTGGATCGGTACAACAATTTCCGAATTAGAAGCCCCATCGCATGCAATGTGTCCCGGAAATTCGTGCACATTCTTAACAAGCTGTGTCTCATCCTTCTCCACAGCAGTCCCGCAGACACCTCTGCCAACCGCAATTCTTATACACGCAGTTTTCCCCTGGAAAGGACCGAGCACCAACGAACCCCTGTCCATAAGGTAAAATCCCGCCCAGTTAAGGTTCTCCATGCTCTCAAAAATCAGTGCCGAAGCATTCGCAAGCACCGGTATGAAACCGCGCCCATCCTCTGCCAACGAACGCAGCTGTTCTGTCATCAACTTATAATCTGTCATGATAATCTTCCTTTGAACCATTTACTATATTTACTTATCCTGCACACAATTCTATTGTCATTCCATCGGAGAAATAATCCTCAAAAATCAGGTCTAACAGTATTCCAATATTTTCAGTATTGTCAGGAAATATGCTTATTTCTTCATTTTCTTTTGTAAACTTCTTAGGGACATATTTTGCAATCGACTTGTATCCCTGTTTTGTCTTGACTTCTTTAAGTAATGATGCTAACTTATAAGTAGAAAGAGCCCGGTCAGCGGTGAGCGGTGAAGATTCATTCTTCACTTCCACGGCATGTATGACAGAGGCTTTTTCTATTTCGGGATATGTTATAGCTACATATAATCCGTTTTCTTTTACAGAATATTCTTTAATCTCAAGTTTAACAGGAATAATATACTCTCCGCTTTCAAAACCAGATATCAATACATACATATTTTCAAGATCCGGATCATAATACTTTGTATCCTTATATCTCTCTTTGTGAACTTCTAATAATCTCGCATTTGTAACTACTTCCTTAAAACAGGGAAGCATTTTTGCAAAACGGATTTGTCCTTCTTTTCCTGCTTCATTAATCTGTTTATTAACACTCTCATCAAAATTATTGCCAGAAAAATAAAACGGAATATGAATATCTGAATTTAAAAACCTGCCAATTACTCCGAGTTCTCTCGCTTTATCCTTTATCTCCCTTTTTCCTTCTTTTCCATCTATACATTTTATCTTTTCTGTGTTTATTCCTGACTCTCTTATCTGTAATGAACTTATCTTTATTATATCAATAATTTCATCTTTTAATATCTCATACCTTTCATTTTCCGAAGAGTCAGCAGTAATAGTATGATATTTCTTTAAAAAAATATTTATGTATAAACTTATTATCTTGATATTATTGTCTTTATAACTCAAATACCTATTACCTTCCCTACTGTATTATCAATTACGCAAAGTGTCATGATTCCTCTTTACCATTGAAATCTATTCTCTGTCATTTAAAAGGCTCCAAATCTTTTATCTCTCCAGATGCTAAAATAAACATATATTCATTGTTATGGTGGTATAAGTTTTACGATAACTCAATTTCTCCAGGTGCTAAAATCCTGAAGGTGAGGCACTGGTTAAAGCGGGTGTTTTACGATAACTTAATTTCTTTAGGTGCTAAAATCTTCGGGTGTTCCTGCGTCAATCTGTGCGGTTTTACGATAACTCAATTTCTTCAGGTGCTAAAATTGTGCCAGCGGTAGCCGTTCGCCTTCAATGCGTTTTACGATAACTCAATTTCTTCAGGTGCTAAAATTTAAACGGTAAATCATTATCAAACACCGTTGTTTTACGATAACTCAATTTCTTCAGGTGCTAAAATTGTGCCAGCGGTAGCCGTTCGCCTTCAATGCGTTTTACGATAA
>JAFVCL010000043.1 GCA_017479285.1 Lachnospiraceae bacterium
CTCGTCTCTGGGATAGCCGGTAACTATACGGTCAACCAGCGTTGATGTAAAGATACAGGCCTCGTCCAGCCACTTTACAAAGCCTTCCTCGAGCTTCCAGTTCTCAGCCTGCTTTAACACGCACTCGCGAAGGTGGAGTCCGTTGTCATCTATAAGTTCAACGGGCAGCATGATAAGTCCCTTGTCGGCAGCACCGTTAAAGTGCTTATATCTCTCATATAAAAATTTTGCAAGTTTTCCTGGATAACTCTTGGGGGGATTCATCTCGAGGCGGTCAGATTCATCGTAAACGATTCCTGCCTCGGTTGTATTGGAAACAATAAAACGAAGACTGTCAAGCTTCGCATAATCAGCGTATTTCTCATATTCACCGTAAGCGTCCACGGCATCCGCAACGCTGGTAACTATACGGTTGATCTTCTTGGGCTCTCCGTCAACGCGGCCACGGAGCTGAACTGTATACTGGCATTCCTGGTTGTGAAACCTGTCAAGATTTCCGAACTCAATAGGCTTTACAAGAACAACATCGCCGTCAAACTTCCCCTGTTCATTGGCAATGTCGATCATATAGTCAACAAAAGCACGAAGGAAATTACCTTCACCAAACTGAAGAACCTTAATCGGTCTCTCTTTCTTTCCGGTCATTTTTCTTGAGATTGTTTCCATTTTGATACCCCTTCCGAAATGTGATTTCTATAGTTTTACAGTATTACAACATCCGCTTCATACCCTTTGCGGGATCCGTACCCGGAAACAGGGCTTTGTCAATTTTTTAACATTAATAAAAAAATAAAAAGCGGATTTGATGTAAGCGTTTACATTATTAATTTTACACCATTTTGAAATTTAGTCAATCAAAGAATTAAAAGTAAATTCCGAATTGTCAGTTTCATCTAAATTAGTATGTTCTTTTTGTGGATTATTAACAATGATATTCATTATGAAAAAAAAGATACTATTTGATTTGAAAAACAAAATAAATAATTGTATAATTGGAAAATGTAAGTATTTACATTGTCCATTTTCAGACAATTTAGAGAAAACAGTTTTGGCTTACGGTTTTCTGAAGTAATACCCTCTCAATAAAAAAACAAACCAATCCGGAGGCAGATATGTCACTTACAATCTATGACATTTCCGAGAAAGCGGGTGTTTCCATCGCCACCGTCTCCCGTGTGTTAAACGGAAGCACCAAGGTAAAGGAATCCACAAGAAAAAAAATAATGGACATAATCGATGAATACGGTTACACTCCCAATTCATCAGCCCGCGCGATGGGTCTTAAATCCATGCAGACAATAGGCATTCTTTGCGCGGATTCTTCCGATATTTTCCTCGCAAAGGCGGTATACTTCCTCGAGCAGAATCTCCAGGCGGCAGGGTATGAATCTCTTCTTTGCTGTACAGGTTATAATCTTGACGCGAGAAAAAATTATGTAAACCTTATTCTGTCCAAAAAGGTTGACGGACTTATCCTCGTAGGTTCCAATTTCATCGGTGAGGTGGAACAGGAAAACCAGTATATCATCGACTCTTCCGCCAAAGTTCCCGTTATGGTACTAAACGCCTCCTACCACCACGATAATGTCTACAGCATACTCTGCGACGATATGAATTCGATGTACAGAGCCGCCACGGAAATGTACGAATCCGGCATACATGATATCCTTTATCTGTATAATTCCCTCTCCTACAGCGGAAGGAAAAAGCTTGACGGCTTCAGGATGGCGATGCAAAGCCAGCACAAGAAGGATTACGAGGAGTTTATATGTCATGTACCCGATAATATAACCGCAATGGGGGATGTGGCGGAATTTATCTCGGACTATGCCTCAAAGGGGCATCACTTCAACGGTGTAATAACCGCCGATGACCAGCTTGGTATCGCTGCCGTTAAATACGCGCAAAATAATAACCTACGGATCCCGGAGGACCTTTCGGTTATCGGCTACAACAATTCCATCCTTACAGACTGCTGTACCCCCGAGCTGACATCCATCGATAATCAGCTCGAGACACAGAGCAGGTGTCTTGTAAAGACCCTTATCGGAGTCCTCTCCGGCCAGGACATGCCCCACAAGACCGTATTTTCAGGAACTCTGGTTAAAAGAAAGACTACAGCCTTTTAGGCTGTAGCCTTTTTGTTTTATCCCTCGATCATAATGCATTTCTTCTCGGGGATCGCTTTCGCGTCCTTCTTGGGAACATTTAACCTGAGCACACCGTTCTCGAACTTCGCCCTGATATCTTCTTCGGTAATCTGCTCGCCGACATAGAAGCTTCTCTGCATTGAACCGGCATAACGCTCCTTGCGGATTACTCTGCCCTTATTGTCCTTTTCGTCTTTATCGAGACCCTTTGCTGCCGAAACGGTAAGATATCCGTTTTCAAGCGACAGATTTATCTCGTCCTTCGTAAAGCCCGGCAGATCGATATCCACATCATAGGAGTTGTCCTGCTCACGGACATCGGTCTTCATAACATGAGCGGCGTGTTTTCCGTAAAGCTTCTTGTCAACATCCTCCAACTCTCTTCCGAAATCCGGGAAACCAAATCCCATAAAATCATCAAACAAACTATCATTAAATAAACTTGGATACAACATAGGTCATTCCTCCTTTCGGGAACTATCTGTTCCCTTGTTCTATATGTGTTATAACACACATTATTAGCACTGTCAACAAGTGAGTGCTAATTCTTTTCTAAAGAATTTATAAACAAATTCTCAATATTTTGAAAGGAGTCCCTCTACTTCATTTATTACAGCATCATAGTCATTCCTGCCCTGCTCTTCGCACCACCTTTTTAAGAGTTTCAGTTTGCTTTTCGCGTTGTTGATATACGGATTGTCCAAAGAGGGGTTTTCCGGTATGAGCTCCACCGCTTCCCTCGTTATGCTTGCGCAGAGGGATGTAAGCTGGTCTTTTATATCCTCATCACAGTCCATTCCCACCGACAGGATCTGGGGAACAAAACCCAGTGTCGCGGAAGTGTATGCCCCTCCGCGGAACCGTCCGGTGCTGTTGTACTTGTTTATCAACCCCGAGCCGATCTTGTTTGTAAGATAAACTATGACAAGCTCCCTTTCCGGGTCCACAATGACAATGCATCCGGTCCAGCCCTGGTGCCCGTACGCCCCGGTGCCGGACTGGGTACCGAAAAAGTTTACCCTTTCAAGGTCGCCTGCCCGAAACCAGCCCAGTCCCCAGCTGCCTGTATCCTCATCCTTCGGCGCGGTAAACATCTCCGTTACCGTAGGCGAGAAAAACCTTTTACCGCCGTAACCGCCGGTAAGAGTCAATGACAAAAGCCTTGCAAGATCTCCCGCGTTTGAGAACAGTCCGGCGTGACCCGAAACTCCGCCCATACTGTAAAACGCCTTTTCATCGTGAACCTCCCCCCGGAGCGCATAGCTCCTTATGCCCTCAAAGCTTATAAGCCCCTCACGGGTATTTCCGCTTAGCTCGGTGGTTGCGCAGTCATCCTTCGTAAATCCGTTCTCCAGCGGGTTATAGGTAATTCTTTCAAGCCCCAGAGGATTCCAGAAATTCTCCTTCATATACGCGTTAAGATCCATCCCGGTTATTTTTTCTATAACAAAACCGAGAAGCATATAATCGACATCCGAGTAGATGGTCTGTGTCCCGGGCTCATACATAAGCGGAGTCTTGCATATAGCGGTAAGCGTGGCTGCCTTTGTCTCCTCATCCGCCCCGTTTCCGGAAAACAAAACATTCGTATTCCCTGCCCCGTATACCTGGGACGGGGCATCGACATTCGGATTATAATACCTCGGATCCGGGGGAAAACCTGCCTCATGGCAAAGGATATCCTTTATTGTAAGTCCGGATTTCCATTTTTTTTGCTGCTCAGGGCTTACATACTCACGCCCGTTATATCCGAAATCAAGTACGAGCTCGTGAAATTCCGGACCGATAATATCCGATACCTTATCTTCCGCAGAAAGATAACCATCGGTTATCAGTTTTTCTATGGCGAGATTTACCACCGCCATTTTCGTTATGGAAGCCACATCATAAAGCGTATCCTTTGTCGCGAGATGGGGCTCCGGGTTTAACTGTCCCGGCGCGGTGTAGGAATCTGTATATCCCCAGGCGTTTTCGTATACAAGCCTTCCGTATCTTATTACCGCAAGCTGGGAGCTTGTAAAGCCCTCCTCAACATCACTTTCAATGATCTCCGAGATAAGCTTTAAAGCATCGGGATTTATACCCGCATCCTCCGGAGCCGCCTCAATTACCACCGGATAAGGCACGCAGAGCCGTACATTAATATCCTCGCTAAAGGGTGTTACATTGGATATCTGGACTGTATTTTTACCGTTTACCGAAATACCGGATATATCGATCTCGTAACACCTGCCGCCGATAAGCCCGGAGGTATCTGTTTTTTTATTATTGATATACATATCAAAACCGGTTACTTCGCTGTCTGGAGCTATATATATCTTTCCCTGTCCGCTGTAATAGTCAAAGCTCATCATGTCATTCAAAGCAAGGGTATCGTCGATATAACCTCTCCATGCGGGGAAGCTCACATCCCTTAACCATTCGGCCTCCGGTAAGGTTGTCTCCACCGGAACCGGCACAGCTGTGCCTTTATCTTCAATGACAGGGTCGTTGCTTTCAAGTTCCGCATACTCTACAGCATTATCCGGACCGTCAGTCCCGGAATTATCGGCCTCCGGATCCGCAGCCCCTAAATTATCAGTTCCCGGATTCGCAGCTTCCTGCTCCATAGGCTCAGCTATTTGGGATGAAAGATTTTCCTCCCCGGAAAGCCCGTTTTCCACAGGCTGCTTTATAAGCCCGCAGCCGCCAAACAGGACGGAAGCTGTTAAAGATATGCACAGTATTATTCCGACAGCTTTTTTATTCATTGATAAATATCCTCATACAATAAATACGGTTTTCTCTGCTCGATAAAAAATTCAATATCCTTCTGCCACGAAGCCTTAATCTCTTCGGAGGACTTCCCATCTTCGATCATAAGCCTTACCTCATCCGTACCGCAAAGAAGGTCAATCCAGAAATGTCCGTCGCTGTTAGGCTTTCCGAAAAAAGATTTATCCGGAGCTGCGGCTTTTATGGAGTTATAGGCATCTATCACATAGTCAAGATCAATTCCGTTTTCAAAAATATCCTCGTCAGGAATATCTCTTAAATCCTTTCCGTAGCAGGTCTGACCTTCAAACTGCGGACCGGGCGCTCCCTCCATGCTTACCGGGACAAACTCAAAATCATACCCGGAGACTCCTTCAAGATAGGGACTTCCGAAGCTTTCAAAGGGATGCTCCGTTCCTCTTGCAACAGATACAAGAGTATTTTCAAAAAGGCAAGTCGAGGGATATAAATAAACAGCCCTCATACTTTTAAGATTTGGCGAGGGATTTACCGCAAGCCCGGTAAGATCGCTGTGTTTATAATTCTCACAGGGAATGACCGTCAAAATACAGCTGTCCTTTCCGGACTCAAGCCATCCCTCACCGTTTATCATAAGCGCCATTTCCCCAAGAGTAAGCCCGTGTACAACAGGTATGGGAAGCGCACCTACTCCCGATCTGAATTCATCCTTAAGTATCGGTCCGTCCACATAGAATCCGTTTGGATTCGGTCTGTCGAAAATGACGACCTCCTTACCGTATTCCGCGCAGTAATCCATAAGATTATACATCGTTATGTAATATGTATAAAATCTAAGTCCCACATCCTGTATATCCACAACCAGCGTATCAAAGCGTTCTGCATTTTCGTCCGAGAAGGCATCCCCGGAGCCTCCGTACAGGGAAACTATCTCTACACCGGTAGCTTCATCGGTTTCGTCATTTACCAGCTCTCCCGCTCCTGCATTACCCCGGAAGCCATGCTCGGGGCTGAATATCAGGCTGACCGTCACCTCTTTTTCAATAAGAGCATCTACTACATGCTTCTCTTTGTTTCCCACAAGCCCGCTCTGGTTTGAAAATACGGCAACCCTCTTGTCCTTTAACAGCGGCAGGTATGCATCAAAGCGCTCATCTCCGAGGACAAGGGGAGCCGCCTCTTTGTTCTCCCCGTTCTTCGGCTCATCATTTACAACTTCATCTACCGCTTCTTCGCTTTCGGTGATCTCTCCATTGCCATCTTCGCTTTTACTGTCATATTCGTCTTCATTTTCTCTTTTGTTTTCACTCTTATTTCCGTCTTCATTTTTGTTATCGCTTTTATTCTCGCTTCCGTCCTCCGGGCTTACGCTTTCTTCATAACCGGGTTTTGCCTGCCCGCTTACACCGTTTTCCTCCGCGGAACCCGGATTCTGATCCCCACACCCTGTAAAGGTTAAGACCACGCCCACCGCTAAAAGGCTTGCAATAAAACCGGGGAAAGGGAAAACAAACGAATACTTTTTCTTTTAAATATTCTTTCCGTCATTCTTTTAATAATCCTTTATTTTCATAAATCTTTATCATTATAACATTAATTCGGTAAAACACATCACAATTTACTTTGCAAATTATGATATAATATTCGCGGAGCGCTTTTTACTAAAATATATATGATAACAGGAAGATGAAAACATGAAAGAATTCATAATAGACAAAAACACTGCCGTATCCGAAAGCTGCTTTAACTCCGTAAGCGAGGCTCTGTCCGCCCTTCCGGAAAACGAGGAGGAGCAGTACATACTTAAAATCGCTCCCGGAAAATACTATGAAAAGCTTGAGATAAGACGGGGAAACCTTATTATCGAGGGCTGCGGCGCCTCCCCCGAGGATACGGAGCTTACCTTTGATGACTGCGCGAGAAAGGATCATCCCGACGGAAACAAATACGGAACCTTCAGATCATACTCTGTTTTTATAGATGCCGGAAATATTACAGTAAGAAATCTTACAATATCAAACACCTCCGGACCGGAAGACGAGGCATGGCAGGCAATTGCCCTCTATGCGGAGGGAAACGAACTCCGCTTTGAAAATGTCCGTCTCTGCGGACATCAGGACACGCTGTTTACCGGGCCTCTCCCGCCCAAAGAAATACAGCCCGGAGGCTTTATCGGACCGAAGCAGTTTGCCCCGAGGATCAACGGATTTCAGTATTATAAAAACTGTTATATCTGCGGAAATGTGGATTTTATTTTTGGAAGCGCAACCGCATTTTTTGACGACTGCACCATAGAATCAATCCCGAGAAGCATACTCTTACGGAGCAAAGCCAAAGCGGAGGCTTCACGGTATAACGAAAATAAAGCGGAAACCGAAGCAGAAAACAAAGTAGAAAACAAATCGGATAATAAAACTGAAACTAAAACAAACCCGGAGGAGATACACGGCTATGTTACGGCAGGCTCCACACCCGAGGGACAGGAGTACGGCTATACCTTCAGAAACTGCCGTTTTATTTCAAAGGAATGCCCGGCAGATTCCGTATATCTCGGCCGTCCCTGGCGAGACTTCGCAAAAGCCGTTTTTACGGACTGCGAGATAGGCCGGCATATAAGAGCCGAGGGCTTCCACGACTGGAATAAACCTCACGCAAGAGAGGTCTCTTACTATGCTGTCAAAAACTGCCACCGTCCGGATGGAACCCCCTATATCCCCACGGCTGATTTTTGCCGTCCTCTGCCTTAGCGCCTATTAATACGCCATGCTTATGCTGAAAAAAGCAAATTTCACATTTATAACTGTGTATCGATTTAAATTCTGTCGTATATGCCCTGAATAAATTCCCTTGCCTTAACGGCGTTCTCCGGAACAGTGTTTTCAAGGGTTGCATGCATAAAAGGCTTCTTAAGCTTCACAAAACGGAGGATGTTTTCGTACTGCATTTCGCCGGTGCCGCAGGCAACGGATTTAAGGGCTCCATCCTCCACAACAAAGTCCTTCAGATGGAGCATGGCTATATCATCTCCCAAAAGCTCAACGGCCTCTGCAAATATCTCTTCCCGCCTCTCGTAATTACTTATATCGAGAAGGTTTACAGGGTCAAAGATTATCTGCAGATTGGGAGATGCGATCTCATCAAGTACCCTCCTTGCCCTCTTAGGGTCACATACGATATGCTTGAAGACGGGCTCGATCGCAAATATCACGCCGAAATCCTCCGCACATTTAACAACCGGTTTTACTCTTTCGATAAATACCTTCAGAGCCTCCTCCGAATGGTTTCGCTCCTCGAAACTGTACTCCTCATTTACCGCACCGGTCTCCGTTCCCACAACTCCCGCTCCGAGAAGCGAAGCGAACCTTATGTTTGCGAAATATCTGGCATAGGTTTTCTTCATTGTCTCCTCATTGGGATTCGTAAGATTAAGATAGCATCCGAGTACCGCTATGTCCTGGTCATATTTTGAAAACAGCTTTTTTAAATACATGGCAAGTCCCGGAGTAAGTGCGCCGTTATCCGTCGGAAACTCGCTTATGACCTTTGCGAGCGCAAGATGCCCGCACTTAAAGCCCTGCTCCTTAGCGATGCAGAGCCGCTCCTCAAGGGGTGCCTTTTTTATATCATGTAATCTTATTCCAAGCTGCATACTTACATTCTCCCATTTCCGTCACATTTTTCCGTAATCTGTTCCGGTAAAAATATTTTTCATTCCCAGGTCTCAATATTTCAGCCCTCGGCCTTGATTTTTCACTCCCTGCCTTATTCTTTCAGTCCCCGGCCTTAAGGTTTATCCTCCACCTTACAAAAGCCACACCTATGATCAAAACATATCCTATAATGCTAAGAACCACGGGCAGCTCGTCAAAGAAAAGCATTCCCCAGATGGCCGCAAAAATAACCTGCGTATAGTCAAATACGGATATCTCCTTTGCGGGAGCAAATTTATAGGCACTGGTAATGCCGAACTGTCCGAGGGAGGCAAACACCCCCGCAAGAATAAGGCACCCTATCTGCCAAAGCTCCATGGGATGAAAATCAAAGATCATAAAGGGCGCGGTGACAATACAGGAAAACATCGAAAAGCAAAAGACTATCACAGGTGTCCGCTCTCCCTTTCTGCCGAGCCTTCTTACAAAGACATAGGCGGTTCCCGCCCCGAATCCTCCGTATAATCCGATAAGTGCCGGTATCGCGGCAAAGCCCGCAGTCGGTCTTATAATGAACAAGGCACCGATAAAAGCTATCACGGTTGCTATAACATCAACCTTTTTCGGCACTTCCTTTAAGATGGGGATTGAGAGCAGTATCGCAAAAAACGGAGATAATTTATTGAGCATATTTGCGTCCGCGATAGACAATCTGTCTATCGCATAGAAATTCGCGATAAGTCCGCTTGTCCCGAAAAGACACCTAAAGAAAATATCTCCGAAGCTGCTTTTTTTTATATGAAACTTTTCCCTGGAGGTAAGAAGCATAAAAAAGGAAATCACCGCGGCAACGGCATTTCTGAAGAATGCCTTCTGCATAGTAGGCACATTCCCCGACAGCCTTACAAAAAAGGTCATCAGGGAAAAACCGAAGGCTGCCGCGAGGATACACAGCATACCCTTTATATGATCATTCTTTTTCCAGTTTTTTATCTGAGTGTCCATTTAAAACGCCATAAATCTCATAAAAGACCGGTTCTACCCGATAAAATCCGCATCAAGCGAAGCCTTTTCAACATTCTCAAGAACAGGCTCACTCTCCGCGCTTCCCTCTATCTTAACATTCTCCGCCACAGCTTCCCTTACATTCTTAAGGAAAATGCCGGCTCCGGACATCTTCGGAAATCCGTCCATCATAATAGGACACTGGGGAGTTCTCTTCTCCTTTGGAAGATAAGAAACTCTTACATCCTTAAGCTCTATCTTTTCTATAGGTGACTCCGGCAGACCGTTGGCGCAGACAAACGAGGCATCCACCCCTGAGCAGTCCACATTTTCCGCCGTTATGGTTCCAATCCTGGGAGTTCTATAATCGACAGGAAAAGCGTTCTGGTTCTGCACATAATCCGTATGTCCGTCAGGGTCGCAGAAATAAAACATATTGACGGTTATCGGCATATGCACCCTGTCCATGGTAAGATCTTCAAATCTAAGATCTGTTATAAGGGATCTTTCTCCCCGTCCTCTCCTTGTCTTAATGCGGAGTCCTCTGTCTGTTTCGGAAAATACACATTTTGAAACGCGGACACCCTTTACTCCGCCTGCCACCTCGGAACCAACGGTTACCGAACCGTGTCCTCTCTCAAGACGGCAGTTTCTTATCTCGATCCTTTCGGTCTCCTTGTAATGGTAATTAGCCATATAAAGCTTTCCGCTCTTTATCGCTATGCAGTCATCACCAACGGATATCTTTGTACCGATAAGAAGGATGTCTGTGCAGCTCTCCGGGTCAAAACCATCCGTATTGGGGGAATTTGAAGGATTCCAGATCTCAAGGTTCATAAACTTAAGATCGTCACTGTAGTAAGGATGTACTGCCCATGCGGGAGAATTTTTTACGGTAATTCCGCTGACTCTAATATTTTTGCTGCCGGATATAAAAACAAGCTTCGGTCGCCACGCGATCCTCTTTGTCCTTACATCAACCCACCAGTCTCCCTTATCGGCATTTCCGTTTATACATCCCCTGCCGAATATTTCAACATTTTCGGTGTCTATGGCTGTAATGAGCGACGCAAAGCAGTCAAGGGGATTCCCCTCCCAGGAGGCGAGGCTGATCTCCCTGTCGTTGTCATATTCGTTTCTTATGACCCCCGGGAGCACGGGATAATGATGTCTGTCGGGATCTCCGTAAACAGTGGCTCCCTCATCTATCCATAGACTCATATCACTCTTTAAAAATATGGGAGTGCAGAAATAATCTCCCTTAGGAATATAGACAGTGCCATCCTTCGGACAGCTCATTATCGCCGCCTGTATCGCGGGAGTGTCCGGGTGCGTACCGTCTCCGAAAGCTCCGAAATCCTTTACATTAAGTAAAAAGCTCTCGTGCTTTGTCTTAAAGCGCTCCTTCTGGGAACAGCCCTCTATGGATATCTCATATTCGGTATCCGGTATCAGTCCGTATACGGTTATTACATTCAGATTTGAAACGCAGGCCTCCTTACCGTCGATAAGCACCCTGCAGTCGCTTTCCGTGGCATATCTTGCTCCGGTATTTCTCTCTATGCAGATTCCCCTCTTAAATATCTCTATGATCTTAAAATCCATGTCGGTCTCCTTTCGGAACTGTATTTATGCCCCCGGTTTTATCCTATCTTCTTCTCAGTATCTCTGTATACGCAAGGAGGAAGGGTGCCACTCCCTTCGCCTCGTTTTCCACAACAGGCTCGCTGAAATAATACTCAAGCGACCCGTCACGACGGTTTTTCCCTCCGAGTCCCGCAACAAGGCAGATTCCCTTAAGTCCGAGGGTTCCGTCCTCCTGCTCATACAGGTACTTGTCTATTATACCGTCAAAAGCCTTCTCTCCCACTTTAGCATATTTCGGTGAAATATAGCGGAGTCTTACGGCTTTTAATATCGCGTAAGAAAGAAGCGCGGTTCCCGATGTCTCGAGGTAATTGCCCTCCGCATCCGCTCTGTCCACAACCTGATAAAACATTCCGCTCTCATCCTGAAAAGGAATAAGGGCATCAATAAGGTTTTCAAGGAGCTTTCCGAAGTACCTTTTTTCGTAATAAAGTGTCTCGTCTGTGGCGCTTTCGGTCTCAACAAGAGCAAGCGCAAACCACCCTATCGAACGGAGCCAGAAGTTAGCGCTGCAGCCGGTCTCCTTATCCGCCCAGTACATCTGCCTGCTTTCGTCATACCCGTGAAAATAAAGCCCCGTAACGGGATCCTTCATATTCTTCTCAACATTCTTAAACTGCAAAAGCACATCCCCACATTTTTCCATCTTGCGGAACTTTGTCTCATAGCGCATATAAAAGGGCTCCGCCATATAGAGACCGTCCAGCCATACCTGGTTCGGATAGATGTTTTTATGCCAAAAGCTTCCCTCTTTTGTCCTCGGCATACTGTCGAGCTGGGATCTTACAAGATCGAGAGCCTTCTTGTATTTTTCGTCCCCGGTAAGCTCATAAAGATAAAAAAGATTGCTTGCGGTATTTATATTGTCGAGATTATACTCATCCACGGAATAGGTGCTGATGGTGCCGTCCTCCCGAACAAAGTAATCGATAAATGCCTTTGCAAAATTATAATATCTGTCCTCTCCGGTGTACTCATACAGCGATAAAAGCGCCGTTATCATGCACCCGTCGATATAATTCCACTTATTCGGTCTGTCCGAGCTGACAAGTTCCTTATTCCACATGGGTCTCTCGGCACTGGAATTATCGAGAAGATATTCAATATAATTCTGGATCCTTTTTTCTGTTTCTTTAGTCATCTTTAGCTCCGATCTTAATATAATATCAGTCCGCGGTTTCATCCTTAAAGGAATCGCTTCCGTCTCTTTCCTCACCCTTTTTAAGAACGATATAGGGCTTGTCCGCCTTGTTACTGTTGGTATCGAAATTCGCCGAATCCCTCGGCACAAAAAGGCTGCTGTAAGGTTCTCCGAGCTTTATGAGTTCATCCGCGATAAAGCCCGCAAAAACAACGGCCCCGTGAACGGAAAGATGCGAATTGTCCTTCGGGTACATATACATGGGTCTTGAGGCAAAATCTCCGATGGCGGCAAGATATGACTCGCTGAGCAAATTAAGATCCGCCACGGGAACATCCAACTGCCCCGCAATATCCTTCGCCGCCCCGGGATATTTTCCATGACTGCCCGGAATAAAGGCTCCGGTTTTTTCATCGAATTTTCTTCTTGCGAGAGGCGTTATTATAACGGGCATTGCTCCGTGCTTTCTTGCCATATTTACGAACCTTGCGAGATTATCCTTAAAGTCCGTGTCCGCCGCTGCGTATCTTGCGGGATCCGACTCCTTTTCGTCATTGTGTCCGAACTGGATAAACAGAAAATCACCATCGGTTATCTCATTTTCTATCAGTTCAAATCTACCCTCATCTATAAAGGATTTCGTGCTTCTCCCGTTTACCGCAAAGGACTTAAGAAAAACATCATCCTTAAGATACCATGTAAGCCCCTGGGATAGTCCTGTCTGTGGATAAGTCGCTATTTTGTTGAATGTGACCGTACTGTCTCCGGCGTACAATATTCTTTTCATTTTTCCCTCCTGTATGTCTTTATGATCGTTGGCAATACAGTTATAAGAGATATGATTCCCGCGGATACATTGCTTACCATCATGGTAACTCCCACAGCCTCCGATCCCATGGATGTGAACCTTTGTAATACAAACAGAACAGGGACACGGAAGATGAATACTCTCGCAATGTTAAGAAACATTACCGTCTTTGCCTTGCCCATCCCGATAAGGAAAGCGTTGCAGGCGGAGGCCGCTCCGAGGGTCATATAGCCTATCATCTCGTATCTGTGGATACCCACTATCATATCGCAGAAAGCTGGGTCGAAATTATCCTTCGAGCTCGCAAATACCTTCGCAAGAAACGGCAGGGTAAATGAGACTATGGTAAAGCCGATGGCGCCTATTATAACATCAACGATCAGCAATCTTACAAAGACACCTACCGTCCTCTTATACCTTCCCGCGCCCCGGTTCTGGCTTACAAGGGCAGAGGCACCGTCATGCATTCCCGAGTGCCAGTTTGTCGTCAGTCCACCGATATTGTTGGATATACCAAGAGCCCCGACAGTCAGCGCGCCGTACATACCTGACATGGAATTTACGACCACTTTTCCTGCCGCAAAAAGCATCTTTTCCGCGGCTACCGGGTATGATAGCTTGAATATCGGCAAAAGCGTATCCCTGTGAAAATCCGCGTATTTTATATCAAATTTAAAGCAGCCCTCATCCCTTATCATCGATACTACGGCGACAATAAACAAAACCAGCTGTGAAAGCATCGTCGCTACCGCTATCATAATAACTCCGCTCTGGAGAACATATATAAACAACGCGGAGAAGGAAAGCTTGATCGCTATAACGAGAATATTGAGTATCATCAGCTTCTTGCTGTGTCCGCGGCTTCTCTCTATAGCTATATATACCGTATTAAAAAAGCTCAGCGTAAGGATAAGGATCTCAACCCTGAAGTATCCCACGCCCTCGTCTATAAGCTCTGCCGGGGTAGCCAGCAGTTTTAAAAAGGGTCTTGCAAACGGTATAAGAGCAACCGCGATAAATACACCAACCGCTATGGCACTCACATATAATGTGGAGCAGCGCTTTCTTACCGTTTCAAAGTCGCCCTGACCGTAGCTTTCCGATACACGAATAGAACCGCCCACGGCAAGTCCGGAGCCGACGGCGGTTACCATTAAGGTTATCTGTGACAAGCTTGAAATAGCTGAAACCGCCTGTGAACCGATATGGGCGGCCATTAGAGCATCAATAGTTTTGAATATCGCCTGCATTGCCTGATAGAGGGCAAGGGGCATACAAACAGAGAAAAGCACCCTCAGCAGTGGCGCGTTAAGTGCATATTCTCTGAACTTTTCATCCTTTTTGGAAACAAATCCTGCCATGATCTAAAAAAGTTAATCTACAAAACATTTTCTGTTTCCCCATCAAAGAGATAAACGCTTTCATACGGGATAGAGAATGTTATATTGCTGTCAGTATCGGGTGTATCATGGGGATCAACCTTAAGGATAGCCTGCCGGTCTCCCACCGTAATATACACATTTGTATTATCTCCCAGCATCTCAGTAAGCTCTACATTACAACCGATCTGGTAAGAATCATCCTGTTTGCCGAGAACGATTGCCTCCGGTCTGAACCCGAATACGATCTCCCTGCCTTCATAACCCGCGATCTTATCGGCAAACTTTTTGCCAAGATCGATCTGCTGGTCTCCGAACGCGATGCAGCCGTCTTTAAGGACTCCCTTTACAAAGTTCATGGGAGGCTCGCCGATAAATCCGGCAACGAACACATTCGCAGGGCTGAAGTAGAGCTCATGGGGAGTACCTACCTGCTGGATATAGCCGTCCTTCATAACCACTATCCTGTCAGCCATTGTCATAGCCTCTGTCTGGTCGTGGGTAACATAGATGGTAGTAGCCCCGATTTCTTTATGAATCTGCGTTATCTCCGAACGCATAGTAACACGCTGCTTGGCATCAAGGTTTGAAAGAGGCTCGTCCATAAGGAAGATACCAACCTTACGGATTATGGCTCGTCCTACAGCGACACGCTGTCTCTGACCGCCGGAAAGAGCTCTCGGAAGTCTGTCGAGATAATCGGTAAGTCCGAGGATCTTTGCGGTCTTATAAACACGCTCCTCTATGACATCCTCATCCACGCCCTCAAGGGTAAGTGAGAAGGCAAGGTTATCATAAACCGTCATCTGGGGATAAAGAGCGTAGCTCTGGAAAACCATGGCCACCTCTCTCTGACGGGGACCCAATTCGTTTGCTCTCTTACCGTTTATAAGGAAATCTCCGCTTGATATCTCTTCAAGTCCCGCTATCATACGAAGTGTTGTGGACTTTCCGCATCCCGAAGATCCAACGAAAACGATAAATTCACCCTGCTCTATATCAAGATTAAAATTATGTACGGCATGAAATCCATTGGGATAAATCTTGTTAAGATTCCTGAGTTCAAGATAAGCCATTTAAACACTCCTTTTAGCGTCACTAACTATTTTTTTGAAAAGGTTCTTCATCCCCACAAAGCCCATGTCTATTCCCATGCAGAACACTCCGAAAAGTATGGGCTCGACTCCGAGGAATATTTTTTCAGTGTTACCGGTGATTCTCATGAAGACAAGATTCACACCGTTATATATCATATAAACAACAAATATAACCACAAAAGCATACAGTATATTCAGTATAAACGAGATATACTTCTTCTTGGGAAACATCATCCACTTGTCAAGTGCGCCCTCTGTCTCCGCAAAATACCTTATCAGGTTATTCTCAAGCAGGTCCGTAACTATACCGTATCCGATACCGACGACAATGACCGTATCTATCATTGTCCCCAGATACCCTCCCAGTCCCCACACGAAGAAAAAACAGATCATTGCGGCGAACCAGAACTTTATAAGTATTACCTTTACGATATCCGGCAGTTTGAATTTACCCTGCCTGCTCTTGTATTTATTGAGCTCTTCCTTTGAATACTCGGGTGCTTCCCCCTTGTTTGCGTTTACAAGATCCTCTACAGCCTCGGTCTTAAGCTTATAATATCCGGCTGCGGTTTTCTTCTCGTCTTCGGAAGGCCCAGCATTCTTTTTCTTACCAAATGCCACGAAGCGTTACTCCTCGCTGGAAATCTCAATCTCGCCCATGGATTCGTTGCCCGCAACATCGATGGAAGTCTTGATCTTGCGAAGAAGCTTTGAGTAAAGGGGAAGCAAAGCTACAAGCGCAACGGTTATTATCAAAAAGATAAAATGAACACCAAGCATCTTGTATGCCTTTGCGATAAAGAGATTCTTCTTAAGCATATCTGCCGCCTTTGCACCCTCATTTACGATTGCGAGAGTTATCTTGGACAGATAATATCTGTTACATACTCCGATGATGATCTGCATTATAAAAAACAATACAAGCATCGGTACATTTACCGGCTTTCTGTGTGGAAATGCGTTCAGAAAACACACAAATGACAATATGGACAGAAGCATTGTCACAAATCCTGCGAGCCCCATACCGGTCATATTGATTCTGGCTGTAGTATCGGAAATGATACGCAGATTCAGGGAATATATAAGGAAGGTGACAATAAGCACTATCATCGGTATTGTCTGGGGCTTACGCTTAAGCGCAACCATCCTTTTACGGAAAAACTCCTTGACCTTCTTCATTAGTTACCCGCCTTTCTGACAATCGCGTTTGTGGTCTCCTTGTCGAAGAAATGCATCCTGTTGAAGGATACCATAACAATATCTCCGTCCTTATGTTCACACCATCCGCGGAACTTACATACTATTCTTCCTTCGGTTGCGGTTCCATCGATATGTCCGTGAACAAGAGTGTTCATACCGAGATTTTCGTTCTTTGAAACCTTTACCGGAACGCTTCCGCCCGGAACCACATTCTCCGGACGAACACCGAGGGTTATATGCTTACCCTGGTAGGAAGCAAGAAGATCCTTCTGCTCAGGTGTCATCTGCACTTCAAAATGAGGACCCACAAGGTTATCTCCGCTTACAAGCACCTCAAAGAAATTCATGGGAGGAAGTCCGATAAAACTTGCAACGAAAAGATTTGCGGGAGTATCGTAAAGCTCCAGGGGAGTACCGATCTGCTGTACATGGCCCATGGACATACATACGATCCTGTCCGCAAGCGTAAGCGCCTCGGTCTGGTCATGTGTAACATAGAGCATCGTAGCTCCGAGTCTCTTGTGGAGAAGCATGATCTCGCGTCTTGTGGAACCTCTCAGCTTGGCGTCAAGGTTTGAGAGAGGCTCGTCAAAGAGGAAAAGCTTGGGGTTGCGGACTATCGCACGACCCATGGCAACACGCTGACGCTGTCCTCCGGAGAGCTGTGAGGGCTTCTTGTTTAGCTGGCTTGTAAGATCGAGTATCTCGGCAGCCGCAAGAACCTTCTTATGGATGACATTGGGATTCTCCTTGCGGAGTGTAAGTGAGAAAGCCATGTTCTCATAAATAGTCATATGACCATAGAGAGCATAGTTCTGGAAAACCATCGCCATATCCCTGTCCTTGGGAGGAAGCGTGGTAATGTCCTTTCCGTCAAGGATAAGATGTCCCTTTGATATATCCTCAAGTCCCGCGATCATACGAAGCGTCGTTGACTTTCCGCAACCGGAGGGTCCTACAAGGACAATAAACTCACCCTGTTCAATGTCGATATTGAAGTCATAGACTGCCTGCACCTTATTGTCGTATATTTTGTCCAGATGCTGCAGGGATAACTGCGCCATAATGAATCTCCTAATCTAAAAACAATAATTAACCTTCTACTTCAGCAATATGCTTCTTTAAGGTATTGCATCTTACAATACCGACAAAAGAAGAAATCAGAAGACATACACCTGAGCCAATAAGATAGATGACAAGTCTTGTAAACTGTGCATCCCTCATAACCTGCTCTTCTATACCGGTAGTAAGAGTTGTGGCGTTATGTGCAGTCACCGGATAGATGAAAATCCTTACAAACTGCATTACAGCCACCGGTATGGCAATGTATGAATAGTTGATCTGATAATTCTTGCTTCCCTCGGAAACAAGGAAAACGATCATCATAAACAAAAGATTGTAGACAATCGATAAGCCGATAAGAGGTTTGTAATAATACTGACCTACATTGGACTTATAAATGCTGATAAAGAAAAGACCGTTTAAAATTATCGAAAGGATCGCAAGGTTCGCGGACATCTTGTTTTTTACATACCGCATCCTGTCCTTTTTGATATAGGCTTCCGTCATCTGTTCGGGTTTAACTTTAATACTCTCAGCCATCAGGCGATCTCCTTTCCGGCTCCGATAAGCCCCTTCTCTTCTTTCATAAGATTGATCTTCCAGATAAGGTTAAAGATGTTGAGCCCCACAACGATCAAAACGAGGCCAAACACTGCGTAATGTATATCAAACCAGAAGGTGGACTCCGAATACTTCGTGTTCCACATCTCCGAGTATGCTTTCAATGCTTCAAAATCTATCTGCTTGAACTGAGCCTTGAAGGCTTCAAGCTTTATATGCGCCCAGCATGTAAAAACAAGACCATAGGCAACATTTAAAAAGATTGCAATATAGTTACTTACATAGTAACGCCTGCGGGTATTTGTACTTGTGATAAACAGAACCGCAGCCACAAGTATCATTCCGATGGATACCTTGACAAGCATGCTGTTAAAGCCCTGCATATCATAATATATTATTGAACCGGCCACATCGCTCTTCGTATGGTCAGCGTATGGCATGGTCGTAAAGAGGGTGTCATAAAGATCAGTCATGAGACCCAGGGAATACAGGAAGGTCACCGCACCTGTGATAACAGTGACAAAACATATAATTTTCTGCAAAAGCATCTGCTTTTTGTACATAGGATTTTCCTCTTTAAAGAAAAATTGAAAAATAGAAATCGTCCTATATCTCTATTTCTGAAAAGGCGCCGGGCCGTCTGACCCGGCGCCGATAGTACTGATTTAAAAATATTTAGCTAAACTTTAGAAGTTAGCGTTTGCGTACTCCTGAAGCATTGTCCATGCCTGGTTCTTAACCTGAAGATAGGTTGCTCCGTTCCAGTCATTTGCGATCATGCTTGCAGCATCTGCGCCTGCAACTCCGGCATCAGCGTCGGTAGCTGCGGTGGTTCCGCGGATGATAACATTGAGGAATACATTGTTCTCAAGCTTGCTGGTTGAGAAGCTTCCGTTAAGGTCTGCGTTCTGCTTGAGAAGGTCGTTCTGTGCGTCTGTGGTAGGAAGAACGGTAGGAACGATGGTGTAGAACATGTTGTCCTCTACTGCAAGTGCAGGATGCTTGATAACACCAAGGTTGATAGCGTTGGTGATATTGGCAGGACCTTCCTTACCTACAGCAGTTGTACACTCGTTCTCGAATGCCTGAGTCTTGTTGAAGGAAAGGGTCGATCCAAGGTACTGACGTGCGAAGTTGGTGTAGTTACCGCCTGCAAGGCTCCAAAGATCAGCATAGTTCTGCTCGGAGATACGAGGCATCTGAGTTCCATAGAAATCAAAGGTGTTGCTGTCATCACGGAATGCTGCGGGGCCGTATGAAAGAAGAACCTGTCCTTCATAGGTGTAAGCATAGTCGATGAGCTTTAAGCAAGCGTGAAGCTTGTTTACATCATCAGCAACATGTGCAGCGATAGCCCAACCACCGGTCTTAGCGGATCTCCAGGACTCGGTAAATCTCATGTAGGTCTCTCCGGTTCCATCATCCCACTTAGCTACAGGGATCATAACTGCCATGTACTTCTCGTCAGCATCAAGCTTTCCATCCTCATTAAAGATGGTCTGAGTCTGGTTGTAGTCATAGCTCATGAATCCGGTATCGTTCTTTACATAGTCGCTTGACTTGGTAGCGTTGTCATCTGAAGAAGCAACGAAGTCTGCAGCGATAAGACCCTCCTTAACCATATCGTTAAGGCGAAGAAGTGCGGTGTAAGTAGCATCTTCCTGTCTTGCGTCGTGAAGAGTGCCATCCTTGTCGAAGAAGAGGTAGTCCTGACGGGACTCAAGTCCTCTTACACCGTAAAGGATACCTGCAAGACGATAAAGGTCAGCACGACGGGAGTTGTTGTTCTCCTCACGGGAGAAGAGACCCTGTACCTTGTTTCCGTCAGCGTTAAGAGTTGCAGAGTTAGCAACTACACAACGAAGAAGTGCAACCATCTCGTCTGCATCCCATGCAGCGCTCTGTCCGATGAAGAGATTTGAACGCTCGGTTCCGTAGAATCCGGCATAGCACTCATCGATGTAGGTACGAAGCATGTTTACAGCTTCAACGCCGCTAATGGAGCCTGCCTCGTTCATCTTTGCAACGATGTTTCCTGAGGTATCATAGTCCTTGGTAAGCTGGGTTACTCCGCTTCCGTCGGGCTTAACGATATCAACGGTAACCTTTCCGCTGGTAGGCATGTAAGGCTGATAAACAGGTGCTGCGGTGTTGTCTGAAGAATCTGCGGTAAACTCTCCTTCTCCGTCAAGAAGCTTAACTACCCAGTCAGTTCTCATAAGAGGCATCTTCTCGATATCGTCAAGTCCGTCGAAGTAAGGTGATCCGTAGATAGCACCTGCATCGTCACCATCGATGGATCCGGTAAGTGACATGCGGACAACGGGATTTGCATCAAGGAATGCCTTGAAGTTGGGCATTACATCGAGATACTGTGCAATGTTAAGGACATTTCCTGCTGCTCCGCCTTCCTGAAGCTGTGCAGCTGAACCGGAGAACATATCGATGGAAGCAAGAGTTCCCTCGTCAGCGGTCCACTTTGTGTAGTTGTCGGTGTCCTTATCGCCTGCGTACTGGTCATCGATCTCGAAACCGAGAAGGTTCTGGATCTCAACCCAGGTAGGCTTGAAGTCGCCTGTGTGATAGGTTACGCCATCAGCAAGTGTTACACCCTCTCCGGCAACCTCTGCGTCGAAGCGCATTCCGGTTTTTGCGTTGTTATATCCGCAGGACATAACAAGAACGGTTCCCTCTTCGAAAGCAAGAGGATCAGCCGCGGGCTCCTCAACAACCTCAGTCTCGGTAGTTGGAGTCTCGGTAGATTGAGTCTCGGGCTCGTTGGTGGTGGTCTGCTCGGGTGTGGTGGTTGCATCGTTTACAAGATTGGAAACATCACTTCCGCCTGAACAGCCCGTGAGCATCATTGCAGCAGCGAATACTGCAGCTGCAGTTTTCATCAGAGCTTTTCTTTTCATAATTTCCTCCTATATGAAAAATTTTCTGTGCCTTGATTTATTGCAACCGCTCTCTGTTTTTATGCAGAGAACAGAAAACAATCTCTTTAAATTATTCTTTTACGCCGCCGGCGTTGGTTCCCTTTGCGAAATACTTCTGGATAAAGGGATATATTATGAGGATGGGAATAACCGATACTACGATAAGCGAGTAGATTATCGAATCGGATGCGTAGGGCTGGTTCCATCCCGCCATTTCCTCGGGGTTGGTGAACTCCTCGAGCTTAAGTCTAATGAATACCTGAAGAGGGTGCTCGTTGTTGTCCCTGATCATCATTCTCGCCCAGTAATAACCGTTCCATCTTGAGATTGCGAAGAAAAGGGCTACTGTTGCGATGGTGGATTTCGTCATCGGAACATAAACTCTTGTAAGCACCTGGAATTCGCTGGCTCCGTCCACGATCGCGGCCTCCTCTATCTCTGAAGGAACTCCCTCGAAGGCGTTACGAAGAAGGATTATGTTCATTGCGGCCATACCCATTGCGATAACGACAAGCCATTTATCATCCGTGATACCAAACTTGCTGAACACACGCTGCGTAGCCAGATAGTTCAGATACTGGGGAACGATACCTGCCGAAAACCACATTGTGAACACAAGGAAGAAATTGAAAAACTTTCTGAAAAGCAATCTCTTCTTTGAGAGGGCGTATCCGCCGATTATTGCGATTCCCAGTGCCCAGATTGTACCGAAGAAGGTAAGGAACAGAGTATTTGAATACGAGTTCCAGAACATATTGTCGTTAAACATTTTCTTGAATGCCATGAACTGTACATCCTTCGGGAACAGGACCACCTGTCCGTATGTCACGGCATCGTATCCGCTCATTGCGGAGGATATGGCGTATATGAAAGGATACAGACACGCCAGTGCGAATGCCGTAAGAAGTACATAGCTTATTATTTTGAAAATGAGTTCCGATATCTCAAGTCTGCGCTTCATTCTTAAATCTCCTTAGTAAAGCGAGGTATTAGATGCTTTTCTTGCAATGGTGTTTGCTCCGATAACGAGGAGCATTCCGACGATATTGTTCATCATCTCTGCCGCCATGGCAAGTCCCGGATTACTGTTACCGACCTGCCCGACGCCGCCGACTCTCTGGGCGAAGGTTGAAACAACATCTGCGGTAACATAAGTGTTTGTATTGTAAAGAAGGAGAACCTTCTCATATCCCACCGAAAGGAGATGTCCGATACGGGTTATCAGCATGATGACAACCGTTGAAAGTATGCTTGGAAGGACCACATATCTCATCTGCGCCATCTTGCCGGCACCGTCGATCTGCGCCGCCTCATAGCTCGTCGGAGATATGGCGATAATCGCGGCAAAGAATACGATACTGTCGTAACCGGCGCCCTCCCAGATACCCGTTATCTGGTAGATCGCCCTGAAAAGTCCTGGCTGGTTCAAAAGACCCGCGTTTGCGACATCGCTGCTTATCCAGCCGAGATTGTAAAGAAGCTGGGATATAACGCCCATTCCGTTAAAGGTCGATGAGCTTCTTACGAGCATTATCGTAAGGGAGGTCATAACGACCGTTGACATGAACTTGGGCAGATAGGTCATAACCTGAAGAGCACTTCTTGCAACATTGGAACGGACCTCGTTGAAGAACAGTGCAAGGATTATAGGCATCGGGAAACCAAAGAGCAGTCCGTAGAAGGAAAGCAGGAAAGTGTTTCTCATGGCTCTCCAGAAATCAAGTGAAAGACTTGCCGAAGGGCCGCTTGCCATAAAGAGTGTTTTGAATGAAGAAAATCCTATGAACAGCCTGTCCGCAACAGGTGTGGACTCCTTGTACAGCTTAAAGCATCCCAGAAGCTCGTACATCGGGAAGTAGCGCCAGAAAAGGAAAACAAGGATCATAGGAACGAGCATCACATAAAGACGCCAGTCCTTAAGGATCGTTCTCCCAACATGGAGCCAGTAATGCTTTTCAACATCATCGCGGACCGCCTGCTCGGCATCCATCCTGTATGTTTTCTTCTCCTCGTCATAAATGAGGTAATCGGAAGCTTTAGCTTTCATAATTTCTCCTTCATTTCCTAATTGTCCGTACTGTTTCTATCTTCTGCTTCACTCTCCTGTATCCTGTGGATGTAGTGGACCTGGTTTTCAAGAAGTCCGTCCTGCTTTCCGGCCACAAGGAGAATGATCGCGGTAAATACTATCGAAAGTGAATCGGTGGCGTAAAAGGCCACGGCATTTTTAAATCCATACCCGAGCATCAGAGCCATGCATCCGCGTCCCGTCTGCATCAGCAGAAGAACCGATACCCCGTAAACACACGCGAGGAATATGTTTTTCCTCATCCTCTCCTCCTTTATCAGCTTCGCAATAAGGATTCCGAGGAGCCCCAGAAGATTCCCGACGCAGTAGATGATATACTGCTGCGGTGTGCTCTTAAAAACAATACACAGAACCAGCCCGCCTATCACCGCGTGTATCGCTCCGAACCATTTCCACCTTATCATGACAATGGCGGTCACTCCTGCGGTCACGGACACGGTGTACAGTTGATCGGGGAACCATCTGGACGAAGCGAAAGATATAAGTCCTTCGACCACTGCCAGGATCACGGCAAAGGATACCAGATCAAAGGCTCTGTATTGTGTAAGTGTAAAGTGCGGTTTCATAGTTCAAAGCATACCATTATTATGTACATTTTGCAAGATGTAAGCGCTTTAATTTTTACATTTTTATCAATTATGACAAAAAATCAGTGTATAATCTGTAAGATTACACAAAACCGCTTTATTTCTTTGTTACAGTGAATTCCGAGTAACCCGCGCTCCTTGCCGCGCCCTTTAATTCCTCGAGGGATTTATGCAGGTTTTTGTATGTATTGTAAGCACTTTCAAAGTGTTCGAGGGCAAGCTCCCTTTTTTCCGAAGCTGCAGCGTTAAAACAGTTTACCGCGTGTCTGTGCAGTTCCTCGTGAAGACTGTAAGCCTTTTTGAACGCGGCGCTGCCGGTTATCTTCGGGTCGGTCTGGGCCGCAAACCATTTGCCAAGCTTGCATCCCTTGGGATTATTGACCTGCTCTATCTTAAGATGCTCAAATCCCACAAGGTTGTTGTACTGGCGCCATGTAAATATAAGGTGGTCCACCTCGAATACCGTTATCCAGTCGATCAGGGAAAGCTCCGAACGGCTTCTCGCCATATCCGAACGCACCGTGTCTACCCTTCTCGAGATCTTATATAAATGCTCTCCTGTCGTAAAGCATTCATCATTCAGTTCATTAAAACCGCCCGCAACGGTATTTCCCAGTGCGATGAATTCCTCGGTCAGGGCAGACTGTGTATTTATCTCGTCAAAGATCGAGCTGATGCTTTTATTCATATCCTCAATAAGCCCCGCCATTTCATCAAGACCTTCGGCAGACTTATTAACTCCGTCCGTGCTCCTTCCCAGCCTCTCCGTGGTCTTGGAGATAAAAGCTGCAAGTTCGTCTATATTCTTAAGCAGTTCATCCACATAAGAGACAACCGAGTCCGCACATGAGGCGGTGTTCTTGGAAAGCTCGCCCACCTGTCCCGCAACGATGGCAAAGCCTTTGCCCGCCTCTCCCGCTCTCGCCGCCTCTATGGAGGCGTTAAGCGCAAGCAGGGAGGAGTTGTTTGAAAGTCCCTTTATCTGGTCAATTATCTTTGTGATATTCTCCGCATCCTCTTTAAACTTCGTGATCTGGTCGTTTATCCTGTTTACTTCAAGGGCGGATTTTTCAATCTGCGCCGTGCTCTCACGCATTTTTCCCGCGCATTCCCTGGCGGTATTAAGTACGCCCTCAGAGTTTGTCTGTATCTCCTGAACCGCGTACTGGACATTGGTAACAGATTTTTCCAGCTCGCTTCCGGATACATGTATCGTATCGACAACGCTTCTCTGGTTGTTGACCTGCTCCATCATATTCTTTACAACGGAGGAGTCCCCGATCTCCACCATTGCCTCATTCATTCTCATGACAAAGACATTATTGGACTTTTTTATCCCGACGATCATCTTTTTAAAGCTTTCCGCCAGCTCCGCATCATGAAAGCCCTCCGTGTCGATCTCGTCAAGCTTGCCGGATGCCACCTCATTCATGCAGGCTATTATCCTCTCCCGGTCCTCCTCATAAGTATTGACCCTTGCCTTACCCCATCTTCCCATTATTAACCTCCTATAGTCGAGTGCCTGTGGATTTTTTCGTCAGCACTGCCTCGCAATTTAGTAATATTCTACAACATTTTATCTTTATTTGAAAGATTATTGGTCAATTTTCTTGTTCAAATGCCTTTGTACCAACTTAAAAACATTTATTTTGCTTTATAAAGCCATATATGGTATGATGTAATGGATTGTAAGTGTTTACATTTATATGTTTCAGGATTTTTTGAAATGGCTATAGATCCTTCGCAAATACCCGCAGTTACATTTTTTGAACTGTTTGATGAACCGTTCTTCGCTTTCAGCAAAAAAGAACAGACCATCACTATTTACAACTCAAAACATACAAAGCTCGTAGAGGGAACCTTCTTTCTCCCCGATTTTATCATGCTTCTCCGCGATTCCCTTTCAGAGGACGATTTCCCGTCGCTGGATTCTTTTGAAAAACATTTGCAAAAGGAATCCGAGCATTTTTCGCTGACCTTTGCCAATAATTTCATAAACGATTCCTCCGATGTGGTCGGAGTAATGATCCGTGGCATGGTCGCCATAACCACCGGCGGCGAGAAGCTTGTCATAGGAAATATCCACCCGAGAGTTTCAAGACGCGTCGCATTAGGGGACGAGATTGCAAGAGACCCGCTTACAGGGCTGATTGATAAAGTTGATATCGCAAAGCTTTCCATAAACGCGATAGACCGTGACCACACCGAGGGGATTTATATAGCCATTGTCGATATAGATTACTTTAAATATGTCAACGATAATTACGGACACCAGTACGGGGACTATGTATTGTCCCAGGTTGCCGAGATAATCCGCTCCGAGGTGGGAAACGACGGTCTTTGCGGAAGGATCGGCGGTGACGAGTTCTTTATCCTCTTTACCAAAGCCCTGGATATGTCCGAGTTGCGGGATCACATGCAGAATATCCGCACCCTCGTAAACAAGACCTTCGAGAACAAGGGACCCCGGGAGGATACTCCCATATCCGTTTCTGCAGGTCTTGCCCGTTACCCTTCCGATGCGGAGAATTACAACGACCTCTTTGTAATAGCAGATTACTGTCTCTATCTCGCAAAGGAAAAAGGCCGTAACAGATACATCATATATACCCCCGAAAAGCATCCCCCTCTTGAGGAGATGAAAAAGCGCCGGGAAAACGGATCCGGTATCATAAACGGACGCGATACCCTGCCCCTGGGCGATGTTCTTGTTCAGACACAGTATATGATCATGTACGAGAATAACATCGACCTGCTCCGTGTTACCTCTGACCTTGCAAACCGCTTCAAGTTTCCCTGTTTTTTGTTTGCGGACAACGACAGGGAAGAAGCCTTACAGATATGCGGAAAGCAGTCCGGTATCCTTAACTCCGTAAAAGAAAGGCTTATAAAAGCCCTTAAAAAATATAAAGATACAATCCCCGTTAACAACTATGGATTCTATGTCTGCAACAACATAAATCATATAAAGGATCTGCAAAAGGAGCTGCTCGACGAATTCGAGGCGATGGAACTGATTTCCTTCGTATTTATTCCCTTTGAGGATCAGGCCGGAAAAATCTCTTCCTCTTCTTCGGCTCCTTCAAAACAAACCTTGTATGGAACGAACAGCAGTTTATGTATTACAGGCTTCTTGCCGATACGCTTTCAAAGAAGACTATTTAAAACAGACAGGACACTTACCAAAACGGCAAGTGTCCTGTATTTCTTTTCAATTTAAAGTTTTGTTAAAATTCCTGTCAATCAGCCGCGAACCTCTTTAACGATATTTGCGGCCTCTCTCGTAAGCTCCTCGATCTTCGCAAAATCTCCGGCCTTGATAAGGTCTCCCTTAACCATCCAGCTTCCGCCGCAGCAAAGGATCCTGTCGTATGCGAGATAATCGCGTACATTGTTTGCGTTGATTCCGCCGGTAGGCATGAACTTAAGTCCCACATAGGGAGCGGCAACAGCCTTGATATATGAAAGGCCGCCGTTGTTCTCAGCGGGGAAGAACTTGACAACATCGAGTCCAAAGCTCATAGCCTGCTCCATCTCCGAAGGAGTAGCTGTTCCCGGTGCAACGGGATAGCCCTTGTTTATGCAATGCTCAACAACCTTGGGATTAAGTCCGGGGGAAACGATGAACTTTGCGCCTGCGGCAACCGCTCTGTCTGCCTGCTCGGGAGTAAGAACCGTTCCGGCGCCCACAAACATCTCGGGGAAATTCTCGCTGATGATCTTTATGGACTCTTCAGCGGCATCCGTTCTGAAGGTAACCTCGGCACAGGGAAGTCCTCCCTTTATAAGTGCCTCCGCAAGGGGCTTCGCGTCCTTTGCATCATTGATAACAACTACCGGTACGATACCGATCTTCTGTAACTGCTCTAAAACTGCGTTCATTATGATTCCTTTCTGTATACCGGCATTCCTGCCGGAACTGCATCGTTTAATAATATTTAAGCAAGGATTTCCTTAACCTTAGCGGCTATCTTCTCATCCTTACAGTTGTCAAAGAAATATTTTTTTACGCCCTCGCCGGAAAGAGCCCCCTTGACGAGTTCTCTGTCGAGCCTGTCAAGTATGGTAAGGATGTCCGTATGAGTGATTTCCTTAACACCATCAAGTATCTTCTTGTTTCTCTGCTCGGGAACAACTCTCTCCGGAGGATATCCTCCGCCGCCGGGAGCTGAGAAGAGCTTTTCAAAGATATATTCAAGCTTAAGCTCACCGCCCCAGCCGAAGTTCTCCGCAAAGGGTATCGCTACGCAGTTGCCGTCGTTTACCTGTGAGAAAAGGTATGCATCGAGGGGCGACTGGATATGTCCGCAGAGCACCTTGGGGAAGGAGTTGCAGGCAAGCATTGCGCCCTCTCCCGTTCCGCATCCGGTTACCACAAAATCCGCTGCGCCGGAATTAAGAAGTACAGCCGCAAGTATTCCGTTCTGGACATATGTAAGACTGTTGGGGTCTTCGGCGCCGTACATTCCGTAATTGAACACCTCATGTCCAAGAGGCTCTACCGCTTTCTTTAAAGCGGAACAGATAAGTTCATTTTTTGCAGCCTGACTGTTTTCATTTATAAGTGCGATCTTCATTTTATACCTCTGATTTTTCAAAAGCAATTAAGCATATTTCCAATGGTTAGATCAGTCTTTAACCTTGATATCGCCCTCAACCTCAACTTCGTCCTTAAACTTGGACTCATCAAGATTTGAGGGATCCTGTCCGATGTATGCCGAGATACCGCCGTCAATGTAAACAACCTGTCCGTTGATGAAATCGGAAGCGGGTGATGCAAGGAATACAGCAAGTCCCATAAGATCCTCGGTATGTCCCCAGCGCTGTGCGGGCGTCTTTGACCTTATGAAACGGTCGAAGGGATGCATCGAACCGTCCGGCTGCTTCTCGCGAAGAGGTGCAGTCTGGGGAGTGGCGATATATCCGGGTCCGATGGCGTTGCACTGTATACCGTACTGACCGTACTCAGAGCAGATGTTTCTGGTAAGCATCTTAAGACCGCCCTTTGCCGCAGCGTATGCGGATACGGTCTCCCGCCCGAACTCGCTCATCATCGAACAAGCGTTGATTATCTTTCCGCTTCCCTGCTCCATCATATGGGGAAGAACTGCCTTTGAGCAGATGAAGGGTCCCGTAAGGTCGATATCGATAACAAGATTCCAGTCATTTAAGCTCATCTCATGCATGGGGATTCTCTTGATGATTCCCGCGTTGTTTACGAGAATATCGATAGGTCCCACATTCTTTTCCACTTCCTTAACAAAATTGGCAACCTGGTCTTCCTTGGTTACATCGCAGATCATACCGAAAGCATCGATTCCGGCCTTCTTGTACTCTTCCATTCCGCGTTTAAAATTCTCTTCGTTGATATCGTTGAAAACGATCTTGGCTCCGGCCTCTGCATAAGCCTTTGCGTAAGCCATTCCAAGTCCGTAGGATGCACCTGTGATCCATGCAACCTTACCGTCAAGTCTGAATTTTTCCATTATTCCCATTTCTTTTTCCTCCTAAGATTGTTGGGTTAAAAACCTCTGGTTACGATTATCTGTTAAAGCTTCGGGCTGTTATCTGATATCCCTGTTATTTACATTGTCCATATCATCAAAATCCTGGTTCTCTCCCACCATACCCCAGATAAATGTATAGTTTGAAGAACCGCATCCGCAGTGGATCGACCAGCTGGGGGATATGACCGCTTCCTCGTTGTGCATAACGATATGCCTTGTCTCCTGGGGCTCACCCATGTAATGCATGACAAATCCGTCCTCGGGTACTTCAAAGTACATATATACCTCCATACGGCGGTCATGGGTGTGGCAGGGCATCGAATTCCAGACGCTTCCGGGCTCAAGATGTGTCATTCCCATCTCAAGCTGGCAGCTCTCGACCTGTCCGGGAAGAATGTATTTGCAGATAACTCTGTGGTTAGCCTCTTCCATGCTCCCCAGCTCTTTTTTGTTCTCGTCCTTTACTATAACGACACCGGGCTCCGGAGTACCGCTGGGCTTTATAAGCACCGTGGGGTAGGTGGCGTGGGCTGGTGCGCTGTTTAAATAGAATTTTGCGGGATTGGAAGGATCGTCGCTTTCAAAAGAAATATCACGATTTCCCATTCCGATATACATACCCTCTCTGTGGGCCACCTTTGTAGTCTTTCCGTCGATGGTAATTTTGCCGTCTCCGCCGATATTTATTACCCCGAGCTCACGCCTCTGTAAAAAATACTCCGCTCTCAGCTCATCACCGGCGGTAAGAACAAGCTTTTCATCGGTAGGAGTTGCAGAGCCTGCAATAATCCTGTCTATATGGCTGTATACAAGATATATCTCTCCGGGTCTGAAAACCTTCTGGATAAGAAATTCATCTCTTAATCTCTGGGTATCATAATACTTCACATCCTTTGGTGAAGCTGCGGTTCTAAGCTCCATTTTTGATCCTCCTGCAACCTGATTTAATACGCTGATTTAATTTTTAATATTTCAATGAACTTTCCTGTAAGATAAAAAAAGCATACAAAAAGTCAAAATCTCTGACCTTCTGTATGCTATCTTATCAAATGAGCAAAAAAATGTAAACCCTTACATTCTTGAAAAATCAACAAATTTTATATTTTATTTTTGTTCATTAGAGCCAAGATTTTTATCCGGCTCCTTCTCCCGGACCGGTATACTTTTTATTCCGGTCTGTTGCTTACCTCCACGATTTTTTCAAGAGTCTCGGCGGCCTTTCCGGAATCGATGAGCTCGGCAGCAAGCTTTACTCCCTCTGCAAAACTTTCGGCCTTTCCGCCAATATACAGGGAAGCACCGGCGTTCATAAGGACAGCGTCCCTCTTGGGACCTCTCTCCTCCCCGCTAATGATTGCCCTTGTTATGGCAGCATTCTCCTCCGGTGTCCCGCCCCTTAACTCCTCCTTGGAGCAGCTCCTAAATCCGAAATCCTCGGGTCTTACAACGGTTGTGCGGTACCATCCGTCCCGTATCTCGCAGACGGTTGTGGGGGAGCTCATAGATATCTCGTCCAGTTTATCCTGCCCGTAAACAACCATTCCGCGCTCCACTCCGAGGCTTACAAGCACTCTCGCAAGAGGCTCCACGAGATAATCGTCATACACTCCGAGAAGCTGGCGTTTGGGAGAACCCGGATTTGTGAGAGGGCCAAGAATATTGAAAACCGTTCTGAAGCCCAGCTCCTTTCTTATCGCTCCCACATATTTCATGGAGGTATGGTACTTTTGCGCAAAAAAGAAGCACATACCCGCCTCCTTTAAAAGCTCAATGCATCTTTCGGGGCTTTGCTGGATATTTACCCCGAGAGCCTCAAGACAGTCCGCGGTTCCGCACTTTGAGGATGCCGCTCTGTTTCCGTGCTTTGCCACCTTCATTCCCCCTGCAGCCGCAACGATTGCGGAAGTGGTGGAAATGTTAAAGCTGTGGGCATTGTCTCCGCCGGTTCCCACTATCTCGAAGATATCCATTCCGGTTTCAACCTTTGTCGCATGGTCTCTCATTGCGGCAGCGCAGCCTGCGATCTCGTCGGTGGTCTCTGCCCTTGCGGACTTTGTGGATAATGCGGCAAGGAACGCGGCATTCTGAGTGGGGGTGGTCTCACCGCTCATAATCTCGTTCATTACGGCATAAGCCTCGTCGTAGCTTAGATCCTCCTTGTTTACGATCTTTACAATAGCCTCTTTGATCATTTAAGTAATCCTCCGTTTGAATTATTTAGGGTCTATTATTGTTTTCTGTTCTAAGGCATTTTATTCCAGATACTTTCTTACGTCTTCGATCTCCCGGTTCAGCATATCCACATCAACAAAACCTTCTTTGTTGAAAGCCGTGGATTCAAGCGTAAAAGTATCCTCATAGCCGGTCTTTTTTATAAAAGCAAAAAATCTTTCAAAATCAATATGACCGCTCCCGACCGGCAGGGTTCTTAAGTTTTCCCAGTCTTTGTATCCTCCGCCGTAATCGTTGATATGATAATGGCGGATATGCTTTTCTCTCCAGAGCGCGCTGTTTTTTTCCTCGTAAAGCAGGTTAAGCTGCCCATGAAACTCGGCCATCTTTGTATCAAAAATAAATCCGATATCCGGATAATGCTCCAAAAGCTCCATCCAGTGGGTCATAGGGTCTTTTACATTGCAGACCACATTTTCTATTAGAAGGTCCACCCCGTAACCATCGGCTATTTCCTTAAGCTCCGGATATGCTTTGAGATTATTCTCAAAATGAGCATCGGAGGTAATTCCGTCCCAGAGATGCATAACCATCTTTTTTGCCCCCAGTTCGGAGGCCATTTTTACATTTATCCCGAATTTTTCGAAGGCATCCTTTGTCTCTTCCCTGTCCCCTTTGCTGATGCTTTCTCCGATACTCTTCTGGCAATGGAAGGTGGGCGTATAGATATCGTTTGATCTTAAAAGATCGATTATCCGGTCTTCCTCACCGTACCATGTACTGTACATCATAAATTCAAAGCCGTCGCTCCCAATACGCGGAGTCAATTCCTTCAGCAATCTGTAATCTCTGCCGTTTGGACGCCCTATAAGGGCTCCGGTAGAGACAAGTATCTCATTTTTCATAAGCTGATCCCCAAAATGTTTCTTAAACGCTGCGGTAAAACAGTTTCCCGGTAATAAGCACAATCACCTCAATGATTTAAGGTACGCCTTATGCTCTTCGGACACGCGGAAGCTCTCCACAGCCTTTTGGATTGATTTACGCCTTGTCCATTCATCGAGGGGCGTTATTCCCCCTGTTTTTGTATCCTTCCCGTTTTTTCCTTCGGCATTTCCTGTCTCCATATATTTGACCGCCGCATCATATTTCTTCGCAAGCGCAGTGGCAAAATACCAGGCGACCATCATCCTGTGATAATAATCATCTCCCGCTTCCTCCGGGACAGAGTACCCGTTTCTCGTCTTTCCCGAGGAATATTCCTTTACGCCCCGGGCACACCTTTTACTGATAAATTCCAGATACTCTTCCTTAAAATCCCCGCCGAGAAACTCGTTCATATACATCCTTATTCCGAAACGGGATGTGTAAACATGGGGTGAGGCGGTCCATTTTTCGATATAAGGAAGCAGTCTGTCATGATACTTTTTAAATACCTTGGGGCTGGACTGGTCGGAGACGGGCCAGCAATCAACAAATGGAAGAAAAGCTTCCACCCTCCTTACACATTCATCAAAATCCTTTATCAGTCCGATAATAAAAAAATGTACAAGATTCTCCTCGTACCACTTATGCGGAAGACTCTCGAGAAATTCCTCATAATCCCCGCTTTTAAAAAGAGAATCCGCGATCTTTCGCATATCCGGAGTGCGGACACCTATAACAGTATCCGGAGAAATATTCGGCACAAGCCCTGTCTGAAACTTTTTGTAATTTTCATCTGATAAAGCCTTCAGCTCGTCATAGATTGAAACCATAATCGCCACCGCCGATAAAAGACCGTTAAATAGTTTATCACATTAACTCTCTAAAGTAGTATTATACTTCACCGAATCCCTGTTGCATACAAAAAAATAATATATTAGAATAAAAATGTTTCATATAAACACTCAAAAATCTTGAAAACGCAAAGGAAAAACTGATGAAAGAATTTATCAAAGGCGCAAACCCTTATATGGCTCTATGGGAGCATGTTCCCGACGGAGAGCCCAGAGTTTTTGAACATAACGGTGAAAAAAGAGTCTATGTATACGGCTCCCACGACATTGAGAAGGATAAGTACTGCGGACGGAATTATGTTGTCTGGTCCGCTCCCGCAGACGACCTTACAAACTGGAAATGCCACGGAGTGTCCTATGAGACCCACTATGATTCGATACTCTACGCCCCCGATGTTGTAAAAAAGGGTGATACCTATTATCTCTACGCCGCTGAAAGGTGCGGAAGCCTTATAGTTGTCGCCTCCTCAAAGACCCCCTGGGGTCCCTTTGAAAACCCGGTTGAGACAAAGCTTGGCTTCGACCCGGGCGTTCTTGTAGATGACGACGGAAAGGTTTATGCCTACTGGGGAGGCTGCGCGGCTCCCTGCTATATCGCAGAGCTGGAGGATGATATGGCAACCATCAAAGAGGAAACCCTGGTGTCGAATCCCATGGGACACGCCAACTGCCCCTGGGACCCGAAGGAGGACGGACACATCGACCTTATCGATGCCTTCTTTGAGGCCTCAAGCCCGAGAAAGGTCATGGGCAAATATGTATATATCTACTCCTCAAGATACGAAAGACCCATCCCGGAGCTTGGCGTATTTGAAGACTGCAACGGATTTCTTTCCTATAAATTCAGTGACACCCCCTTTGGTCCCTTCCGGGACGGCGGCGATATAAGCTTTAACGGCGGTGAGATCCTCCGGGACAGTGAGGGCGTCGGGACAATGACCTACCGCTGGGGCAACAACCACGGCTCTATCATCGAAGTGAACGGCAAGTGGTATGTTTTTTATCACAGACACTCCGGCACAACCGAGTACAGCCGCCAGGCCATGCTTGAGCCCATAGATGTTGCTCTCGGAAAGGACGGAAGACTCTTTATCGGAGATATCAAGTTTCTCGCAGGAGAGCCCGTATCCTCCGGACCCGTTGAAATGACTTCACAGGGCGCACATATAAACGGTCTTGATGCTTATAAATGGATATCTGCCGGCTACGCCTGCCATATACACGGAAGCAGAAAGAATGCCCACATCCGTCCCGTGTATGATATGAGGGATGATGTTTCATCTCCCATCGATCTTATCACTGACGGAACGACTGTCGGCTTCAGATATATCCAGTTTGGCAACAACACTCCCAAAACCGTTACCGTCGTACTTGACGGTGCAAAAAAACTCAAGATAAACCTGCGAATAGGCTCCTACAGAGGTCGCGTCGTTTCCACTCTGTGCTTTGACGGTTCATCAAACGAATCCACAGCGCCTCTTAATACCGGAGTTATCGGAAAATGCGCCGTGTACTTCGAGTTTGTCTCGGACGATAAGGATGCGGATTTCTCATTTGACCGTTTTACCTTTGACTGAGCATTTCAAAAAAATCATTTTCGGGGATAGGCTCTGAATAATAATAGCCCTGCAGATAATCACAGCCTATCCCTATCATCTCGGAAGCCATTTTCCCGGTTTCGATCCCCTCGGCCGTAATCCCGAACCCCATATATTTGAATGTACTTACCATATTCGGAAGTATCGCGTCAGGCTTTTTATCATAATTCCAGACAAGGCTTTTATCCAGCTTTATATTTATAAAAGGAACCTTCTTCAGTCTCGAAAGATTTGAATAACCCGTACCATAGTCATCAAGCACAAACTTAAAGCCCTTATCCACAAGCGCATTTATCTGCCTTGTCATAAAAGAATCATCTATCACGGATCCCTCGGTTATCTCAAGATGGATCAATCCGGGGTCGACCTGATATTCTTTCACGATCTCAGCGCACTTATCGGCAAGATCCGTTCTTGTAAACTGAATGGGAGAAAGATTGACATTTATCCATTCAATGCTTAGTCCATTATCTTTTATCCGGCACATAAAGGCACAGGTCTTTTCAAATATCTGCTCTCCCATCTCGTTGATGCGTCCGCTGTTTTCCACAAGAGGGATAAACAATCCCGGAGATATAAGATTCCCTTCGGAATCCCTTATACGGGACAGTGCTTCAGCGCCGACTATTTTTCCGTTTTTGTCGACAAGGGGCTGAAGAAACAGCTCAATACTGTTGTTGTCAATGGCATTTTCAACATATCTCCGGATACGGATCTCATTTCTTGTCTTTTCTATATCATCGTCCGAAATATAAAATATCTCTCCGCTCTCACTGTTCCCTGCTTTATCAAGGGTTTTAGCCAATGTGGTAAGAAGCTCATCGTCACATTCCTGAAACCCTGAAAAATCCAGTGAAACAAAGCCTGCCGTCAGATAAAGCTCCACCTTATCAGATTTCCATGGCTTTTCAAATCTTTTGAATATAATCTCACAGATTCCTTCAACATCCGTTTTGGGATCAGCAAGTATTACAAATCTGCCCTTTCGGCAGTAAAAAACTTTACTTTCAAAAAAAAGACTCTCAAGATATTTTCCGATCATCACAAGTCCGGCATCGGTCTGATCCGCACCGTAAACCTCTCTTATAACTTGATACCTGTGGACAACCACTCCTATACATTTATAATTGATATTTCCGCTTTTTTCCCGGAGATACTCTCTCAGGGATCCTGAATTAAAAACGGAGCCTTTAAGATCGAGATAATACTCCGGATTCTCAAAGGCGAGATACACAATAAGTATTGCCATAAGGACAAAAGTATCCATCAAAAGAGTCTTTGGAAGGTAGGCCCTTACTATAAGACCTGTAAAAATAACAAGGTTATAATAAAAGATGCCGAACAGCTCCCGCCTTTGGTTGTTCTTCCGACAGCAAAAAACATATATCAGCGCTATGAATATATAAAAAAATCCGATCCAGTAGACAAGGGAATAAAAAGGACCGGCGTGGTATCCCTGTTCATCAACATAGAATATAAACCCTGTAAAGGGAGAAATGATCGAAAAGACAAGCCCAAGATAAAAGGGAGCGTAGATCAGTTGTCTGATAAAAGATTTGACCTTATAGGTTGTCTTTGTAACGGAAACAGTGAACCTGTACATGGCAAAGGATCTTGTAAAAAAACCGATAAAATACAACATGTTGAGGGTATCAACAAGCCACTGCGGAACTAACATATAGTTATTGTCGGCGATGGATGCCGCCGTATCAAAGACAATAACAAAGGTCTCCACCGCTATCATCTGTATGAAGAGAAGATTTCTTTTCAGCGAAAGCCTTCGTCTCGAAAAGTAGAAGGAAAGTATGATAAGCAGTACCAGCAGGGTCGGGATTTCAAAACTATAACTCCACATATAGGTTCCTCCTGATTAAGTGGCCACTATCTTCGGACTTCATATTACTTTTGAAGGAATAATTCAGGCTCAATACTGCGCTCAAACCATCTTCCTGTCATTTATATCTACAAACATTCCGACATAGGAAAGCGGCGTTCCATCTTCGCGGCGAAGCAGCCTTCCGATGGCGTGATACCATCTCCACTCTCCGCTTCTGGTTTTTAATCTGTATTCCACATCGTAGTTTTTCCTGCCGGTATAATCGGCTATGGTATCATTGAACTCCTTTAAGACTCTCTCCTTGCAATCGGGGTGTAAAAGATCCGACCATGATTCCAGCCGGTTCGGGAAATCGTTCTCGTCGGTGTATCCTATCATCCGTCTGAATTCAGGGCTCCATTCAACGGAAACCATCTGACCCTTTTCATTAAATTCCATGCCCCACATTCCGGAGCCGAGAGCTTCGTGCATTACACGGATTGTTGCTTCCTTGTGTGCCGCGATCCTGCGCTCATCCGTATTTTTTATTCTTGCTTTGTTCTCATACATTTCACGGTCGGCTACAAGCATGGCACTGTGAATATCCCTGTTTTCAACCATCTCATAACCAAAGGCGCAATTATACGGAGTTTTAGACAATTCCTCACGCATTACCTCGATATCGTTTTTAACATACTCTTCGGATTTTTTGAGGTAGAAAATAGCAAATTCATCTCCGCCGATCCTGTAGACATTTTTGTTTTTGAATTTTCCCTTTAACAAGCATCCGGCAATGGTTATAAGCGCCGTATCTCCTGCGGAATGTCCCTGGGTATCGTTGATCTTTTTAAGGTCATTCATATCTACTGAAACAACTGCCGATATCTGGTCCTTTAACTTTTCTGAATCCGCATAGTAGCATTGTCTGTTGAGAAGATGCGTAAGCGTATCCTCCTTTGAAATAATCAGGGATAAAGAAAGGTAATAGATAAGCAGCAGTGATGCAAACAAGGTACTGTAATCAGCATCGATTTCAAAGATAAGAAGCGCCAATACACCGATTGTTGAAGCAATGATACAGGAAAAAATACCCTTTCTCTCCGCTTTTCCAAAATGGGTATACCGGATCGTAAACATAACAAAGAACAAAACCACATACGGGAAGAACAGGAAATAAGGATAGTATCGCATGATACTGTCCGCACCGATATAGAGATTATTATCATCAAACCAGTAAATAAGATGGGTCCACTGTGAGGTATATAACAAAGGCGCGCTGATAATGACCGGTAAATAAAAAAGAATCTTGTTCTTTTTCATAAATTCCGCCATATCTATGATTCCGAGCATGATAAGAGGGTGGAGCAAATATATTGTCGGAGTAAGGATTATCCTTGTCCATGACAGATAGTCCAGTTCTCTCGTATAGCGCTCTACAGACCAGACGATCGCCTCCGCGAATATGAGCACAATAACAACCCGCGTAATCTTTATTGTACGCTTTTTAAGATGAACATTTGATTCGAGCAGAAACCATAATCCCAAAAGCTCGGCTATCAAAATATAATTACTTAATATCAATGTTACGATGCTCATGTGCGACTCCTTTAATACCTTGTTCCGTCGCCTTTGCAGTTTACCGCAAACGCTTTATTCCGCGCGCCATATAAAATCATCCCGGAATCTCAATATTTATACTTGAGAATATTATATCAAATTTCCGTCCTATAAGCCACTCTTTGGGAACTTTATATCTTGCCTCCGGGGTAAAATATGACCCATAGGCTTTATACCTATGGGTCGTCGTTTTTTTAGTTATGGTCATAAGGATAAATCGTGTCGATGGTTCCGTCCTCATGAATATTCAGCTTTGTGTATTTTACGCATCTTTTGTGGGAGATGCCGCCTGAAAATTCGCTGTCGTGGTAGAAAATATACCACTCTCCGTCTATCTCTACGATCGAATGATGGGTTGTCCACCCGATAACCGGCTCCATGATCCTTCCCTTGTATGTAAAAGGTCCGGCAGGGTTGTCACCCTCGGCGTAGCAAAGGTAATGTGTTGTACCCGTTGAATAGGAAAGGTAATACTTTCCGTTAAACTTATGCATCCAGGGACCCTCAAAGTATCTCCTGTCCTCGTCTCCTGCTTTTATAACCTCACCGTTCTCATCAAGAATCTTAATCATAACGGGCGCAGCCTTAAAGCCTGTCATATCCTCCTTAAACTCCGCAAAGATGGGGCCGAGGGATGGTTCATCCCCTTCCGGGCGGTGCTCATCGGGATTATAACTTCCCGACTGCCACATCTCAAGCTGACCACCCCAAAGTCCTCCGTTATAGCAGTATATCCTTCCATCATCGTCAAGAAGTACGGCGGGGTCGATGCTGTAGCTTCCCTCGATGAAATCATCCTGGGGCTTGAAAGGACCTACAGGCGACTCCGACTCGGCAACGCCGATACGGAAAATTCCCTCCTTATCCTTTGCGGGGAAAACAAGGTAGTACTTACCGTTTACCTTTACAGCGTCAGGAGCCCAAAGCTGTCTGCTGACCCATGGAACATCCTTTTCGTGAAGAGCAATTCCGTTATCCACACACTCGCTGTCAAGAGAATCCATTGAGAGTATGTGGTAATCCTCCATTTTGTACTGCTCTCCGTCGTCATCCTCGGGACAATCCCAGTCGAAATCGTGGGAGGGATAAATATAGATCTTCCCGTCATATACATGAGCGGAGGGGTCCGCAGTATATATGTTTGTAACAAGTGGCTTTCTTTCGTTTTTTCTCATTTCCTTCATTCCTCGTAAATTGTTTAATAGTTTCACAAAAAACCTATGATAGTATATTCTGCCATATATTTCCGGATAAAACTTATTAAATACTGTCATATACTATTCTAATTTTGCTATTTTATGAAAAATAAACCAAAACCTTTTCGTCCTGTGGAGAAAAAATGTTATAATGTCCTTGGCCTAAAAAAAATCCTAAAGGAGGTAGTTCTAATGCAGTACGTAATTGAAGGTGAGCCGTTACCGGTTGTGATCTGCACTCTCGAAAGTGGCGAGACGATGATCACGGAAAGCGGCGCAATGAGCTGGATGTCTCCAAACATGAAAATGGAAACAACCTCAAACGGTGGCGTGGGAAAAATGTTTGGCCGCGCTTTTTCAGGTGAGAGTTTGTTCCAGAACCGCTACACAGCTGAAGGTGGACAGGGAACCATTGCATTTGCATCAAGCTTCCCCGGATCTATCAGAGCATTCGAGATTTCTCCCCAGAACACCATCGTAGCTCAAAAGAAAGCATTTCTCGCTTCAGAGTCAAGCGTAGAACTTTCAGTATTCTTCCAGAAAAAAGTAGCTTCAGGCTTCTTCGGCGGCGAAGGATTTATCATGCAGAAGCTCAGCGGAAACGGCACAGTATTCCTTGAGTTTGATGGATACATCAAGGAATATGAACTTCAGGCCGGAGAAAAAATGGTTCTTGACAACGGCTATCTTGCAGCTATGAGCGATACCTGCAGCATTGACATTCAGACCGTACCCGGAATCAAAAATATGCTCTTCGGTGGCGAGGGACTTTTCAACACCGTTATTACCGGTCCCGGACATATCTGGCTTCAGACTATGCCTGTATCCCAGATGGCAGGCACTCTGGCTCCTTATCTCCCCGGAAAGAATTAATACAGGAATCAATATAATTCAAAAAGGCATGAATCCAAGGGGTTCATGCCTTTTTATTAAATCAGGCCTTTTTGCATATAATGTCTTACCTTATTGTCATCCGTAAAAATCTCGGCCTGCCCCAAAGACCTATAAAAGAAACTGTACTTCGGTTCCTCATCCAATTTTGTATAACATAACCCGGATATTCTCCTTCTCTCCTCTTTGCTATATCTGTTAGAGGAATATACTCATTTTCATAATCACTTGTATAAATACCAATGTCTATACCATCTGCATGTATAATCTCATTTTTAAATGTTTTTGACATATTGCAGGCCACCTTCTTTCTTCCATATTTCAGTTTTTATCTATTACTTTGACCTTAATATGCGGTTCAGTTCCACCGTGGTATGGTTCGGAAGCTCTCACATCATAAAGACTCTTATCCATAACTTCCGTAGATAAAATCAAAAGATTAAGTTGTTCCTGTGTCATTTCTACTTCAAGTTTCATAATCTAACACCTTCCTTGACATGAAAAGCATATAGCTATACAATGTTACCAATGGTAACATTGTATGATTACCGTTGGTAATTGTCAAGGAGGTTTGTTATGCATTCATCATCTAATACACTTGTTCCGGAACGCTTAAAATCCGCAAGAGAACGGCTTAATCTTTCTAAGGCGGAGGCAGCAAGAAAAATAGGCTTAACAGCAGCATCCTATGTTAGATATGAAGCAGGTGACCGCAGTCCTTCTCCACAGGTCATAATATCAATAGCTGAGAAATTAGAAACATCTGTTGCCTATTTATCAGGAGAAACAAATGATATTTCCCCTGATGTAGTAAGCATATATAAGAGTAACAATCCTCTCTTATTTGAACTGATAAAGAATAAAGAAAGTGCAGATGATGCAACTTTGCTGCGCTTGATTAGCTATTACTGCCA
>JAFVCL010000044.1 GCA_017479285.1 Lachnospiraceae bacterium
ATGACTGTATTATACCATATATTGTTGCGTTTGTGGGCATATATTGCATATTTAGTTAGGTTATACACCCAAAGTGCCCTGAAGCCAGGAAATATCTGCGTTTTACAGATACAGGGCAGATAACTTGTAAACTTACGCTAGTTATCCCATTAATTGTGATATATCTATCATCTGCTACAACAACAGAACTTTCAGAATCCATATCTGAATTATCGATACTTGAATCAAAAATATCAGGAGCATTTCCGCTGGTCAATCTGCCTGTTGAACCATCAAAATTATAAGCCACCCCGTCGATAGTAACATTTCCTTTTGCCATAAGGCCGGTCTGACGATCATAATAATATACATTACCTGCCTGATCAGGATATATATTCTCATCATTGCCCTGCACCTTATACCAGCCCTTAACCATCTTTCCGTTAGAATCATAACGAACCCATTTTCCGGCTCCTGCTCCTCCATGGCTCCTTATAGCTTGCTTAACCTGAGCAGAGAGATCAACCACTTCTCCTCCCTCACTAGCCACGATATCTGCAGTTCTATTGCTCATAGATGCTACGTTATTTATCCATTCTTCATTTCCAAGGTTACCCAACTCGTCTGAATAAATATAGGGCATAAACACTTCCTTATCGCAAGCTTTAGCTCCATTATATAACGCGTCAAGCCAGTACCAGCCATCGCTCTCTCGGTCATATATTTCACGTCCGCGTTCGGTACCGTCGTAGAAAACATTACCTATACTCCCATATACACCCTGGCGTTCCCCATTCTCATACCAAAACTGTTTTCCCTCATCTGTTCTCCACTCATAAGTATTGTCCCCATCCTGATATGCAAATGCAGCAGTTGATGGAAGTAATACCGTGCTCAATGCTATCGTGCCGAGCGTTGCCAACACCTTTTTAGTTTCTCTTTTCATGCCTCTTTTCTTCCTTTCTTTTACACAGTATTTCTGAACAAAAAAATGCGCAGCCGAAGCTGCGCATGAAAACCGCCGCTCCGTTTGCTGCGACGCAAATCTCATCTAAGTCCACAGAGGGAATAGAGAAGAGGAGCAAGCGTTTTTACCGAAATAAAAACACTTCCTCTGTAGACTTAAATATTCGATTTGCGTCGCAACTTCATATTATCACATAAAATCCTGTAATACAAACAGAAAAATATTGAAACAAAGTGTAATAAGTTATAAGACAAAACAGAAAATGTAATAAGTTATAAGAAAGAACTCAAAAAACAAAAATCAAACAACATTAAATCGGAGGTACATAGAAGAGTACATAAATTCAAAAACTATATAAATAATCTGCTAAAAAGGGACGGCTCTTCGGGCCAGCATATAAATGATGCTCCGAAGAACCGTCCCACATAAAACTAACCCTTTCTGTACGCCGGAATAACCTTTAATTTATGCAGGTTTATGGCATGCAATCTGTCTATCTTTTTTTTGATTTCTTCATCGGGACATACGCCGTTTAAGATATACTCATCCAGCATCTCGTATGTAAATCCCAGCTTATCCTCGTCGCTCATTCCGCTAAGTCCGTCCGATGGCGTTTTGTGGACGAGTTCTGTGGGCAGACCAAATTCATCGCCTATCGCGAGCACCTCCCTCACGGTAAAATCCGAGATAGGGGAAAAATCTCCCGCGGCATCGCCGTATTTAGTGCTGTACCCGACATAATCCTCCGATTTATTGCAGGTATTTGCGACTCTTCCGCCGTTTGGAAGAGACTGCGCCACAGCGTACAGCGTACTCATACGGATCCTGGGTGGAATATTGATCTTCATATCAGCCGTTATCGGAATACTGCCCTCCGGGAAAATATCTGAAGCTTTACCGCCGTAAAACTCCGCGCTCCTTATGCTCTCCGTGAGTGCATCAGCCGCCTCTCCTATATTTACTATAACCGCAGGGATTCCAAGAGTATCTGCAACAAGCTTTGAATCCTCTATATCCGGCTGTACTCCTCTCGGCATCAGGACACCAACTACGCGCTCAGCACCCAGCGCCTCCTTGAGCAAAGCCGCAACAATCGTTGAGTCCTTGCCTCCCGAAAGTCCGACGACCGCGCTTGCCTTCGGTCCGTTTTCCGAAAACCAGTCCCGGATCCATTTTATAATATTGTCCTTTTCTCTCTTTGGGTCAAAATTATACATATTATTTTCCTATATCAATAAGGGCTTCTATCCGCCTGATCCGCTCCGCACATCTCATTACGCTTTACACTTTAACCAAAAGCTCTTTTAACGCATCAGTCTTTCTCATGCTGCATTCTCCAGTCGATACACCTTTGGAGATAAGCCACATAATCCGGATTCTTGCACATTCCCTTTCCCGCAACATCCGAAATCTTCGCAACATCCTGTCCGTTGCAGGCGGTGGTCTTCATTACAATATTTAAAGGCTCCGCAAAGGTATCGTTAGAAATATATGTTCCGATTCCGAAAGCAACCTTTATCCTTCCTCGGAAATGCCCGTGTATATTGTGAGCTCTCTCAAAATCAAGACTGTCGCTGAACAGGAGCGTTTTTTGCCTGGCATCGATCCCCAGCTTTTCATAATGGGCAAGTATCTTTTCTCCCCATTCTATCGGGTCTCCCGAATCGTGTCTTACGCCTGAGAAAAGAGTCGCATACTGAAGGTCAAAATCTCTCAGGAAGCAGTCTGTGGTTATGGCATCGGTAAGTGCCGTTCCGTTTTGTACGCCATACTCCTTTACCCAGAATTTAAGGGCATATCTGTTTGAATACGCGGGATTATGCGCGTGGTCTCCCTGTCCGACACACATTATCCACTCATGTGCCATCGTTCCCACAGGCAGAACATTGTACTTTCTGGCAAGAAATACATTAGAGGTTCCGACAAACCTTGAAGCACCGAGATCTGCCCCGGCAAGCTCCCTTACAGCCATCTCCTGCGCTTCGGCGCAAAGCCTCCTTCTCAATCCGAATTCACTGAACGCGGATATATCGTACCGGCCGCTTTTAAGCGATGCGATCTTCTCCGAAAGCCTCTCCTGATAACTGGTCATAAGCTCTCCGTACTCATATTTCATACGGAAATAGACCTCGTTTACTATGGCAAGCGTCGGTATCTCATACATCGAAGTATTAAGCCAGGTACCGTTTGTCTCAATATTCAGCCCGCACTCCGCATTGGTATCAATCACAAAATCTTCGAATCTCGGATGCCAGAGCCTTAAGAAATCTATATAGGATTTCTTAAACCATGAAATAGTCCCGAGATATGAAAGCTCCTCCTCCGTAAAACGGAGTTCGCAGTAGTTCTTTATCTGTTCACGGATCTCGTCAACCATATCGTTATCAAAATGGACATCTGCATTTCTGCACTTAAAAGTCCATGTGGTTTCATAGGACGGGAAGTTGTGATAGATAGCCTGTCCCATGCTGAATTTATACAGGTCTGTCTCAAGTAGGCTTACGATAACCGGCGAAAATTTCATAATATTCCCCTTAATCTCTTAAAAATTCCGGCTCCGGGAGGAGCTTTTAAAATAAAAAAATATCTATTTACACTACATCAATATGGCAGGTTTTCATGGCTGCGAGAGCGGTCTCGTGAGACTCCGGCGTAACACAGGCGCAAAGGTCTGAGTGTGTAACTATCCTTGTCTCCGGTGCAAACGCCTTTAAAGTAACTTCGTTGCTTATAACACATATTCCGGTACATACACCGCAAAAATCAACAAGCTCATATCCGCTGTCCCTTATAAACTCCGCAAGTTCAACGCTTCCAAAGGTGGGCTTGTTGAATATTTTTAAAGTAATACCTTTATCCTCCGACAGCATCTTAAGTTCCGGAACGATTTCCCATCCGGTAGTATTCTCTATACAGTGCGGAACCGGAAGCTTTTCTCCTTCGAGGGTATCCATATAATTGTCCTTATGCGTATCCCTTGTAAATACCACATCTCCGTCATAGGATTTTATGTATTCCGCAATAGCCGGTACTACCGACTGAGCCTCCGCGGTTCCAAGTACCCCGGTAACAAAATCATTCTGCATATCCACAACAACAAGTAATTTTTTCATTATGCACCCTCCGGAACTTTTCTTCTTTTCTAACTCTGTTATTACGCATCCCTCACTGCCTGTCATAATATGCCTTGCCGCCGCTCGGCAGGAAGTATGTCCTTATATATCCATCGGTTGAAACTACAACAAATTCGTTAGTCTCCTCAAGATAAAAAACATAATCTCCGTCCTCAGCTTCTGTCTTGTGCAGGGCATTCGGATTGTTTACCACTGCGGAGGCGGCTGCCTCGTATTCATCGGCAGATTCAAAGCCCATCTCGATCCCATGCTTTTCATAATGCTGTTTTTTTAGCTTATTATTTCTGAAGTAGAATCTTGTTTCCTCAGGCTCTGTATCATAGCTTTCAGTAATCTCAAGGTTTTCTCTTGCAGCGTCCTGCTTGTCAAGGTAGCTTGCAAGTGAGCCGCATCCGCATAAATTCAGCGACAGTAAACAAACAGCTGCCGAATAAAGGCAGCCCTTGATAAATTTTTTAAACCCGGTGTTTTTTTCCATATTGTTCCCGTTACTCATAGTTTCTTTCGATTTCCTCCGGATATGGCGTCCTTACATAGGACTTGTACCTCTCTTCACAGGCTCCGAATTCACGGTAATTCTTCCTTGCCTGAACAAGGGAGACATTATTCGCCCCGGTCTCATCGGGGTTTCTTAGCTGAGAAGGATCATTTTCCCAAAAACAGACGGGACAGATCTCGAAGGATGAATCCTCGGGATCAAGCGTCCTGTTTCCGCAGCAGGGACAAACCGCATACTCCGAATGGTTATCGGAGTATGCAGCCTGCATTATATCTTCATCATTTACATTACTACCCATAGCTTTTCCTCCGGCGGTATACGGCTTTCTCCCGTTCCCTCAGGTCATCAGCATTACTCTTTTCCGTCCCAGCAGTATGTACAGAGCTTCGAGGGGTCTATACCGGTAGCCTCTATCATATCGTCGAGTCTGTTAAATCTGAGCGAGGTAAACTTAAGCTCCTTACAGATCTCTTCCTCCATTTTTTTGTATTTCTCGGATTCGGGATCGGCGTATTCCTGTAAAATCTCCTCGGTCACATTCCCGTGCTCAAGCCTCTCGATAACCCTTCTTGCGATAAGATCCATCTCCGAATTCGACCGGGAGAAATTTAAATATTTGCATCCGTAAAGAAGCGGCGGGCATGCAGGTCTTATATGAACCTCCTTTGCCCCGTTTTCGTACAGATACTCCGTAGTCTCACGAAGCTGCGTTCCTCTGACGATGGAATCGTCTATAAGAAGAATGCTCTTTCCGTTTATGAGCTCATTTACCGCAAGCATCTTCATCTTTGCAATAAGATCTCTCTTGCTCTGAATCGTCGGCATAAAGGATCTCGGCCAGGTGGGAGTATACTTTATAAACGGTCTCGAGAAGGGAATTCCCGACTCATTGGCGTATCCCACCGCGTGGGCCGTTCCCGAATCCGGTACCCCGGCAACGATATCCGGCTTTACATTGTCGCGCTTTGCCATCTTTGCGCCGCAGTTATATCTCATCTGCTCCACATTCAATCCCTCATAAGTGCTTGCGGGATAACCGTAGTAGACCCAAAGGAATGTACAGATTTTCATGTCTGTACCGGGCTTTGAAAGTGTAATACAATTCTTCTCTGTAAGAACAACAATCTCTCCGGGACCGAGTTCCTTGTAATCATGATATCCGAGATTCTTGTACGCGAAATTCTCAAATGAGACACAGAAGCCTTCCGCCTTCTTTCCGATCTCGACAGGTGTTCTTCCGAGCTTGTCTCTTGCGGCATATATTCCGGCCTGGTTTAGGAGAAGCAGAGACATCGATCCCTCCACCACCTCCTGTACAAACTGTATTCCTTCGATAAGGTTTGCCTTGGTATTTATGAGAGCCGCAACAAGCTCCGTCGCGTTTATCTCCCCCGAACTCATCTCCTGGAAATGAACATGTCCCTGATCAAAGAGCATCTGGGTAAGTTCCTCTATATTGTTGATCTTTCCTACGGTAGAGATCGCGTAGGTTCCGTGATGCGAACGGATTATGAGAGGCTGGGCCTCATAGTCGGATATACAGCCGATGCCGTACCATCCGCTCATACCCTGAATCTCTTTCTCAAATTTTGTTCTGAAGGGTGCATTCTCAATATTATGAATGGCACGCTCAAAACCGTCCTTACCGTAAAGTGTGATACCGCCCCTCCGCGTTCCCAGATGTGAGTGATAATCTATTCCGAAAAACAGATCAAAAACACAGTCATCCTTCGAAGCAACACCAAAAAAACCGCCCATTTTCTTAAGTCCTCTATCTTCCTAAATTCTATCTACCTGAAATCTATCTTCAAACATCTTTCCGGGCTCTTCAGAACCGGCGCTCCCGGTCAGACATTTATCTCCGCCTTCATTCCAAGGTCTTCCCTGTTTGCATCAAGTATCGGTCTTACAACTCCCGAAAGGAATGCATCTACCTGCTCCGGAGCTCTTCCCACATACTTTGAAAGCTCCATGGTGGATGCTTTTAATTCCTCAAGTGTAAGTCCGAATGCGGGATCGTCGGCAATCAGCTCAAGAAGGTTATTGTCCATACCCTTCTCCTTGACATTTCTTCCTGCCTCCATGGAGAGCGTCCTTATCTTCTCATGAAGCTCCTGACGGTTTCCGCCGTTCTTTGCGGCATCCATCATGATATTCTCGGTTGCCATGAACGGAAGCTCGGCAAGCATATGCTTCTCGATAACCTTCGGATATACCTTAAGTCCGTCGGTTACATTGAGGCACAGATCAAGGATGCCGTCTACGGCAAGGAAACCTTCCGGTATGGAAAGTCTCTTGTTTGCGGAATCGTCAAGAGTTCTCTCAAACCACTGCGTAGCTGAGGTGATTGCGGGATTGAGCGCATCTATCATAACATATCTGGAGAGCGATGCGATCCTCTCGCTTCTCATGGGATTTCTCTTATACGCCATGGCGGAAGAACCGATCTGGTTCTTCTCGAAGGGTTCCTCAACCTCCTTTAAGTGCTGGAGAAGTCTTATATCATTGCTCATCTTGTGAGCGGATGCGGCTATTCCGGCGAGAACATTCGCTGCTCTCGTATCCACCTTTCTCGAGTAGGTCTGTCCGGATACGGGATAGCATTCCTTAAAGCCCATCTTTGCGGCTATCATCGGGTCGATCTTGTCGATGGTCTCGTGATCTCCGTTAAAGAGCTCGAGGAACGAAGCCTGTGTTCCCGTTGTTCCCTTTGAGCCAAGGAGCTTCATGGTCGATAAAACATGATCAAGATCCTCCAAGTCAAGGCAGAATTCCTGTAACCAAAGGGTAGCTCTCTTTCCGACTGTCGTGGGCTGCGCGGGCTGGAAATGGGTAAACGCAAGCGTGGGCTGCTTTTTGTACTCATCCGCAAAATCAGCCAGAGTCTTCATAACATTAAGAAGCTTCTTACGGACAAGCTTAAGCGCCTCCGTCATAACGATAATATCAGTGTTGTCCCCGACATAACAGCTTGTGGCTCCGAGATGGATGATGCCTGCTGCCTTGGGGCACTGCTGTCCGTACGCGTATACATGGCTCATAACATCATGACGGACTTCCTTCTCCCTTGCCCTGGCAACATCATAGTTGATGTCCTCGGCATGGCTCTTTAACTCGTCGATCATCTCCTGAGTTATTCTCGGCGCTCCGTCTCCATCCTTAAGTCCAAGTTCCATCTCAACCTCGGCGAGAGCTATCCAGAGCTTTCTCCATGTGCGGAACTTCATATCCTGTGAAAAAATATACTGCATCTCCCTGCTTGCATAACGCTCAGAAAGGGGGCTTGTGTATACATCTGTAGCCATTTTGTTTCCTCTTTCCAGACCATCCTGCGGACGGTCTATGTATTTATACGACAGCTCTTAAGCTCTGCCGTTTTATGTATTTTTTTACAGAGTCTTCCCGGTAAGGAGCTCATATCCCTCATGGTAGATATCGATGGTCTTTTTAACAACATCCTCGGGAAGAGTCCAGTTATGCCCGTCGTGGCTCTTTAACCAGTCTCTTGCAAACTGCTTGTCGAATGAAGGCTGTGAATGTCCGGGCTCATATCCCTTTGCGGGCCAGAATCTTGAGCTGTCCGGTGTAAGCATCTCATCGCCGAGCACAATATTTCCGTTCTCATCAAGACCAAATTCAAACTTGGTGTCTGCGATAATGATTCCCTTTGTAAGGGCGTAGTCCGCACATTTTTTGTAAAGTGCTATGGTGTAGTCACGGAGCTTTGAGGCATATTCCTCTCCCTTTCCGGGGAAACGCTCCTCAAGGTACGCCACGCTCTGCTCGTAGGAGATATTCTCATCATGATAGCCTATCTCAGCCTTGGTCGAAGGAGTGTAGATGGGCTCGGGAAGCTTGTCGGATTCCTTTAAGCCCTCGGGAAGAGTTATGCCGCAAACAGTGCCGTTTTTCTGGTAGCTTGCCCAGCCGCTTCCTGTGATATATCCGCGGACAATGCACTCCACCGGCAGCATGGTAAGCTTTCTGCACATCATGCTCCTTCCTTCGAATTTCTCGTTTCTGAATTCCTCGGGCATATCCTTAACATCCACCGAAACCATATGGTTTGGAATGATATCGCTTGTCATATCAAACCAGAACTTCGACATCTGGGTAAGTACCTTTCCCTTGTCGGTCACGGTGTTTCCAAGGATAACATCGAAACAGCTGATACGGTCTGTGGCAACAATGATAAGTGTGTCTCCGTTGTCATAGATCTCTCTTACCTTGCCTTCTTTGATGGGTTTTACTTCTTTCATTTTGGGAATCCTCCATAAAAATATATCAGGTTAATTGTTTTCCTTACTGTCGAGCAGCTCGATTATCTCCCGGGCGTACTCCGGATAAAGTTTTGCGATATCCTCTATCTCCTGCTTGGCTTCCTCTGCAAGCTTCCTGTTATAATCCATCTGCTCGCGTACCCGCTGCCTCCGGATAATAAGATCGTGTCTGATCTCCACCATCTCCCTCGGATCAATGAGTGCCTGCACCTGGCAGAGCCATCTGTCGGGATATTTAACTCTGTGAGCGGAGAGTGCGGACACCAGCTGCTTGCCGAAATATTCACTCTGGGCCTGTGCCTCGGTAAACTGCCTTCTCTCTTCCTTTTCAAGCTGGTATGCCTGCCAGAGCTTTGACAGCTTTTCCCCATTCTCGACATGATATTTGAGATAAAGAAATTCCAGCAGCTTCCTGTTGTTCACATACCTTATCTTGACCGTATTCTGGAGCTGGATAAGCTTGTTCATCTCGTTTTGTATCCGCCCCTGTTCCTTCCCGGCCTCCATATACTTTATCGCGGTTACCGCACAGGCTATCGAGGCGATCGCCGTCGCGAGAAAATAGCCGATAAAAACCTCCAGCCCTGCAACAAACTGCAGGAATAAAAGTATTACCATACAGAAGATATATGCCGAGATAAAGATCATCACCATCCCTCTGTAGTTGTTCATATTCCTGTTATTCTCGGTCTTCCGGAACAGCCGCGCCTGTCTCTCCCCGTCAAGCCGTCTTAAATCCTTCTTTACGGCGACTGCGTATTTTTCCGCCTCGCGTATTTTTTGTATTCCCTCCTCTACCTCATGCTCGCGCTTCTTCAGTGTATAATACTCGATATCCGTCATGCGGCTTTTGCGCTCGCGGTATTTTTGCATCTCCGCGGAATATGTGGTAAGCGAGGTGGCAATGCCTGCAAGCTCTGCCTTCTTACCGTCGGGCAGCTCATCTATCTCATCCACATCCGTCAGATAATCTGTTACAAGCTGGTACTCCCCGGCAAGGAGCTCCACCTCCCTCGAGGACTCCTCCATCTGGTCGAGGCAGTCCATAAAGTACCGGCTTCTCTCCTGTGGGTCGGAAAGATCTACCTTGTCCCTCCCGGCGATGTCCGGTTCCTTTTCACCGTCTTTTGAAAAAAAAGAAATGATCTTTTTAAAAATATTCATACGCTCACATTTTCTCTGTAGCCATCCTTAAGACCCTTGAGGATCCTGTCGTTTTCGGCATAATACTTATATGCATCGCCCGAATCCCTCATCTGCCTTCTAAGCTTTAAGGAATGTGTCTCAGCTCTCGATTCCCATTCGGCATTCAGCTTCTCCATGGTCTTCTCAAGCTTTAATGTATCTTCATAACCGTCGGTCAGACCCGCGGCAAAGGATATGTATCCGTTCTCATCGAGCCCCATCCTCTTCGCGGCAATAAAGGCAAGATAGTGCTCCCTCTCTCTGTCGAGCCTGTATGCCTCCTCAAAGCAGTCCGCCGCCCTCTCGTAAAGCATAAGTCCCGTATAGGCCACCCCGAGATTGTGATGTATGGCCGAGAGCACATTTATGCCCGGAAGTATGGAGGTTCCGTTCTCACTGACATAATTCCATTTTTCTATAAGAGAATGATACCCTCTTACCGCAGAGACATATTTTTTCTTGCTGACAAGATAGTCTATCTGTCTCTTATGGCGCTCTATTGCCGAAAGTCCCGCGCCCCTCTTTAATATTTTCCTCACGGAATCTATGTAATACATATCCTGAAGGCCGGCGTATTCCATGATAAGGCATACAAAGGTACTAAGTGAACCCTGGCGCTGGATTATCGCATACATCTGCTGTGCCAGTTCGGTAAGCCCGAGTTCCTTATCCACCCACTCCGCAAGATTTCTCGTCATAATGGTCTGGTCGATAAGTACGGCATTCTCCCCCAAAAGATAGCAGAGCTCCTCGATACAGTATACCGGTGTTTCAAGTCCGGGTATCATATATGGATTTGTCGCATATTTTCCGATACTGATACTGATCCGCATAAAACCAAAAACGCCCGATTAAATCGGTATCTCCTCTCTCCAGTTCCTTGTCCCGGGGGATCTGAATGCCCCAAGACCAAGATCCTCTATCTCAACAATAAGTTTTTTTTCACTTTCCATATACAGTCTGCATCTCATTCTCGAAAGCTTTCCGGAGAAATCATCGAGGGTTATCCTTGCGATGTGATCCCCTCCCCCGACCAGGGAGCGGATGATGAATTCAACATAATCGCCGTCCTGCAGATAAAAATCAAATGTATTCTCCGCGTCATACCAGCTCACGCCGGCGTCCAGCAGCGCAAAGTAAACCTCATCGTTCTGCCTAAGGATATTCATCCCTATATTGGCAGTCAGTTTATCATTTCCAAGGAATATGTTTTTCTTCTGGACGGATTCCCCCGCAAGACGGTCCAAAAGACCGTAGCAGGCGCCCTTGCTGTACAGATTGCTTCCCTGGAATACCCTGTACTTTCCGCAGAGATATTTTTTTGACTCGTTCATCCATGAGTCGTCAAAGCCCTCTCCCTGGAGAAACACGCTTACGGTGCTTTCCGATTCACAGATTTCCCTTGCTATATTAAGAAACGCTTTGTCCTGCTGGATGCTCTCATAGTCCTTGTCGGTAACATTCGATCTTCCTCCCGCAGACATGGGGAAATGCTTCTCGTCCATATAGACCACGACCGGAACCGTTCCGAAATTGGATTCCATCCTGTAGGAAGTGATTTCCCCGTTTTCGTATTCAAAGAGCAGACTGCCGTTTCTCCAGAGCTCCTCGGGCATATTTGTCATGAAATGATAATAGCTCTCCATATGGCTCTGGAAAAAAATCTTTTCCGTCTTAAGCTTAAGCAGGGCGACAGCTTCCTTCAAAACCCCGATATTCTCATAGCTCAGGTTATCGGATGTTAAGAGCACGCCTTCTATCTTGTCCGAAAAAACAGCGGTGACAAGGGACAGACACCTCTTGATGAAAAGAGCAAGGAGTGATACGGGCTGGTATGCCACATTGTCAACCAGGACAGGTGTCCCCTTCCCCGCAAGGGTTAAAAGGTGATCCACCAGTATTCCGCCCTCTTCACCTGAATACCTTAAAGCATCCTCCCCGTAGAACCATTGGTTAACACCCTCTCTCTTGCAGAGAGCTGTCGGAATGTTAAATCTCTCCTCGCCCGTAATGAGGGAAACGGTCTCAACACTCTTCCCGTCCTGTGAGTAGCTTATCTGACTGTAGTTGTCACCCAGATTGAATCCGATATAAACTTTGTTATTCATGCCGGACATAAAACCGGGCAGCTTGATCATATTTTCCCCTTACATCAGCCTGAACAGTTCACCGTTCATAAATTCACGCCTGTTGTACTCTTCGTAGAGATCGTCAAAGCGTGCATAATCCTTTGTTGTATTGCTGATCAGCATATCATTTATCAGCGTATACTTTCCTCCGCTTCCACCGGCTCCGGTATCATTGCAGGATACCTGTCCGTTATCGGAAAGCGAAGCCTCGTTTTCACTCTCCTCGGTAATGTAGTATTGTAGCTTCTCGCCGAAAAACAGTGTGAAATCCTTGAAGCAGATACCGCCGCAGACCTCACGCATATTTTCTGAGGCATAATCAAAGTTTTCACTTTCATCACCGGTTATCATGTAATGGATCTTGGCTATCTTTCCCTTTGTAACCTTATAATCGACTATTGTTCTGTCCTCTATCTCTCCGAGAATAAGCCTGCAGGCTTTCTGCCTCTCTTCACTTCCGAATACCCCCATCTTAAGATACTCTTTGAAGAACCCGAGATAGACCCTGTCATCTACCTCATCCCCAAGGAATTTTAATACCAGCTCCTCGGACAGCTCGTCCATTTTTCCGGTGTTTTCGGAATAATACTTAAGAAAAGCCAGTTTTGAAGCTACGGGCACTTCATCACCCGTTTTGTAAAGATCCTTTATATTCTCGATAACGCATTCGTCACGCACTCCCATTCCGACCAGATATCTGAATGAGCCCTGCGCAAGCACGGCCTTTGCGATATCGGTTCCGAAATTTTCCTCAAAACACTCTTTTGCAATATGGTTTATCTCCGGCAGATATGCATCCGTGAAGATATGCCTGAGCATGATGCGCCTGTCGATCACATTCCTCGGAAGACCATATTCCTTTAACGCCTTCCATATCTCTACCATGTCTCTTGAGAGACCGTCATAGTAGTATCCCAGATAATCCGTTATAAGAGACCCTGCGTTTCCGAGGGCAAAAACATAGATGCCCGCTCCCACAAGCCCTCTGTCATATTCTTCGGAAAACCTTTTATCCCCATCCTTCCCGGAGGGCTTAAGGATTTTCTCGAGAAATCTCTTAACGCTTGCGACTCTGGCGAAATAAGGTCCGTATTTCGTAAGCCATGCCCTCGCGATATCCTCGTGACCGAACTTCAATAAAAGCGGGAAGATAAGTCCCCTCTGGTTGGATGTAAGGGAGTCGGTATCGAGCATTTTCAAGGTTCTCTCAAAGGCTGCGGCATCATCCTTTATGCTGTAGTGCTCGAGAGCCAGAGCAAGCTTCTGCTGTCTTTCCTCCTTGCTTACAAGCTCCGATTCGGCAAGATTCATGATCCTCAAGATATTCGCGGAGGTGACGGTTACGGTTGTCTCCCCCGTACCTACGAGGTAAAAATTCAGTCTCTCGTTATCCCATACAAGTTCACTGACTGACGGCAGATAAGCGGACACAGCCATCAGCTCCCGTGAATCCGCCTTTACGGATTCGATATACCGGTTGCCGGAGTTATCCTCAAATACGATTATATTGCCGCTTCCGTACACGCTTATGGCACCGGCTCCGTTTTTAAGCTTATATTCAAAGGGTCTGCTGAAGCCCTTCTGGTAAACATATACCTTTTCGCACTCCTTCTTTTCACAGACCACCCATCTTGAAAAAATAAGGTCGGCCATTCCGAGTGCCTGCTGTCTGCTGAGCATCGAAGGATCAAGCACCTCCGAATAGATGACCGCAAGATGCCTGCTGATGTTTCCCTCTGCGATCTGCGCATTTGCGAAAAACTCCATATTCTGAAGATTGCCTTCATAGAGTTCCCTGTACTGCTCCTTATGCGTGATTATGTAGTAATAAAAGTACGCCAGCTGCTCACTTGCAAGGTTATTCTTATACCCAAAATACATGAGCACCACAAGAGGAATGTCCTCCTCCGCCTCGAGATCGAGAGACTGTATGAAATACTCAAAAAGCTTTGTCAGCTTTATCTCCTTCTCTATAGCCTTGCTGTACCATGCATTTGCCTTATGATCCGTCCTGTTGTTTATGATAAGCTGCGAGCATATCTCCTGAAGGATCCGGTTGTCACCGTACTTTTCATAGAGAAGCTCCATGGTATTCAGATATACATATCCCAAGTCTTTACTGCGCTTGGGCAGCTGAAGTATGTATTCGAGGCATCTTTGGTTTATAACGCCAAGCTTTGCCCCAAAGTGAAGCGTCTGGATAAGAAAATCATCCATCTGCTTTGCTGTGGAGGGGTTCTCGTTTATGATCTTTACTCCCTCGTAATAGATCACACCGCTGCGTCCTCCCGACTCATACAGGCGTTCAAGCACATCCCATCTCGTATATGTATTGGCATTGTAGGTCGTCGGAAGAGACAGTGTTATTATCGCGATCTGCCAGTCCTCGGGAAGCTTACGGTAGATCGCTTCAATCTTTCCCACAGCGGTTTTGGTAAATTCCTTGTCCTGCTTTACCATCGAAGCTATAAGCCAATGATATGCATACGCCTCAAGCAGTCTGTGCCCTTTAAGCTTGCCCGCTTTTTCGTCATGCTCTATCATTTCCGCGGCCTGGTCCACCAGCCAGCTTGCCTCGTTTGCCCGTCCCTCCAGCACAAGGAGCCTTGCCTTGAAAAGTCTCGCATAAAGAGCGATTCCCGAAAAAGCTCCCAGCTGTTCCACATTGGCTCCGGTCCTGTCAAACCACTCTTTATCCTCCATAAGTCCGAGCCCATGGTAGATATAGTCCCTTGTCAGCTTTTCCAGAAGGACGGTCTGGGATCTCCGGGCTTTGCTTACGATATTCTCGCTCCTGCCCCTGACCACGACCGGTATCTCAAGTCTTGTGAAATTGTTTCTTAAGACTATCTTGCCCTCGCGGCGCCCTCTCGAACATTTTTCCGTATCTATAAAAATCTTTATCGTGCAGACATTCCCGACAAAATCCGCCTCTGTCAGAGTCTCTCTTCTGGTAAGTATAAAATCTCCCTGTATCTCGATATCAATATCGGTATATCCCCATCCGTTGCGGAGTATCTCAAGCTCTCTCTCCGCAAGCTGCTCGGAAAACTCCACACCTATAAGACCTACCTCAAAAACCTTTTTGTCGTAGTAAAGTTCTACGCCCTTTTTCTTTCCGGTACAGAGAAGAAATTCCTCAAGGTTCTGGAGATTACCCTTGTTTGCGGAAAGAGCGTAATAGATACCTTTATATTTTTCGTCCGTTCCGCTTAAAATTCCTGGGAATTCAGGGGAATAAAACATCTCGGCAGCTTCGTTCCAGCTGCTTCTCGCAAGATTAGCAAAATTGTAAAGATCCCTTATGGGGCCGAGAGAAGAATCAAGACTTCCCTGCTCTATTCTGACCACAAAGGGTATCGTGTACTCCCCGTGGTCGCTTATGATCCCGAAATTCCCCCGGACCTCATCTCCCGGCTTGCAAAGATCGCCATGAAAGAAATATGTGATCTCGGTTTCCTTTCCGGTTATATCCGGGGTAAGTATCTCCATTCTCATATCCGTGGAAATAACTCTTCCCTCAAAGGCACTGCCGTCATCGGTAAATACCTTAAAGGTCCCCTCGTAATCGCAATCGGAGGATACACCTATATCCACCTTTGCCACAGAAAACTGAAGCGAACCGGTTATCTGTATGTAGTTTCCCTCTAAAATCCTGCCGATGATATCGCGCATTTACCAAAACCTGCCGGAAATATTAGCGCGTGCGAAAACGCACTTACGCAACCTACATTATAGCAAAATAAAAGAGTACAGGCAATGTATTTTGTACCTGCCCGTACTCATATTTTTAATGCTGTTTTATTGTTTTTACTTTATTGTTTTTTACTTTATTATTTTTACTCTATCACATGAATCCAGCCCTTAGGTGCCTCGATACGCCCCATCTGGATTCCGGTAAGGGTCTCATATAGCTTTTTGGTTACAGGTCCCATCTCGGTCATGCCGCTGGGAAGGCAGATTTCCCTGCCATGGTCAACGATCTTTCCAACAGGGGAGATAACTGCTGCGGTTCCGCAAAGTCCGGCCTCGGCAAAATCCTTAACCTCATCAAAGTAAACTTCTCTCTCCTCAACCTTAAGTCCGAGATATTCCTTTGCAACATATACAAGGCTTCTTCTCGTGATCGAGGGAAGGATACTGTCAGACTTGGGGGTAACAACGCCGCCGTCCTTTGTTACGAAAAGGAAGTTCGCTCCGCCTGTCTCCTCTACCTTGGTCCTTGTTCCGGGATCGAGGTACATATTCTCATCGAAGCCCTCCTCATGGGCGGTAACTATCGCGTGAAGGCTCATGGCATAGTTGAGTCCGGCCTTGATATGTCCGGTTCCGTGAGGTGCCGCACGGTCAAAATCACTGACCTTTATCGTAAGGGGCTTGGCACCGCCCTTAAAGTACGGTCCTACGGGTGTAGTGAATATTCTGAACATATACTCATTTGCAGGCTTAACTCCGATTACGGGGTTTGTACCCATCATATATGGTCTGATGTAAAGTGTTGCGCCGCTTCCGTAAGGAGGAACCACATTCTCATTGGCCTTAACCACCTTAGTCACAGCCTCTACAAATCTTCCCTCGGGAAGAGTAGGCATCTCAAGGCGTGCAGCAGACTGATTAAGTCTCTCCGCATTAAGGTCGGGGCGGAAGGTCACGATATGTCCGTCCTCGGTCGTGTAAGCCTTCAAGCCTTCGAATACGGTCTGGGCATACTGAAAAACTCCTGCACACTCGTTGAGAGTAATATTTGCATCCTCGGTAATTTTACCCTCATCCCATGCTCCGTCCGCGTATATGGATACATAGCGGTAATCTGTGGGAACATAGCCAAATCCGAGATTACTCCAGTCGATGTTCTTCTTTTCCACTTTAATCGTCCTTCTTTCTTATATATCTAACGGGAACTGCCCCGCAAAACAATTATCCACCTCTCGTTAAAAAAAGTCAATAAACTGATTTTAGCCTGTTTTAAGGGTTTAAAGCTGTTTTTTAACCCTCTCGTAACGCACAAAAGAATAAGATAAGTCAAAATATGTTATCTCATCGCTGTCGGCGGTCTTCTCCCACTCAGGGTCCGCGGACAGATCCGGCAGATACGCGTCTGCCTCGTACTCGTAATCTATCGCAGTTATATGTGCTGTATCACAGTACGGAAGAAGCTGGCGGTAGATACTGTCTCCGCCGATAACAAATACATCCTCCGACCTGTACGCCTTAAGCTTTTCAAAGAGTTCGTCGATACTGTGGACAACAACGGCACCTTTAACCTTGAAATCCCTGTCCTTTGTCAGGATTATATTTGTGCGGTTGGGCAGTGGCTGCCCCTGCGGGAAAGTGTCCAATGTCTTTCTTCCGAGAACCACGACCTTCCGGGTTGTAAGCTCCCTGAAGGACTTCTGGTCGTTCGGTATCCGCACAAGAAGCTCGCCCTTATTCCCTATCGCCCAGTTTTTGTCAACCGCGGCAACTATATTCATCCGGTCTTCTCCTTCTCAGTTTTCTTTCTTCGGTTTTCTTCCGCAGCTCTTTTTCTCGGTGCAGTATCCCGCCACCTCACATTTGGGCATAAAATAATTGTCCACCAGATAAGCCCACTCTTCGGAGTAATCCTTTAAGGCGGCGCAAAGATCACGCATAAGCTCTCTGTACTCCCAGAAGGCTCTCGTACACATTCTCTGATGCGACATCTCTATCAGGTTCCTCAAGTTTCTCTTATCGACTATTCTGGTCTCCATTCCCAGGGGAAGGAGCATCGCGGCATCCTCCCGCGGTATCCCGCATTCGTTCTCGAGCCTTGCAGCCGCCTCCGATATGGTTTTCATGGTCTCCTCATATATCCTTTTGGCCTCCGGAGCCTTCTCTATCGTATGGGGCAGAACATACTTAAAATCCTCATACTTTATATATCTCGTGCTGGCCTGTAGCCTTGTGGGTGCACCTCCGATATGGGTATACCATTCGCGGATAACACGGGCGGAATACCCGTCAAGTATCATCTCCACATTTACATACTCCATAACCCTGTGATGGCCGGATATGATGCAGTCCAGACCTCTTTTGTAATTCTTTTCTGGGTCCTCTATATTTGCCCCCCAGCAGACTCCGGCCCGCTGTCCCATAAGTGTTATCGGATTTTTAGTGGTTTCTTCGATGATGATTACCTTTGCCATAGCTGTTTCCTTTGTATTGTTGGTTTTTATTCTTTACAACCGGAATGATTGTTCTCAATTATCCCACTTGTCGCACATGGAATTTATCTGATCCGCAAATTTGCCCAGTTCCTTGTTCGGTCTGCCCTCGAGTTTCTTGATAAGAGCCACAAGACGCTGACCCGCGGAAACAAGTCTTGCATACACACCGCTGACAATATGTGCCTTCTTCTCCACCCTGACGGGCATAGCCTCGTAGGTAAAGCGGTTCGCCCCAAGGTCAAATACCGATCCGCTGTAAGGAGCATAGGCACGCTGACCGTACTCGATCTTAAGAGTTTCCGCAAACTGCGTTGTCACGCTGTCTTCACCGTGTACGATAAATACCTTCTTGGGCTTTTCCTCAAATGCGCTTATCCAGTCGATAAGTCCCTGCTTATCGGCATGTCCGGAAAGTCCCGCGATCTGCTTTATCTCCGCATTTACTCCGATGGACTCCCCGAACAGTTTTACCTCCCTCGCGCCCTCTATGATTGCTCTTCCCAGGGTTCCGTTCGCCTGGTAGCCCACAAACAGGATTGTACATTCCTTTCGCCAGAGATTGTGCTTTAGGTGATGTCTTATACGGCCGGCCTCGCACATTCCCGATGCCGATATTATGACCTTCGGCGTATCGATAAAGTTTATCTCCTTTGACTCCTCGCTGGTAATCGTAAGCTTCAGGCCTCCGAAGGCGAGAGGATTTATGTTGTCCCTGACAAGCTCCAGCGCCTCCTCGTCAAAGCACTCGCTCCGGTTTTCCTGAAATACCTCCGTAGCCTCCACCGCCATAGGCGAATCGACATAAACAGGAAAGTTGTCGTGTCCCTTTATAAGCTTTTCGACCTTTATTTTACGGATGAAATATAAAAGCTCCTGTGTGCGCCCTACCGCAAAGGAGGGGATAACAACATTTCCGCCCCTGTCGAAGGTCTCCTGTATAACCTTGGCGATCTCTTTTACGAAATCCGGTTTGTCCGCGCTGTGAAGCCTGTCGCCGTATGTCGATTCCATAACAACAAAGTCCGCCTGCGCTGTGGGCTTCGGGTCTCTCAAAAGCGGCTGGTGCTTGTTTCCGATATCTCCGGAAAACACTATCTTCTTTGTCGTACCGCCCTCGGTAAGCCATACCTCTATCGAGGAGGAGCCCAGCAGATGTCCGATATCCGTAAATCTTATCTTTATCCCGTCACAGACCTCTATCTCCGTGTCATAATGACATGGAACCAGCCTCTTAATGGTGCCCTCCGCGTCCTCAAGAGTGTACAGAGGCTCTATAAGTGCATTTTCCTCACTTCTTCTCGCCTTCCGGTTTTTCCACTCTGCCTCCTGCATCTGGATGTGGGCACAGTCGCGAAGCATGATGCTGCACAGATCGCAGGTTGCGTCCGTCGCGAATATCTGTCCCCTGAAGCCCTTTGCATACAAAAGCGGCAAAAGACCGGAGTGGTCAACATGGGCATGAGTTAAAAAAACATAATCTATCTGTGACTCATGCACCGGAAGAGGCGCGTTTTCAAATATCTGTGCGCCCTGCTGCATACCGTAATCAACAAGTATATGCTTGTCACCCGCCTCAAGGTAGTGACAGCTTCCCGTAACCTGATGATCCGCGCCAATAAAAATCAGTTTCATACCTTACTCCCTCTATAAGCAAAAAGCATAAAGATCACCATGACCTTTATGCTTATAAGTATATCATATCTTAGTATATTTTTCTCTACTGTAAGGCAAAATACTACAATATTTTGTGTCCGGATATTTTTCTGTCTTAAAACTGGGGAGCCCATGTGATTCCGTAGAGGGATACCATCATCTTTCTTATCTCCTCCTTCATCACCCTGCAAGCCTCAAATTCCGTCTTTACATGGATAAGTCCGATCTTCTTGTTATCGTCGCAGAAATATATATCATATCCGTTTCCGCTCTTCTCAAGGCAGATCCTTTTATTCTGCTTTCCCTCGAGTTTATATAGCTTCTTCGGTACAAGATGCTCCCTGAAAAAACTGCCCAGTTCCTTTGTTGTCATAAGATCCTCCTTCCTGGTAGCCGCTCTCTGATATCCAAAACGCACCGGAAATAATATTATCGCTTTCAAAACGCTCTGATGTAGTTTTTAAAACTACATACAATATAACACCGCAGATTTCTTATGACAAGAGGTTTTATAGAATTTTAAGGAATCTTAATCTGACGCATATATATCCATCGTCAAAATTTTTTAAAATTCTTGTTGACAATCGGATTTTATTTTAGTATACTTGCACTTGTCCGTTGGAAAACGGTATGCGATAGTAGCTTAGTTGGTAAAGCGCCACCTTGCCAAGGTGGAGACCGCGGGTTCGAGCCCCGTCTATCGCTCTTTTTTTATGCCCTTTTTCAGGATTTCTGCAATCTGATAAGACTGAGAGCGTGCTTAACCCTTACCGTAAGAAGTTCAGGCACAAAGGGCTTCCTTATAAAATCGAGAGCACCCATCGCGAAACCCTTGACTTCTGTCTGATCGTCAAGCCTGTCCGTCAGGAAGATGACCGGTATCCTAGATATCCTTCCGCCCTTGGCAATAAGCCTCTGTCTTACCTCAAATCCGTCCATATCTCCCAGTCCGATATCTATAAGGAGCAGCGCGGGATCCTTCTCCTCAAGGTATTTCAGGAGCTCCTCCCCGGATTTCAGACCGACAGTGCTTATTCCCTCTCTCTTCAAAATATGCTCCGCGATAAGGATATTGCTCTTTTCGTCATCCACCACAACTACGGTATTTAAATCCTCCTCGCCGGCCTTTACATTCGAATCTCCTCCGATCCTGTCATACTCGATCTCAAGCTCGGTTATTTCGTAATAGCTGCTCTTTCTCCAGGCGAGCTTCATACGGTTTAAAACTCTCTCTATATGCTCCGGATTCATCTCCGGAAGCAGCAAAAAGAACTGATCCATCCCCACCCTCACCATCACATCGCTGTTGCGAAGGGTTGTCTGGATGATCTCCCGGAAGGCGGTTGCTATTTTTTCGCCGATGTCCTTCTGAAGCTTATCCTCCTTTATATTGATCGTAAAAAGCACCTTGTACGCCGATATATCATATCTGTCAAGATATCTCATCATATAACGGTATACATTTCCAAATGCCTCCCGCCCCATCCACATTACGCTCTGGGAAACATTCCTCTCCTCAAGCAGCTTTGAAAGCGTCTTAAGGTCAACGATGGTCGTATCTTCCTCCTCCCGGATGCCTAAATCCTCTTTGTAGAGAACATATCCGTGCTTTCCCTTATCCTTCGCGGCGTACAGTGATTTGTCCGCAAGACTGAAAAGCTCATCGAGCTGTGTGCCGTGCTTCGGGACCGAAACCGCGCCCACGGAGGCTCCGAGTGGTATCCGCATATCTCCGCCGACCAGCTCCTCACACGCCTTTACAATCCCTATATTGAGGGCCGCGGTAAACTTATCGATATCGCTCTCTCTTTGCATATTGCGCACAAATACAAGAAACTCATCTCCCCCGATACGCCCGCAGATACTCCCCTCCGTGAGATTTCTCGAGAGTATCCCCGAAAAGGCTTCCAGCACGCGGTCTCCCATCTCGTGACCGTATATATCATTAACCAGCTTAAAGGAATCCAGATCTATTATGCAAAGACTTCCCGACTGTTTCTGGCACACGGGAACAAGCATCTCGTGGATGCTCTCCTTGTTGTAAAATCCCGTAAGATAATCATGGCTTGCCTTCTCCTCGATGCTGATCATCTTTTTTCTTGAATTAATAACATTTGATACTCTCTGGACAAATACTCCCGGGTCGAAGGGCTTATGGATAAAGTCGGAAACTCCCATCTGGAAGCCTCTCATCTCACTGCCCCTGTCATCATCCGCGGTAAGGAAAATAACGGGAGTCGGCTTTAAGGATTCCTTTTCCTCGAACCTGCGCATGTTTACAAGCGTATCAAAGCCGTCCATATTCGGCATACGGATATCGAGCAGAACAAGATCCGGCATATCATGCTCTTCGATATACTCAAGAAAGCTCTTCCCGGATCTCAGCGCAGTGACCCTCATGCCGTTTTTGCTCAGTATATTTCCCGCTATTTTAAGATTCTCCGTATCGTCATCTACAACTATTACCCAATCTGCCATATTTATATCCCCTTTATTTTCTCTGTGATTTCCTCATATTTATCCATAAAACGACTGTGATTAAGGCGGATATACTCCCCGTCGGAAGCATTTGCCGCAGCCTCGAGCTTCATCGCCTGTTCGGAAAGTTCCCCCGCGCCGATCGTCCTCAGCGTTCCCTTGAGCGCATGTATTACAATACGGTATTCCCTGTAATCTTCCCTTTCCAGCGACTTTTTCATGCTCTCCGCCTTGCCGGAATACTCTTTTGCAAAAAGTCCGATAAGTTCTTTGTACAGAGCTATATCCCCTCCGCAATAATCAATCCCTGTGTCGGCATCCAGACCGATATCCGCAAGTTTCTCCCTTAATCCCTCATCCATACCCGCGGCATCGTCTCCCGGATAACCATCGGTTACCGGTTCGAATTCAAGTATCTCTCCGGTATCATCCGTAACCGTTTTGTTTTCATCCGCCCCGGTTACAGTGGATACTTCCTTTCTTTCAGGCTTTTTGTCCGTATCTCTCTCCTGCCAGATTGCAAAGCCCTTGGGAAGATACCTGAAGATCTTTTCCTCAAGTTTATCGACTTCTATGGGCTTTGACAGGTAATCGTCAAAGCCGGCTCCAATATAAAACTCCTTTGACCCGGAGGCTGCGTTCGCAGTAAGGGCTATCATCACGGTATCGTTTCCCGCAAGGTTCTCCTCCTTTATCCTCTCAAGAGTTTCTATTCCGTCCATTACAGGCATCATGTGGTCCAGGAACACTATATGGTAAAAGCATTCCTTCATCTTCTTTACCGCCTCCTCACCGGAGGAAGCCGTATCCGGAAGGATTCCGTTGAGCTTAAGCAGATTTTTTATGACAAGAAGATTGGTTTCGTTGTCATCCACAACAAGGATGCTTGCCTTGGGCGCAAAAATATGCCTTTCATTCGAACCGTCCGTGACCTTTCCGGATACTCTGTCCGTGTACCTTCCCATTGGATGAGGATTGATGATCCTCTGGTCTATGCAGAATGAAAAAACCGAGCCCTTTCCGTATACGCTCTCCACATTCAGCTTAGAGCCCATCATCTCAAGAAGTCCTGTGACGATTGACATGCCGAGGCCCGTTCCTTCGATATTACGGTTTCTCTTTTCCTCAAGCCGCTCAAAGGACTCGAAAAGCTTACCCATATCCTCCTTGCGGATTCCGATACCCGTATCGGATACCTTTACCTCGAGAGTTACATTTCCGTTATCTCTGTCAAGCTCCTTTATAGACAGTATCACCTTACCCTTTTCGGTGTATTTGACCGCGTTGGTAAGCAGATTCATTATAACCTGGGATATCCTTATATCATCGCCCATAAGAACGGTGGGAATCTTCTCGTCTATTTCGGTTATCAGCTCAAGACCTTTTGAGTGCGCCCTTTCCCCAATGGAATTCACAAGATTATTGACCAGCGAGGCCACATCATATTTTACGGAGATGATCTCCATCTTGCCGTCCTCCATCTTGGAGAAATCAAGTATGCTGTTTATTATGGATAAAAGATTCTTGCCGGCCGCCCGGATATTCTCGGCGTAGTTTCGTATACTGTCATCCGCGGATTCCCTGAGGATCATCTCATTCATACCGAGCACGGCGTTTATGGGCGTTCGTATCTCATGGGACATCTGCGCGAGGAAACGGCTCTTGGCCTTTCCTCCCGCGATAGCTTCATCGGCTGCGGCCTGCATTTTTGCATTGGTCTCATCCTGCCACCGTATCATATTTGAAAGCAGCCGGTAAACAAGGATGATACAGGAAAGAAAGGCGATAAGGCAGACTGTCGCATAGGCAAAAACCCTGCCGTATATAAGCCAAAGCTTTGAAGTGACATATACCGAAAAATTGGATTCCCTGTTTTTCGAAGCCACAAGTATCCTCAGCGAGCCGTCATAATCCCGTATGACCTTGGGCGCGGAAAGATCGTTTCGCACCTCGAGGTACGGAAGCTCCGATACATTTGTCTCGTGATCCATGGACATCTGGTAGCTGCCGTAGGGGTGATTTATAATATGTCCCTCTGGATCCACAAGGAAGGCATACCCGTCATCCGAATAGCTTCCTCCGAGTATGTCCACCAGCTTGTCCATAAAGAAATCTATACCGAAATTACCGAGGAATTCACCTGTCCTGTAATCATAAACCTTCTCCGCAAAAGTCACACAATAACCGCCGGTCTGCTCATCATAATACGGAGCGGAGATTATCCAGTTATCCTCGGAGTTCATAAGGTCGACATACCAGCTTCTCTCCTCCACATGCCAGTCGGGGTCATCAGGCTCCCAGCCGTTGTTCATATAAACCGTATGCCTTCTGTTGGGGTTGGTCATATAAGTGACAGAGATCTCCGGATACTGGACCGTTATCCTGTTAAGGAATGTGATCGTCCTGTCATAATCATCAAGCATCTCCGGATTCGTGGAGATTATGCTGGCAAACATATCCAGAATACTCTTTTGGGTGTTTATCCACTCGGAAAGCCTGTATTCGTATTCCTCGGCCTGCTTTTGCATATACACATTTCCCCATTTGTATGTAGCGGAAATATTTGTATAAAGACTGACAAGCATAACAAGCACCATGAAGATAACAATGACCTTCTGGAGCCTTCTGTCCATACCGCCGCTCGCGGCCCTGCTTCCTTTCGCATTCCTGTTTTTTTCCGTGCGGACAATACTGGAATACGAAATTATCTGCTTTATCATTTCGGAGAGCTTTTCTCCCGAGGAGCGAATGCGTGCCATCTCCTCCCGCCATTCATCCTCGCCCTCGATCCCCTCCTTCACGGAGCTGTCAAGAATCCTTTGCAGCGGCTCGCTGAGTTCATCCGAAATACCGCTTAAAAAGGCCTCCTTTGACGCAAGCACATTCTCGGCCTTCTTCTGGTTTTTTACCGCAAGAAGATAAAGGATTATGACTATCACAAACAGCGCGATGGAGAGGAAAATGGTAACAGCAAGCTGTATGTAGGAATCTCTGTAGAGCTCCCAGTCGTTTATGCTGACGATAAGATACCATCCGCCGCCCGACTCCATTGCAAAAAGGTTATCGTAAAGAAAATCCGCCCTTATCCTTGCGGTGGCTACTCCTTTGACATTTTTGGAGAGCGACCATATACCCGCGTAATCCGGAAGGGCACTCAGAAGCTTTTCGCCGATAAGCTTTTCATCCGAACTTCCGGCTATTATACCCTCATCCGTTATGATAAGAGCATTGTGCGACCCTGCTTTATAGGTCTGGTTAATATGCGAACGGAGGTTTTCCATCGTGTAATCGATAGCCAGTACTGTCCTTCCGTCCCCGAGCATAACGGAAACCGAATAGCAGGTCTCCCCAGTCATTGCGTCCTGGTACGGGGATGTAACATACGCGCTTCCGCCGTTCCTTATCGCCCCGGTATACCAGACTCTCTCCGTTGCCACATAATCAGCCGGCATATCAAAATCCGGTATAAACACATATTCATCATTCGCAATATAAACATTGAACGCCCCGGTATTCCCCTCGGAAAGCTCAGTTTTCTTCAGGCGTATAAACTCCTCAAGTGCCTCCCGGTCATCCATATACTCTCTTGCGGATACCGCGATCTCCAGAGTCATACTCTTGGCATTGCCGATGGTGGTTTCAAGCTCCCCGCTGATCGTCTCTATCTGGTATATTCCCGAATTCTTTATCTGCATCCTGGTCTGGCGAAAGACCATCCATGTATCCATAAAAGTAACGCCAAGGAGCAGTGAGGCTATAAATATTATCACAAAAGCATGCTTTTTATTCTTCATGTCGGCTCCGTAAAAATACTTAATAAATGCTCTGTCCCGGAGAAACTGACCCGCCGGACACAAAATATCAATATAATGTTAAGTAATTTGATTACAAAAAAAAAGTAACCCTAAGGCTACTTTTTTAAAATTTGAGTTATGAATTTTATGCTCCCTTTTCATCCATCTGGGCGGTATACAAATGGTAATAGTATCCGTGCTTTGCGAGAAGTTCTTCGTGATTTCCCGCCTCAACTATTCCTCCGTCATCGATATACATTATCATATCGCAGTTCTTGATGGTCGAAAGTCTGTGGGCGATAACAAATGTGGTCCTGCCCTTCATCATATTGTTAAGTCCGGTCTGGAGTGCTCGCTCTGTCTGGACATCGATACTTGAAGTGGCCTCATCCAGCACAAGTATCTTGGGATCTGAGATAAGTGTCCTTGCGAAGGATATAAGCTGTTTTTGTCCCTGTGAAAGAGTCGTTCCCCGCTCTCTTACCTCACTTTGGTATCCGTCCTCCATCGAGCTTATAAAGCTGTCAGCACAGACGATCCTGCTTGCAGCCCTTATCTCATCCATCGTAGCGTCAAGCTTTCCGTAGCGGATATTGTCCTCTATTGTACCGGAGAATATAAAGCTGTCCTGGAGCATTATACCCATCTGGGAGCGGAGTGAGCTTAAGGTTACCTTCGAGATATCCTGTCCGTCGATCAGAACCTGTCCGCTGCCCACATTATAGAACCTCGATACAAGGCTTACTATGGTACTCTTTCCGGCGCCGGTGGGTCCGACAAGCGCCACACTCTGGCCCGGCTTTACCGTAAATGAAACATTCTTAAGTACGGGCTTGCCCTCCTCGTAAGCGAAGTTTACATTCCTGAATTCCACCTCGCCCTTTATCTCGGGCATCTCCTTCGCATCCGGAGCATCATCAACGGTAACGGGCTCATCGAGGGTCTGGAATATTCTCTCAAGGTAAGCGATATTGTTGATAAAATTGTTGAATATATTTCCAAGGTTCATTATGGGCTGCCAGAATCTTGAGGCGTAGCTTGATATCGCCACAATGACTCCGACGCTCTTCATTCCCCCCTCCGCGGTACTGAAAACCACCATACCGAACACAAAGATCGCCGCTCTTACAAGTACCGAGATCGTATCTATTCCCGGCCATACAAGGTTGTTATATCTTACCGCCGTCATCCATGTACTGCGGCAATCGGCAGAAAGACCGGAAAAGACCTTGGCGTTGTAATCCTCCCTGGCAAATATCTGGGTTATCCTTGCGCCGACGATATTTTCCTGGAGATACGCGTTAAGGTTTGAGTTCTTGTTGGAAACAGCCTGCCATGCCCTGCGCTGCTTGTTCTTTATCCAGAGCATAAATACCGCAAGCACGGGTACGCCGCAAAGTACTACAAGCGAGAGCTGTACATCCACAGAGAACATAAATGCGACAATGAATATGAGGTTAAATATCTCAAGTATTACATTGATAAGTCCGTTTGAAAGCATGTCTGAAACGGAATTGACATAGTTTACGACCCGGATCAGTATCTTTCCGTGAGGTCTGTCGTCATAATACTGGAAAGGAAGCTTTTGCAGATGCGCAAAAAGATCCTTTCTTATATCATAAATGATACCCTGGCTGACCTTGATCATTATCCTCGAACGGATCGTGGTAAGGATAATGCTTACGATAACCGTTCCCACAAGGAATATGGCAAGCTTAATAAGGTATCTCGTGTCGGCGTTCGGAATGGCCACATCGAGGGCCTCCTGGTTTATCCTCGGAGCGATAAGTCCTATGGCACCGCCGAGTGCGGATATGATGAGCGCAAATATCATCTTTCCCGCATATTTTTTCATATAGACCGAAGCCCTGAGCAGATGTTTAAAGTTAAAGGGTTCTTCGAGTCTCTCGTCCTGTCTGTATGTATTCTTAGCCATTTGCTTACGCCTCCCCCGTCTGGAGCTTAACCAGCTCGCTGTAGTAGCCGCCCTTTGCGATAAGTTCCTCGTGAGAGCCCTCCTCGGTTATCTCGCCGTGCTGGAGGATTATTATCTTGTCCGCAAATTTCGTCGTTGAGATTCGCTGGGCGATAATTATCTTTGTGCAGTCAAAATCGAGATGACGAAGGCTGTCCTGTATCTGTTTTTCCGTCTCCATATCTACTGCGGAGGTTGTATCGTCAAGTATAAGTATCGAAGGCTCGATAGCAAGCGCTCTTGCGAGAGATATCCTCTGCTTCTGTCCGCCGGAAAGCCCGACTCCGCGCTCGCCGACGATGGTATCGTACCCCTCCGGCATCTTTGCGATAAACTCCGATGCGGCGGAATATCTTGCAAATTTAACCACCTGCTCCGCCGTGATATGAGGATCGCCGTATGCGATATTTCCCTCGATGGTGTCCGAATACAAAAGCACATCCTGGGTTGCAAGACCGATATTCTTCCTTAGCTGTTCAAGCTTGTAGCGGTTAATGTTTACGCCATCTATAAGGATTTCTCCTCCCGTGGGCTCATAGAACCTGGGGATAAGATGTATGAGGGAGGTTTTACCGCAGCCCGTCTCTCCCATTATGGCAACCGTCTCTCCCGCCTTTGCCTTAAAGGAGATATTCTTGAGCACGGGAAGATTACCGTCGGAGTACATAAAGCTGACATTTTTAAACTCAACCTCGCCCTTAAAGCTGTCCGGATGGTCTATGGCGTCCGGAGCATCAACTATCTCGGCCTCCGAATAATATATCTCCATTACCTTGTCCGCCGCTGCCGAAAAACGCTGGAACTCATTCATAATATTTCCCAGCATTCTCATAGGGTTCTGGATTGCCCAGATAAGTCCGGAGAAAGCAACAAACTGTCCCATGGTAAGCTGGACATTATCGGGATTGTTAATGCTGTAAATAAGGAACAGACCGCCGATAATAAGAAGCGCGATGGACATTGCACTTGCCATGCCCTCTATGGCGGGATAAAACTTTACCCACACCAGCGCGGTTTCCTCATTGGTCTCTTTATAGCTGGTATTTGCCTTATCGAACTTGTCCTTCTCGTACTCTTCCCTTGCAAACGCCTTAACCACACGGTTTCCGGAGATATTCTCCTGGGCGTAGGTGTTCATCTCGGCAAGCTTTTCACGCAGCTTCGCATGCATGGGGCGTACCTTTGAGCGGAACATATAAATAACGCCGAAGATGAAGGGCGAAAGCACCATAATGCAGAGCGCCAGCTTCCAGTTCATTATGAAGAAATAGACCATGGCAGATGTGTACAGCGCAAAGGACTCGATGATAACACGGATGACCCATGCCACCATGTGCCTTACCGCATCAAGGTCTCCGGTAACTCTTGTCATAAGATCTCCGGTGCGGTATGTGCTGTAGAATTTCATATCCTGACGCTGGATCTTGTCGTAGAGGTAGTTGCGCACGCGGTACAGCACCGACTGTGAGACATGCTCATACCCCATACAGTCGAGATACACTATAAGAGTACGGAGTATCGTAACTCCAACCATCACTCCGACGAGAACAAAGAAAAGATTTCTGTTATTCGCCCAGTTATATGCGGCCTCGCTCCCTGTCAGAAAGCGGTCCACGAGCTCACTTGAAATATACGGGACCGTAAGCTGCAAAACATTGTATACGACCGTTCCGAGAAGCGCAAACATGAAAAGGACTCTCTTTCCCTCCATGTTCTCCCAAAGCCACTGCAATTTTGTTTTAGGAAATTTCTTTTCCATGATCCTACCTTTTGGCTCCTAAGCCTGCTGATAAATTGTTTAACTCTCTTGTACCCTGTGTCGGGTTATTTTAAATTTACTTTAAAATACTTTAAGCTCACCCGTCACTTGTCCTCATCAAGCTTAAGCACACTCATAAACGCTGCCTGGGGTATCTCCACATTTCCGATCTGTCTCATCCGCTTCTTACCCTCCTTTTGCTTCTCGAGAAGCTTTTTCTTTCGGGTAATATCACCGCCGTAACATTTAGCGAGAACATCTTTCCTCATGGCCTTAACGGTTTCCCTTGCGACGATCCTGCCCCCTACGGCAGCCTGTATCGGGATTTCAAAGAGGTGTCTCGGAATCTCTTCCTTAAGTCTCTCACACATCCTGCGCCCGCGTTCATAAGCTGAATCGGCGTGAACTATAAATGAGAGAGCATCGACCTCCTCGCGGTTTACGAGTATATCAAGTTTTACGAGTGAGGACTTTTCATAGCCCTTCATATCATAGTCGAAGGAGGCATAGCCCCTTGACCTTGATTTTAATGCATCAAAGAAATCATAAATGATCTCATTAAGCGGCAGCTCATATTTGAGAAGTGCCCTGTTTGCCTCGATGTACTCCATTGAGACATATCTGCCGCGTCTCTCCTGGCAGAGCTCCATTATCGAACCGACAAACTCCTTGGTCACCATTATCTCCGCATTGACAATGGGCTCCTCCATATAGTCTATCTCCGAAGGATCCGGGAGATTTGAAGGATTTGTGAGTTCTATCACCTCACCGTTTGTCTTATAAACCTTATAGACAACGCCCGGCGCAGTCGTTACAAGATCGAGATTGTATTCCCTCTCCAGCCTTTCCTGGATTATCTCGAGGTGCAAAAGCCCGAGAAAACCGCATCTGAAGCCGAAGCCGAGAGCGATGGATGTCTCCGGCTCGTATGTAAGGGAGGCATCATTTAACTGCAGCTTTTCAAGTGCGTCTCTAAGGTCGGGATACTTTGCTCCGTCGGCGGGATAGAGTCCGCAGTACACCATCGACTGTACCTTTTTATATCCCGGAAGCGGCTCGGCACAGGGATTCTCGTCATCCGTCACCGTATCTCCGACAGTCGTTTCCTTAAGGTTCTTTATCGAAGCCGTTATGTATCCGACCATTCCCGCGGAAAGCTCCTCACAGGGGATAAACTGCCCCGCTCCGAAGGTTCCGACTTCTACCACATCCTCAACCGCGCCGGTAGCCATCATACGGATCTTTGTCCCGCGTTTAACCGTGCCCTCTTTTATCCGGCAAAAAACTATAACACCCTTATAGGAATCGTACAGCGAATCAAAGATCAGCGCCTTTAAGGGTCCCTTGGGATCCCCCTTGGGAGCCGGAATCTTATTAACTATCGCCTCAAGAACATCCTCTATACCTATGCCGTTCTTTGCCGAGATAAGCGGTGCATCCTGCGCTTCTATCCCGATGACATCCTCTATCTCCTCGATAACCCTCTGGGGGTCAGCGCTGGGAAGATCTATCTTGTTGATGACCGGAAAAACATCAAGGTCGTGATCAAGCGCAAGGTAGACATTTGCAAGAGTCTGGGCCTCTATACCCTGGGCAGCGTCGACTACAAGTATCGCTCCGTCGCAGGCGGCAAGAGAGCGGCTGACTTCATAGTTAAAGTCTACATGGCCCGGGGTATCTATAAGATTAAGGATATACTCCTCCCCGTCCTTTGCCTTATAAACCGTGCGCACAGCCTGGGATTTTATCGTTATCCCCCTCTCGCGCTCAAGATCCATATTGTCAAGCACCTGCTCCTGCATCTCACGGCTTGTGAGAAGCCCCGTCTTTTCTATTATCCGGTCGGCCAGAGTAGACTTTCCGTGATCTATATGCGCCACGATGCAAAAATTTCTTATCTTACTTTGATCCATACATTCACATATCCTATCAAATCGGTATTTGTATTTATATCAATATATTTTTCATATATCCTAAAAAAATACATCTTTTGTTATATTTTTATCTGTTTTTTACAAAAACATATAACAATATTTTAATAACCACTAATCTGCCCTCAGACTCTTTTCAACCTCCTCGGCATACCTTACGGTCTCCATCGCGTCGCGGCAGTACTTATCCGCTCCGATTCTGTCGGCGTACTCCTGTGTCATTACCGCGCCCCCCACTGTGACCTTCGCCCACGGAGCCTGCTGACGGAGAAGCTTTATCGTCTCCTCCATAGCGGGAACGGTGGTCGTCATAAGCGCGGAAAGTCCGACTATGGGCGCATGGAGCTCAACAACCTTGTCGACCACCGTCTGTTCCGGTACATCCTTTCCGAGATCGTGAACATCAAAGCCGTAGTTTTCAAGGATCAGCTTTACTATATTCTTTCCGATATCGTGTATATCCCCGTGAACGGTGGCGATAACAAATGAGCACCGCTTCGGCCCCGAGCCCTCCGCGCTCTTTGCCATCTCCTTTTTTATCTCTTCAAAGGCCTCCTTTGAAGCCTCCGCAGCCATAAGGAGCTGGGGCAGATAAACCTTCTTCAGCTCGAAATTCTTTCCCACGATATCAAGCGCCGGGATGACCTCACGCTGTACTATATCAAGAGGTTTTACTTCCTTTAAAAGCTCCTTTGTTATATTTCCCGCCTGTTCCTTAAGCCCACGGATTATGGCATTTTGAAGCGGCGATACGCCTGCGCCGGATTCACTGCCGGAATCGGATGCAGCTTTTCCCGCATTTCCCTGACTGCTACTTTGTCCGGCGCCGGCGCTTTTGTCTGCTCCGGCCGAAACCGGAACCGGTGCCGGAAGGCTCTGGGCGTAATTAATGTAATCCGTACAGTTCGCATCCATATTGTGAAGGGCTCTGAAGGCATAGTACACATTCATCATCTCTGCGGCGTAGGGATTCATGATTGCCGCAGACAGTCCCTGCTCTAAGGTAAGGGCAAAGAATGTGGATGTTACGATGTTTCTCGAGGGCAGTCCGAAGGAAACATTGGATACCCCGAGTGAAGTGTTTGCCCCGAGTCCGTGCCTTATCTCATGAACCGCGCTTATGGTGGCAAGAGCCGCGGTCGTATCGGCACTAATGGTCATGGCAAGAGGGTCGAAAATAAGATCCTTCTTTGCTATTCCGTACCCGGAAGCCTTCTTTATGATCTTTTCCGCTATCCTTACGCGCTGGGCTGCGGTCTCCGGTATACCGCCCTCATCAAGGGTAAGGCAGACCACAAAGCCGCCGTATTTCGCAACAAGGGGGAAAACCGCCTCCATAACCTCATCCTTTCCGTTCACGGAATTGACCATTGCTTTTCCGTTATAGCAGCGAAGTCCTCTCTCCATCGCGGTGGGATCCGATGTGTCGAGCTGGAGCGGAAGGTCCGTCACAGCCTGCAGCTCCTTCGTAACGCTCTCGAGCATATCCGGCTCGTTTATCTCCGGCAGCCCGACATTCACATCGAGCACCTGTACTCCGGCGTCGGCCTGCTTTAAGCCCTCGTTTAAGATATAATCGATATCATTATCCCTGAGGGCCTGCTGGAAGTGTTTCTTTCCCGTAGGATTTATTCTCTCTCCAATAAGTATGGGAGATTTTCCGAATTCGACCGCGTGTGTGTACGATGATATTATCGAAAGATTCTTATCCTCGACGGGAACAGGCTTCAGCTCTGCAGCTTTTTCCACAACTGCCCTGATATATTCAGGTGTCGTTCCGCAGCATCCTCCGACTATCCTTACGCCTTTTTCGAGCAAAAGCTTTATAGTCTCTGAAAACTCCGGTGGATAGACATCGTAGACCGTCTTTCCGCCCTCATCCCTGGGAAGTCCCGCATTGGGTTTTATCAAAACCGGAACTGAGGCGTACTCGAGATATTCCTCCATCACGCCTATAAGCTGCTCCGGTCCGAGGGAACAGTTTGCCCCGATCGCATCCGCATGCATACCCTCGAGCATAGCCACCATGGAAGCTGGACTTGCGCCGGTCATAAGCTTTCCGTCGCTTCCGTAGGCATTGGAAACAAATACCGGGAGGTCACAGTTTTCCTTGACCGCAAGAAGAGCTGCCTTGGTATCGTAGCTGTCGTTCATCGTCTCTATAAAGACAAGGTCGGCTCCCGCCTTTACGCCGAGCCTGACCGTCTTCGCGTAGGCTGACACCGCATCCTCAAATTCAAAATCCCCGTAAGGCTTGAGCAGTCTTCCCAGGGGTCCGATATCAAGAGCAATGAATTTTTCCTGTAAGCCGGAGCTTTCCTCCGCGGCCCTTCTTGCATTGTCAAATGCCGCATTTATAAGCTGCTCTAACTCCTCATCATCAAACTTTAAACAGTTTGCCCCGAAGGTATTCGCAAGAAGCACATTTGTCCCCGCGTCAAAATAGCCTTTCTGGATCTTTATTATCTCCTCCGGACGGGTAACATTCCACCTCTCGGGAAGCTCCCCGGGCTTAAGCCCCGCCTCCTGAAGAAGAGTCCCCATTCCGCCGTCGAGGAAAACAAAATTGTCACGCATATAATCAAGTATTTTCATAATGTCTCCGATTAAATAAATACTTTTTTATTCGATTCCGATTATCGCCGTAACGGATTTAGACGGCGACATAAGATAGGATTCATTTAAAGTAATCCCAAGGCGCCTTTCCGCATCCACCAGCTTTAAAATATCCGGCTGGACAGTTATGGGCAGATCACCATAGCCCGGAGAATATCTGGGATGCGCCTTCATTTCCAATTCCCCGGCGATTCGCTTTACATCTTCATTAAAGGCATCGACCATGGATTCCACCCGCTCTGCACCGATACCCTGCAAAAGCAGCCCGGTTGCCACCTGGGTTCTCTCATATCTCCGTATAAGCCTGTCTATCCCCGCTCCCACGGTTGCCGCGAAAATTATCACTCCCCTGCAGTTTTCCAGATTTGTTTTTAAATTGGAGGAGTGCTGCCCGAAGGGAAGGACCGGATAACCATCGGTTCCTCTGTCTACCTTTGCGCAGACATAAGATATCCTGTATGTCAGATTTCCTTCCGTCAGTTTTACAACCTCGTCGAGCCTTTTTGCCAACTCTTCATCGGTCGGAACCTCTATATAGGATTCATCCCTTTTTCCTTCTCCCTTTTTCCGAAGCACGGCAGCCGGAAAACCGGCATAGCGAAGTATCTCACCGCGGTTTACGGGCGGGGCGGAAAGCTCCAAATGATTGGGTGTAAGCGCATTATCTTTATCAAGTTTTCCTTCCTTTAAGGAAAGCAGTATATCTCTCATGTTTTATCTGTCAAAATCCTTTCCAAGTATACTGGAAAGATTGTCAAGTATAGCCTTTGCCACATCGGGCTTGTTCATTGAATATACATGTACATTGGTTATCCCGTTGGCGTAAAGATCTATTATCTGATCCGTAGCATAAGCAATACCTGCCTGCTTCATTGCCTCCGGATCGCTTCCGAAATAATCCACCATGCTCTTAAAACGCTGGGGCATGAATGAGCCCGAAAGCTTTATCGCGCGAGCCACCTGGTTTGCATTGGTTATCGGCATGATTCCCGGAAGCACAGGGCATGTGACACCGGCCTCCCGCAATTTATACAGGAAGTTAAAGAAAAGATTGTTGTCAAATACCATCTGTGTCGTAAGGAAATCCGCTCCCGCTTCGACCTTTTCCTTAAGGTGAAGGATATCCTCCTTCTGGTTTGCGCTGTCGGGATGAACCTCCGGATAGCACGCGGCACCGATACAAAAATCTCCATCGCTTTCCTTGAGCTCCCTCACAAGCTCTATGGCGTGGCGATAATCCCAGTTTGACGGATCCGTAGCCTCAAGCTCCGGTGTAAGGTCTCCCCGAAGAGCCATAACATTTTTTATCCCTGCCGCCTTCATATCCTCGATACGCTCCTTTACGGTCTCCCGTGAGGACGAAACACAGGTAAGATGTGCAAGTGTGGGAACACCATACTTTTCGCTGATATTTTTAGCAATATCAAGAGTATACTTACTGGTTCCTCCGCCTGCCCCATAGGTAACGCTCATAAACGCAGGCCTGCACGCAGCAATATCCTCCGTTGCCTTCTTTACACTCTCAAAGCCGCTCTCCTTTTTCGGAGGAAAGACCTCAAAGGAAAGGGACATATTTCTTTTGTTTAAAATATCTATAATCTTCATGTAAACACCTTCCTGTAAAAAAAAGTACCTGTATGACGGGTACAGGTACTTTCACTGATATCTATATGGTAAAATTAAGCCATAGCATTTACAGCCTTGCTGATTCTGGAAACCTTGCGAGCCACATTGTTCTTGTGGTAAACGCCCTTGGTTCCTGCCATCTCGATAGTCTTGGTGGCTGCTACAAGCTGTTCCTGCGCTGCCTTCTTGTCACCCGACTCGATTGCTGCATATACCTTCTTGATAGCTGTCTTAACTTCGGATCTCTCAGCCTTGTTGCGATCTGCATTGCGACGGCTCACGAGAATTCTCTTCTTCGCTGATTTGATGTTAGCCATTAGATACACCTCCTTATAATATTTTAGGATGATGTGTCGGAAACTAGTTCACCTTCCCCAAATGCTCCCTCTTTAAACGAAACCCTTGAGGAAAGCGAACTTGACACGGGAGCTTCCACGCACACTAAAATAATTTACCGCTTAAACAGCGAAATGTCAATATCTAAATGCGCATTTTTCGTACAAATTCGGTAATATTTGGACATCTGAACAATCTGAAGGTGTAAAAAACCCGGTTATCTGTATATAATACCCACAGCTACATCCTCCACCTTCTCTGCATCCACAAACTGCTCCGCGATTTTTAAGGCAAACTCTATGGATACGCCCATTCCCCGCCCGGTAATAACATTGTCGGACTTCTCAACAGGATTCCGGGATACTACCGCGCCCGCAAGATGTCCCTCAAAGGAGGGATAACTGCATGCCACTCTTCCGTTTAAAATATCCCTGTGACCGAAGATGCTCGGAGCGGCACATATAGCGGCGATGTATTTATCGCTCTTATAAAACTCATCGATCTTTTTCATCAGAGGTTCACAGGCCTCGAGATTCTGCGTTCCGCGAAGTCCGCCGGGAAGCACGATCATATCGACCTTGTCAAAATCAACATTTGCAAAAACCTCATCCGCAATTACCGGAATCTTATGCGAACCCATAACATTTCTGTCATCGGTGATTGAAACAGTAACCACCTCAATCCCGCACCTGCGGCAAATATCAACAACCGTAAGTCCTTCGATCTCTTCAAATCCTTCCGCAAGCATAACTGCAATTGTAGCCATAGTCCTCTCCATTCTTTATAAAACCTTAACTTTATTTTTTTTTCAATATAGGGTATACTGTTTTAGTGTGGTAAAGTATCAGGGTGTTTTAAGCGTCATATTCCACAAAGACAATATAACATACTAAAGCTTTACTATCAAACAAAAATCACTGCATCGCCCGGAAAGCTGTTAAAGCTTTTATTTACAGCTTCCGAATACACATTACGAGATGCGGTAAACGGAGCGGAAATGGAAATTGAACGCAAGTTTCTAATCAAAAAGATCCCGGAGGATCTGGAAAACTATCCTTCAAAGAGAATTGAACAGGCATACCTCAATACGGACCCTGTTATAAGAATACGCCGTGAGGATGACGATTACTATATGACCTATAAAGGCTCCGGACTTATGGCCCGTGAGGAAATGAATCTTCCCCTTACAAAGGATGCGTACTACCATCTGCTCCTTAAGGCCGACGGTAATGTTATATGTAAAAGAAGGTACATTATTCCCTTAGAGCATCCGCAGGTTATAGAGGGGGCTCCCAAGCCGCCGGACGGATACAGCCTTATCATCGAGCTTGATGTATTTGATGTTCCCTTCGCACCTCTCATCATGGCCGAGGTCGAATTTGGAAGCACCGATGCCGCAGATGTTTTTCTCCCTCCCGACTGGTTCGGAGATGAGGTTACATACATAAAAGAATTCCACAATTCAAATATGGCAATGGCTGATGTCTATAAAGACGATCCCGAGTGATAAAACTATCACCCGGGATTTTTATTATAGTTTTTATTATGATTTTTTATCGCTTTTCTTTGGTATTCTTCCGTATACTTTCGCAAATCTCTTTATATACTTTGCCAGCTCCGGAGTAAGCGCCTTCTCATCGACTCTCCATCTCCAATTTATTCCCAGAGTCGAAGGGGCATTTATCCTCGCTTCGTTTCCAAGCCCCATATAATCCTGGAGCGGGATAACGCAGCTGTCTGCGGCGCTCTGATGAGCCGCGCGGATATATCCCCCGGGAAGTTCCTTTCTCTTTTTAACATTAAGATACTTCTTTGCGAACTTTACATCCTCCTTGCCCATCTGGTCTATCCATGCCTTTAATGTAAAATTGTCATGTGTTCCCGTATAAACAACATAATTCTTGTAGCAATAATGGGGAAGATGCTCGCTGTCTCCGCCCGCATCAAATGCAAATTGCAGTATCTTCATTCCCGGATAGCCGCAGCGGGCTATGAGATTTCTCACACTGTCGGTAATAAATCCAAGGTCCTCCGCTATTATCCTGCCGCTTCCGAACTCCTTGTTTATCGCCGCAAAAAGACTGTAGCCCGGTCCCTTTAACCACTTTCCGCCCACAGCCGTCTTATCTCCGTAGGGAACCGCCCAGTACTCGTCAAACCCGCGGAAGTGGTCGATACGAACAATATCATAAAGCTCAAAGCACTTTTTCATCCGGTCCAGCCACCACTTATAACCGGTCTCCTTGTGAACCTTCCACTTATACAAAGGATTGCCCCAGAGCTGTCCGTCCGCGGTAAAGCAGTCGGGAGGACATCCCGCCACTGCCGTCGGATATCCCTTTGCATCGAGCTCAAAAAGCTGGGGATTTGCCCATGTATCCGCACTGTCAAAAGCGACATAGATCGGGATATCCCCGATTATCTCAATACCCTTTTTGTTGGCGTATTTTTTGAGCTTTTCCCACTGGGAAGCAAACAAAAACTGCTGGAAATTATAGCATTCGATCTCCTCGGCAAGCTTTGCCTTGTAAGCTGCAACCGCCTTCTTTTCACGGCGTCTTATGTCCTCGTCCCACTCCATAAAGTTTATGCCGCCGAAGGAATCCTTAACCGCCATGTAAAGCGAATAGTCCTCCAGCCAGTATGAGTTGCTCTTAACAAATTTTCTGTATTTTTTATCCTCAAGGATGCCTTTTTTCTTTGCATTGTCATAAGCCTTACGGTACAGGCCGAATCGCCCGAAATAAAGCTTTTCATAATCAATATCCAGCGGATTCTTTCCGAAGTCAACCGCTTCTATATCAGCCCTCGTAAGAAATCCGTCTGCAATAAGCGCTTCAAGGTCAATAAAATACGGATTTCCGGCAAAGGAAGAAAACGACTGGTAGGGCGAATCCCCATAACCTGTCGGTCCGAGGGGAAGTATCTGCCAGAGCGACTGCCCCGCCTCCTTTAGAAAGTCCACAAAATCGTATGCCCCTTTCCCGAAGGTTCCTATTCCGTATGGCGCGGGGAGGCTGAATATGGGGAATAAAATGCCTGCTTTTCTCATTGTAGTGTCCTCATAATGTAAAATTTTCGCTGGTCAGGAAATCGTTTTTTATAAAATAAATTTCTCTGTATATATGTAATATACTACGCTTAAGAAAAACTTTCAATATGTTTTTGAAACCGTTTTCTTATTATTTGCCGCTACCTTTTTCGCAGTACTCCCCGTATTCGCATCCCAGGTGTGTGACGCTTATATCATCTAAAAGCTTAAGCCTTCCCTCTCCTGTTTTTTTATACAGTAATATCCTGCCCTCTCCGTTTCCTCCGTTCCAAAGACGGTTATGCCGTTTCATTCCGTCCGGCGACTCATAATTTACAAGGAGCATATCCTTTTTCTTACAGCGAAATCTGGTTCTTATCATCGAATCCGCATTATCCATATTTACATGCCAGATGATCTCCGTATCGGTTTCCTCGCAGTAAAACCGGGTTCTCGGCAGGGTCCAGAATTTTGAAAAATTAAATTCAAACTCTCTTCCCTCATAGTAAAGAGCGCCGAGAAGCTTTCTGTCGAATTCGATCCCGAAGGCCTTCGGTCTTCCGCCGCCGATATCAAATACGCTGTTTTTAAGCTCTTTTCCGGTAATATTGCTGGTAAGGCAGTTTGAAGAGAGCCAGACCCAGGGGCTGGTAAAGTTATCACCCCAGTTTTTATCCGCATATCCGTAGCAGGTATCTTCGCTCACATTGTACTTAACGCCGTTGTAGTACACATATCCGCTGTAGAGCGTCTTCATCCCTTCGGCATGCCAGTACATTTCAAATGCCTTTAAATCCCTGAAGGGCTTGCTTGCGCCGTATCCCACATTAAAAGCTATCTTCTTGTTTATGCTGAGTTTCCATGTCATTTCTCCGCTGTCGCACATATACTCGGGATATGCTTCCACCTCCTCATCGAATACACTTACGCTGCCCCTTGTCTCGGTCTCGGATAAATAGCAGTCCTCCGCTTCGATGCTAAACGGTGCCCCGGCGCGGAGCTTTACATTTTTCCAGCCAAAAAACCTGTGTATCTGCGCGGCTTCCTCTCCCCAGCAGCCGGCCTTTACCATGAGATACGAGGGCTTCTTTCCGGCCTTCTTATTTTCAGCCTTTTGTCCAAGGACAGGCTTATCCCCGCCGAGCTCCGGATTACAGGTAAAAAACTCTATAAAAAAGGCTCTTTCCTCACCCGTCTTCTCGCTTATTCCGGTAAAGGAATGCCACCACCAGTCATACCCCTCATCGGCAAACATACCATCAAGCATAAATTCGTCTCTCGTAATGTCATGAACATTAAACATAAAAATCTCCTTTAACAGCCGTTGTACTACAGTCCGCCCCTTTAATACTATAAAAATAATGAGCATCAGCCTATAAATGTATTGTACGCCACGGAAGAATTTTGTCAAATGATTGACTCAAAGAAAAAATTGCTGTAAAATAAGCGTGTTTTGCGGATGTGATGGAATTGGTAGACATGCAAGATTTAGGTTCTTGTGCGCAAGCGTGTGGGTTCGAGTCCCTTCATCCGCAGGGTGATAAAAAAGGACGAGTAGCAATAAGCTACCCGTCCTTTTTTGGCATCCTGCGGATGCCAAAAACCCACGATTCTCTGTCTCCTCGGCGCAGAGCGCCTTCGTCGGTCCGTTCGGCGGGAAAAAGGTCCACCGGACCTTTTTCTGTTTCCGCCTCTCCCTTCATCTGCTTTAAGACTTTTTTCTTTTGTAGTAAGACGATTTTTTTGGGGTACCCCTAAGGTACCCGCCTTGATTTAGTAATTCATTACATATTATTTTGAACGTGTGCCCAAACCACCAGACTTGTACTTATACCCCTTATCTTTATACTTATCAATTGTCTCTTTCCTTAGCTGCGAAGCGGATTTTGTTTCACTTTTTACTTCTTTTGTAACCTTTTTACCATTCTTATCTTCGAATGTCCCTCTAAAAAAATTAAAACTCATATAGTGCCTCCTTTCACGAGAACGGTTCTATGTTATATCCGTTTTTCTTCATAACGTCTAATACCGTTAACTTGTTACCAAAACTTGAGACTTCTTCCACAGCGCTTATTGCCGAATTAACATAAGCATAGTCAACTTCTCCATATGGGTCATTTGCGGTTCCTTTTCCGTGTAAATCTCTTAAAAGTTGATCTATAATCCCATCCGCATATCCTATCTCGACATATTCCCGTCTCTTTTTTTCTGTAACCATCTCTTCCGCATAACCATTTACTGTATCCTTTACGAAGCCAAATAAATCCGCAAAAAAACCCATAGCGCTATCCTCCTAAAATCGTTTGTTTATTACCCATCGGTGCGGCATGTCTCCTTTGCGACGAGCGCATTTTCCGGGCTGCGGTCTTCCCGAATGAGCGCCTCGACTATTCTTGATTCCGCAATAGGTACACATATACTCAATGGTAGCTGTTTTTTTCTTGTTTTCCATAATACTGTTTTCTTGAAATCGTTATCAGAGGGATAATCGTTTAGATATCATACTAACTAGCTAAATAATCATGATATCTTTGATTGATATATTGATACTTCGCAGCAAGGTCCCATAGACTGTAGAACCCGCTTGTCTCTCTACATTGCCATGAATTTCTTGTTGCTTATTTGCTATCTTTTTAGTCTTGGATCCGCTTCCAAAGTAAATACATAAGCTATTACTACTTTCGTTTTAAAAATCATCAATCATTCATTGGATATCTTCTGTAAAAATTCGTCTATAGTGCATATCATCTACTTTACATTATTAAATAATACTACAATAGGCGATAAAATACAATCATTATTAGACTATTCACGATTTTTTATAGGGTGTATTTATGAGTAATCGACTAAAAGAAGTGGGCGAAAGAATCAGACAAGCCAGAAAGACGGCAGGAATAAATCAGGAGAAATTAGCTGAATTACTCGATATTTCTACATCTTATGTAAGTGATATTGAAAACGGGAAAACCAATATCGGTCTCGAAATATTCATGCGTATCACAGAAGTTTTACAGGTATCTGCCGACTGGCTTTTGATGACTGATACTCCTACAGTATCCATTATCCATAACAACGAAATCAGCTCACTGATCTCGTCCTGTTCAAATGAGGAAATAAAAGCAATAAAGAATATAATAAAAGAATTAAACACCCTAACTAAAAGCATAAATAAGGGTTAGTATACAAAATCTCATCTAACAGATTCTGTATTGCACCTTGCAGTACATTGTAGTACAATTAAGACACAGTTAGGAGGTAATTGTTATGGTAAAGAATGCTACTGTAAGTGCCCGTATAGATGAAGATATAAAAATCCAAGCAGAAGACATACTTCATCAGCTTGGAATTCCTGTTTCTGTATTGATAA
>JAFVCL010000045.1 GCA_017479285.1 Lachnospiraceae bacterium
ACAATAGAGTGCTCTGAGTTCTCGGAGGTTGTTTATTCCCGCAAGTGGAATAAGGGTGAAGATGGAAGCGGAGTGCTGGAAAAAGATGGTATTTTGATCGTGAGGAAATAACATTAGAGGGACGGGGCTGGGCTGTCTATGAAATAGTCAATAAAAACAAAAACCGAGCTTCGAAAAGCCCGGCATTTGCTGTAAAATTAGTTTATGCTACTAAACAAAATCTTACAAGGAGATTATACTGTATCTTCCTTGTATCATCAAATCCACCATTCATGGTAAGAAAAATAACGACCTTTAATTTGCTGCTTTGTCTGTATAATAAAATCATTTTATGAGTCATACTATACTTATCAAGCAGGAAAAGAAGGTGAAAAGCGATGATACTGGCATTTTTGTTTATCCTGTTGGCGTTCAGGCTTTTAGGATTTGTGTTTAAAGTAGCGGCATTTGCGATTAAGATTATTTTTAGGATTCTTATTATTCCTATGCTGATACTTGTATTCCTTAGAGGATATCCTATAGTTGCCTTGGTTGTATTCGCCTTCGTTCTCCTTGTATGGATTATATCCGCAGCAAGTAGGAGCAAAAGCTAGGAAATGTATTGATAGTTTTGATTGCCCCCCGACTTAAATGGTCGGGGGGTTTTTGACGTCAAAATGACGTCACTCCGAGGAAAAATCGTGGAAATGTGACGCCTAAATGACTACTTTTTATAAAAAATTTGACGGTAAACACAATGTATTTTGCGTGCAAAGTATTGATTATACTTTATCTTTGGGAGAGCCTACAAATGGTAGTTGTCCTCGTGGGCCTTGTAGTTATCTTCAGAAGTCAGATAACAAATATTGTTAACAGTCTGTTTAAGAAGATCACGAACAGGACGGAAGATTTTTAATGAAAGGTTATATGACGGTGTTTCTTACGCTGATCATGACTGTTCTTTTGTCTCTATGTCTGACGATGATAGAGGGCGCAAGGAGAGGTGCTGTAAGAATGGAGTCGATGGTGGTCAGCCATATTGCGGTGGACAGCATTATGGCTGAATATCACCGGGAACTTGCGAAACAGTTCAACCTGTTTGCTATAGACGATTCTTATGGGACGGAAAGGGCTTCTCTTGATAATACGGAGGAGCATCTTGCGGGATACCTGAGGAAGAACTTCAGCGGAGCGGACTTCTTTTTATCGTCTTTTCTGTACAGGGATTTTTTAAGCCTGGGAGCGGATAAGGCAGAGATAGAGGGAGCGCTGTATCTAACCGATGGCGACGGAGCGGTAATGAGGAAAAGAGCGTATGAGGCGATAAAGGATGATTGCGGTATAGACATGCTTTCGGAGCTTATGGACTGCGCAAAGTATATCGAGGCAAACGGGCTTGAGGAGATGGATTTAAAGGAAGATATGGAGCTTCTGCAGGAACAGGTAAACCACGGGCAGCAGGGCGCTCTTGAGGATTATGAAAGGAAAGTCGCAGAGGTTCATGAGAAAGCAGAGGAGGAAAGCAGGAGCGAAGAATGGGAAAATACACAGATAGCCGTGATTAAAAAGCCTGCGACGGATATGAACCCTACAAACGGAAAACTGTCACTTATGAATCCAATGATACTGTACCAGTATGTTGATGATGTTTCGGAATTATCGTCTAATACCATAGACAGGGGAAATCTGTTCTCGTCGAGAAAAAAGGATAATATGATCAATTCAGGAAATCTGGAATTAGAGGACGGGAATGATTTTGAGGATGCGATCGAAAGATTTGTATTTCAGGAATACTTGATGCGGTATATGGGGAGATACCGCCACGAGGGGACGGATGACGCGCTTAAGTACCAGATTGAATACATTATTTCGGGACTTGATTCGGATATAGATAACCTGATCGCTGTTGTGGGGAGAATAATGATGATCAGGTACGCGGCGGATTATATATATATTTTAACAGATGAGGAGAAATGCGAAGAAGCTGAGGTTCTCGGAACTGCCATCTCAGTGTACACATTTACGGAACCTCTTGCAGAAGTGTATAAAACCTTAATTCTTTTGATGTGGGCAGGAATGGAAGCACAGTATGATATTAGGTGTATTTTAGCGGGATCAAGGATTCAGATGATAAAGACTGCCGGGACATGGCATATGACCCTCGAGAACTCTATGGCAGGTCTTGAGAAAGACACAACCGGGGATAAAAGCGGTCTTTCATATGACGATTATCTTAGGATTCTTATGCTTCTTATGGACAAAGAGCTTTTGACATCAAGGGCTGCAGATATGATAGAGGCAGATATACGACTTACCCCGGGAAATGAGAAATTCCGGCTTGATGCCTGCATTGACACATTGGCGGCAGACATCATAGTTTACAGTAAGTTTGGATACAGCTATGAATATCATATAAGACGAAAATACGAATAAAAATGGTTTTGAGGTGCGGGAAAGCTCCTTTTAGCTGACAGGTTTTAAGGGAGCCTTCTTCGGGTTGAGATATGGGATTTAGAAAAATAAAGAAACCTGTAAAAGGGGCTCTCGGGCACCTTAAGAGAATATTTGTAAACGGGAGCATGACCGTAGAGACGGCGGTGGTTCTACCTCTGTTTCTGATATTTTTTATAAATCTGTCCGGGGCTGTGGAGATGATACGGCTTCACAGTAATCTCGAACTCGCCCTTTGGAATACGGGAAATGATATGAGCTTTTATGGGGCTCTTTTTACGGAACCCGTAAAGAGTATGGGAAAAACCGGTCACAAGACAGAGCAGCCTTCGAAGGATGATCCAGGGAATGAAAATGATCCCGGGGGTATAGCAGGGGAGACCGGATATGGGTCAGAGTTCGAAAAAACGGGATTACCGGATAGAGGAACCGGTGCTGAGGAGACAGAGCTGGGGAAGAAGATAGTACAGGAACTGGGAGACTTTGCGGTATCGTACATATATATCAAAAACCGGATAACCGGGTATCTCGGAGAGGAATATCTTAATAATTCACCCATAAGAGACGGAGCGGACGGGCTTTCATTTTTAGAAACGGAGATAATTGATGATAAGGATATTGTAGATATCGGAGTAACATACAGGGTCTCTCCTCCGATAAACTTTGGTGAGCTCTTGACTTTCCGGATGTTTAACCGTTATTATGCCCATCTTTGGAACGGATACGATATTAACGGAAACGACAAAGAGGAAAAGAAGAGCACGGTTGTTTATGTAACGAAGGACAGTAAGGTTTATCATACCAGTACCAGATGTACTTATCTTAATCTGGCGATCAGACCATCGCCATACAGTATGCTTGAAGAAGAGAGAAATTCAAGCGGAGGAAGATATGGGAGATGTCTGATATGCGCTTGGGGAGAACACCCGGATACGGTTTATCTTTGTGACGAGGGTGGGAAGTACCATTATTCAAGGGATTGTTACTCGCTTAAAAGAAATTATTCGGCTGTCTCGCTTGAGAGCGTCGCCGGAACACACAAACCGTGCAGCAGGTGTGGGCAGTAGGAGGATTGTATGAATTTGGAGGTCATGTTGCCAAGGGTTATGGCAGAGGGGTTGCTTATTGTAATGGCTGTACCGGATATACGAAAAAGGAGAATCCCGGTTTTGTTTTTGGCATTGGGCGCTGCTCCGGTCACGCTCTCACTGCTTTTCAAAATAATCGCAAAAGAACCGGCAATGATGACATTACTTGGTGTACTGTCAGGTATTACGCCCGGGATCATGCTGATACTTGCAGGAAGGCTTACGGGGAAGGTTGGAGCAGGTGACGGGATCGTCATAATAATGCTGGGCGTGATCGAGGGCTGGAGAGGAGCACTTGTGATTCTTGCAATGAGTTGTTTATTGCTGTCTCTGGTATCCATCGTCCTATTGACGTTAAAAAAGGTAAACGGAAAGACCGGGATGCCTTTTGTACCGGCGATGTGTGTCGGATATCTTATATGGATGGTCGGATTTGGATAGGAGATGTCGGAGTAATAATGAGAGTATTGTTTAGAAAGGGGAATGACATATCACGGGGACCGGGCGGTTATATGACCGTAGAAGCGGTGCTTATACTCCCTTTTGTGTTAGGGGTCATTTTCCTTGTGATCTATATGTGGTTTTTCAAATACGACAGATGCCTTATGGAACAGGATTATGGAACTGCATTGGTATCGGCATGCTGCAGACAGGGAATTTCTTCTGAGGAGAGGGTGGATTTGATGGTATCGGAAACCTCAAGTTTCTCCGGGGATATTTACCTTGCATGGAACAGGAGTATGCCAAAGGCAGCTGCGGAATGGGGAAGGTACACAGTCTGGGGTGAAGGCTATGTGGAATTTCCCTTTGCAGGACTTAATTTTTGGGGAAGATCCAATGTGTTCGACACATCCGTCAGCTATAAAGGAAATGTTATTAAACAGATGATGGGAATACGGGTAGTGAGGAAAATAGAAGGTATTGTTGATTGATAGGAGGGTAAAATGCTCGAAACAGAATATATCAAAAGTATGAACTTAAACTACGAAAGGACAAAGCTTTCCGGCGTTCCGGAGGAAAAGAGATATCAATATTGTATAATCAGCCGCGGCGGAATCGGGGGAATGCTTGGGTGTAGTCTGAGATATATAAACGGGGATGCTTTTTTATACTACGATATTACATCCAAACAAAGCCTTGCCCAGATACTCTTTAAAAAGAAGGTAGACAGGGAATGGATGAAGGATTTTGCGTGGAATCTCAAATATATAAAGCAGGAAGCAAGCAGATTTTTGCTGGATGATTCCAATATTATCTGGTTTCCGGAACAGGTATATCAGGATCTGGATGAGAACAGATGGAGCTTTATGTATTATCCATATTATGAAGGAGAGAGCGGATTTAACCGTTTTTTGGAATTCGTAATAGAAAAACTGGATTATGACGATGAAAAGCTTGTGGAATGTGCTTACAAAATATATGAGCAGTATGAGGCATACGGGGAAGCATATCTTAAGGAAAAGATTTATGAGGACATAAATTCGCTTGATAATCCGGAAAATGCAATAAAGAAAGGTAAAACGACAAGTGTGTCTGAACAGAAGGAAAGACCGGATTTTGGGAATGCCAAAGAGACATACACAGAGGTCATTGATGACCTTGAGGAGAGCCTGGATCATGAAGAACCGGCTTTAAAAGCTTCCGAAAAGCAGAATGTAAAGCCCGAAAAGAAGGGACTGTTCTCCTTCCTTGAGAGCGCAAGAAAGAAAGATAAGGATGCCCGCGAGAAGATAAAAAGGGATAATCATCTTGCCGTTGATTACGGGGATCTGCCGATGGTAGCGGAGGAGGAGTCCGTATACGGGGATGAGGCGTATGATGATGAACCGCCTGAAGAGGAATACGGAAGAACCGTATATATGGAAAATGTCGCTGAGGCAAAGGACGAAAAACACCGTTTATTTGATGAAAAGGGAGCGGTTCTGGCAGTTTTGGGAGATTCCTCGCTGGTTATAGGGAAGAAAAAGGGAGAGGCGGATATTATTCTGGAGAATTCCACGATCAGCAGGATTCATGCGAGAATAACATACGAAAAGGAGGAGTATCTGCTGGAGGATCTGAATTCAACCAACGGAACGTTCAAAAACGGTCTAAGACTGAGACCCTATGAGAGAAGAAAACTTACGGAGGGGGATGAGATCCGGCTTGGCAATGTTAGTCTGAAATACAGATAAGAATGTTTATTTCCGCCTGTAACACAGTAATTCATTGATATCCTACTCGTTTACGATAAGATTATTTTATGTTAAAATAAGTAAGTTACTGAAATGATCTTTTCGGAGGATACCGGTATGAATATAGCAATATATTATGGCGGAAGAGGAATTATAGATGACCCGACACTTACAGCTGTGGGGAAGATTCAGAGCGTACTTGAAGAATTGCGTGTAAATGTAAAAAGATACAATCTGTATGAGTACAAAAACTCCATCCCGACTTTACCGCAGACGCTTGGTGAGGCTGACGGAATAGTCCTTGCATCGACGGTTGAGTGGTATGGAATAGGGGGGTACATGCTTCAGTTTCTGGACGCATGCTGGCAGTTCGGCGATAAGAAAAAGATATCCGAGCTGTATATGATGCCTGTGGTAATGTCAAGAACCTATGGAGAAAGGGAGGCAAAGCTCGATCTTGATGTTGCATGGGAGATATTGGGCGGAAAACCCTGCAGCGGTATCTGCGGATATATAGAGAATGCGGTCGATCTTGAGCTTAATGCGGCATATCTTGAACTTATAGAGAAGAAAGCGGAAAATCTCTATCGGACGATCAATCAGAAGCTTATATCGCTTCCCGCCAGCAACAAGATAATCAAGCAGAAAGTCACCCTCCCCGGAACAGGTAATCTTTCACCGGAGGAATCGGCTCAGCTTTCAAAGTATGTTTCTGACGATACCTATGTTCAGACCCAGAAGCAGGACATTCAGGAGCTTGCCAATATTTTCCGAAGCCAAATGGCTATGGGAGAAAAGGGCGATTATGATGATTACCCGGATGCTGTCAGGAGGGCATTCAGACCAAAGGCGGGGATTGCGGGGTCTTATCTCATCAAAGTGGAAGGAAAGAAGGAAAGTCTTGTCATTAAACTTACGGGTGCCACTCTGAACTGCGGTTACGGAAGCCTTGAAAAACCTGACATGGTAATGGAAATAGCCAAACAGGTCTTTGAGGATATTCTCGCCGGAAGAAATTCTTTCCAGAGGGCTTTTATGTCCGATTCCATGAAGATGAAGGGGGATTTCAGGCTGCTCAGAGGACTGGATGAGGTTCTCGATTTTGGAACAAATTGATTGAATAAGGAGGCTTGCAAGCTATGAAAAAGGATGATTGTATTTTCTGTAAGATTGCCAATGGGGAGATTCCGTCAAACACTGTATATGAGGATGAAGATTTCAGAGCGATCCTGGATATGGGACCGGCAGCAAAAGGACATACACTTTTACTTCCCAGGGAGCACGCGGATAATCTTTTTGAACTGCCCGATGATCTTGCTTCAAAAGCCCTGGTAACCGCGAAGGCTGTGGGAAAGAAGATAAAAGAGAAGCTTGGAGCGGATGGACTGAATATTGTACAGAATAATGGCGAGATAGCCGGGCAGACGGTTATGCATTTCCATATACACATTATACCCAGATATAAAAATGACGGACAGAAGATAGGGTGGATTCCCGGAAAACCTTCTTCGGAAGAGTTGTCAGATATCTGCAAAATGATAAATGGCTGAGGTATAATATGAAAACCATAAATGTAGAAAAAGTTTCGGAGACCATAGCCGAAATGTGTATTGAGGCTAACCACTTTCTTACCGATGATATGAAAGAGGTACTGCACAATGCGGGGTTAGAAGAGGAATCTCCTGTAGGGAAGAGGGTACTCGGACAGCTTGAGGAGAATCTGAAGATAGCGGGGGAGGATATGATCCCGATCTGTCAGGATACGGGTATGACAGTAGTGTTTCTTGAAATAGGACAGGATGTTCATTTTGAGGGAGGCCTGCTTGAAGATGCCGTAAACGAGGGCGTTAAAAAGGGCTATACGGAGGGCTTCCTTAGAAAGTCTGTCGTGGGAGATCCGATTGAACGCGTAAATACCGGGGATAACACTCCTGCGATAATCCATTATGAGATAGTTGCCGGAGACGAACTAAAGATCACAGTTGCACCGAAGGGTTTTGGAAGCGAGAATATGAGCCGTATCTTTATGCTTAAGCCTGCTGACGGGATTGAGGGAGTAAAGAACGCGATTATTACGGCTGTAAAGGACGCAGGACCTAATGCCTGTCCTCCGATGGTTGTCGGAGTGGGTATCGGAGGAACCTTTGAGAAGTGCGCTATTCTCGCAAAAAAAGCACTTACAAGACCGGTAAACATTCGTTCAGAAATTCCCTATGTAAAAGAGTTGGAAGAGGAATTGTTAGAGAGGATCAATCTCAGCGGGATAGGACCGGGAGGACTTGGAGGAACAAAAACAGCGCTTGCCGTTAATATAAATACATATCCCACACATATTGCGGGACTGCCTGTTGCTGTCAATATCTGTTGTCATGTAAACAGACATTCCGTGAGGGTACTGTAAGAGCATCTGACCGGAAAATATGAACCGAAAAAACCAAAACGGAGTTAAATATGAGCGATACTATAGATGAGAAGAATTTGACTCAGTCAGGTTCTTCCAATGAACAGTTGCATATAGAAGTACCATATTCTAAAGAAACAGCGGCACGATTGCATGCCGGAGATTATGTTTATCTGACAGGTACGATATATACTGCCCGTGATGCGGCACATAAGCGGATGTATGAAACTCTCGAAGGGGGTGGTGAGCTGCCCTTCAATATAGAGGGAAACGTCATCTATTATATGGGACCGTCTCCCGCAAGAGAAGGAAGACCCATAGGCTCCGCAGGACCCACCACAGCAAGCAGGATGGATAAGTACGCACCGAGGCTGCTGGATCTCGGACTTGCCGGGATGATAGGAAAAGGAAAGAGGACAGAGCAGGTTAAGGAAGCTGTGGTCAGGAATAACGCGGTCTATTTTGCGGCTGTTGGAGGAGCGGGAGCATTGCTTTCAAAGGCGATTAAAAAGTCGGAAGTAATAGCTTATGATGATCTTGGAACAGAGGCAATACGAAAACTCACGGTAGAAGATTTTCCTGTAATAGTTGTTATGGACACAGAGGGAAACAATCTGTATGAAACCGCGATAAAAGCGTATTGCAGAGAATAATCCCAAAGATTTTTCGGGAATATATTGAAATATTAAATTTTGTGTTTGACAAAAGAAGTACCCGTATGTATAATAATCAATGCGTCCTAAAAAGAAACACCATTTAGGAGCCACATATTGGTAGGCAAGCAATTCAGGTTTGGAGAAATACTCAAGAGGCTGAAGAGGCGCCCCTGCTAAGGGTGTAGGTCGGGCAACCGGCGCGAGGGTTCAAATCCCTCTTTCTCCGTTTTACTGTATGTAAAAGGAATGCGGTGGCGTTCCTTTTTATATTTTCAAATATACAGTGAAAGAATAGCGGACAGACTACATTATATAGTGGCTTTAGCGTGATAAAACCACAATTAAACCGAGTCAAAAAAATTTTTTTAAACAAAATAAAAAAAGATGTTGACACAATCGTTTTAAGGTGGTATTCTAACAAAGCTGTCGCAAAAAACAGCGAGA
>JAFVCL010000046.1 GCA_017479285.1 Lachnospiraceae bacterium
CTTTTTGCTAATATCTCCATATTGCATTTCAGCAAGAGGCAATCGCCCCGGGGATCATTTATTGATTCCCACTTTAAACCGTGATGCGACCGCATCAACCTTTTACCCACTTTATGCTTTATGGTGCTTTTGTGGACTGCTTTTATTTTTTTAGGAGGAATCTTATGAACAATTCTGTAAAACTTAATAGTGTATCTGAAAATATCTTCCGTTCCGGGCTTGAAAACGCCAGCGGAAAGATAGAGTACACCCTTACCAACGATTATATGTTCCGTATCGTATTTCAGGAGGACCCTGTGGCTCTTAAGGGGCTTGTTGCCGCCCTGCTCTATCTTGATCTTGAGGATGTTGAGGATATAGAACTCACGAACTCTATCATAGTCGGCGAGAGTATCGCAGACAAGGAATTCCGGCTTGATCTGTATCTGAAACTTAAGGATGGAAGGAATATGAACATCGAACTGCAGATAAGGAACCTCGGCGATTGGACCAACCGCTCCCTGGTCTATCTCTGTCGTATGTTTGATGAGATCTCAAGAGGGGACAGCTACGCGAAAATGAAGCCTGCGCTCCAGATAGGGATCCTTGATTACACGCTCTTTTCGGACAATAAGGAATTCTACTCCTGCTATAAGATGATGAACACGAGGAGCGGTAAAGTTTATAATGACAATTTTGAACTCCGTGTGTTAGAATTGAATTCAGTAGAACTCGCTACTGAAGAAGACAAAAAACACAAGCTTGACGAATGGGCAAAGCTCTTTAAGGCACAAACCTGGGAGGAACTCAAAATGATAGCTGATAAAGACCCCGCAATGAAATCCGCTGTATCCTCGATATACCGCTACGAAGCTGACGAGAATGTACGCAAGCGCTGCCGAGACCGCGAGGATTACCTGCGGAATGAGTATTTTATGCATAGAGACCTGGAACTGACTAAAAATGAATTGGATATGGCTAAATCCGAGCTCGAGGGAACTAAATCCGATCTTAGCAAAACTAAGTCTGAACTTACCGAGACCAAATCCGAGCTTACTGAGACCAAGTCCGAACTTACTGAGACCAAATCTGAACTTACCGAAGCCAAGTCCGAGCTTACTGAGACCAAGTCCGAACTTACCGAAGCCAAGTCCGAACTTACCGAAACCAAATCCGAGCTTACCGAGACCAAGTCCGAACTTACCGAGACCAAGTCCGAACTTACCGAGACCAAGTCCGAACTTACCGAGACCAAGTCCGAACTTACCGAGACCAAGTCCGAACTTACAGAAGCCAAGGCTTTGATTGCCAGGATGGAAAAGGAAATACAAGCCCTTAAAGAGCTTAATCGTGGTGAATAACCTTTTTATTTAAGTAACTAATACCACCACTCGTTATAACTTTTATTTTGCTTCAAACATCTCTCCCAGCGTGCGCCATCCGAGAACGGCGCATTTTACCCGGGCGGGCATATGTGAAACACTTTCAAGTATTCCCGCCTCCTCGAGTTCTTCCTTCTCCTCATCGGTAATCTTATCCTTGATCATACGCATAAATATATCCGCAAGGCGTAGAGCCTCCTCCCTGCTCTTACCGATAACAAGATCGAGCATAATATCCGCGGAGGCCTGAGAAATGGCACATCCGTCCCCCTCGTAAGCACCATCGACTATAATACCGTCCTCAACCTTAAGGCTAAGCACAATATCATCACCGCATGAAGGATTAACACCCTCAAGTGAAAAATTGGCTCCCTCTATGCTGTGCTTGTGATACGGATTCAGATTATGCTCGTTTATTATTTCATTGTAGAATGTATTGTTACTCATTTATACCCCATTCTGCTTCGTATGGAAGACAAGACCTTAATAAATCTGTCTATCTCTTCCTCTGTGTTGTAAAAGGCGATACTCATTCTGGTACTGGACATTATTCCAAGGTGTTTATGGAGCGGCTGCGCACAATGATGCCCCGCTCTTACGGCAATATCGCTGTCGGCAAAAATCTGTGAGACATCATGGGGATGCACTCCCTCGACCTGAAACGCGATAATACCGTGGTGGTCTTCCTCCTTTTCTCCACCGATAATGTTTATATGCGGCATATTCTTCATCTTTTCAAAAGCACGCGCGGTCAACATATCCTCGCGTTCTTTTATGAAATCAAAACCATAACCTTCGATAAATCTTATTGCCGCCTCAAGACCTGCCGCTCCGCCGGCATTTACCGTCCCGGCCTCGAACTTGTGAGGAACCTCTGCAAAGACAGTCTTTTCCTTTGTTACCGATTCTATCATCTCCCCGCCGTATAGAAAAGGAGGCATTTTTTCGAGCAGGGCTTTCTTTCCGTACAGTACGCCGATGCCCATAGGAGCGTACATCTTATGTCCCGAAAAAGCGAAGAAATCCGCATCAAGCTCCTTTACATTAACATCCATATGTGGGACAGACTGTGAACCATCAACCACGATTACCCCGCCCTTTTCGTGGATGAGCTCCGCCATAGTCTTCACATCATTTACTCTTCCAAGAACATTTGAAACCTGCGTTATGGCAAGGAGCTTTGTCCTGTCGGTTATAAGGGCTTTAAGAGTATCTATGCTAAAGCTTCCGTCCGCCTCGCAGTCAAACCAGACCACCCTTGCCCCGGTAACCTTTGCAACCTGCTGCCAGGGAAGGAAATTGCTGTGGTGCTCTGCGACACTTACAATGATCTCGTCTCCCTCTTTTATAAAATTCATCCCGTAGCTGTAAGCAACAAGGTTAAGACTCTCGGAAGCATTTCTTGTGAATATTATCTCTTCGGGACTTACCTTTTCTCCGGTTATCGGATTTTTCTCAGTGGCTTCTTTAATTTCCCCGGAACTTCCACTGTGACTTATAAACCTCGCCACCGCTTCCCTTGCGCTCTCATAAACATCCGTCGCACGAAGGCTTAACTCATACAACCCGCGCATGGGATTGGCATTATCCTTTTCATAAAACCCTGTCACCGCATCCATTACACACTGTGGCTTCTGTACTGTGGCGCTGTTATCGAGATATGCAAGTGTAGTATTTTTAATAAGCGGGAACTCTTCCCGTATCTTTCTTTCTATGTCGGTCATTTCTTTCTCGTTTTAAAAACTAAAATGTATTTAAAGCAACTGCCACTCCGGGATAACTACAGGCTCTCTTCCCCATGCAGCTTAGCGAGTCTTTCACGGGTTCGCTCGTCCTTTATCTTCCTCTCAACGGAAGCTATTTTGCTTCTCGCGATCATCCGGAGTGCTTCCTCCTCGCTTATACCCCTGGATTTCATATAATAAATCTTTGCCTCATCGGGTTTTCCTATGGAAGCGCCATGACTTCCCTCCACATCCTCCTCGTCGCAGAGGATAAGGGGAATCGTCTTATTCTCACAGCCCTCATCAAGCATAAGAACATCCTCAAGCTCAGCACCCTTCGCCCCGGCGCAGCCTCTGTGGAAATCGATGGTACCTCTGAAAAGCTTATTGGCACTTCCCTTTAAAACACCGCTAACATTTATATTGCTCACGGTCTGGGCGCCTGTGTGATCTGCAACATAGTTAATATCAAGCTTTTCGTCGTTTCCGAGCTCATACGCAAGCTCGGAGGTAAAGCTGCTCCTCTTTCCCTCAAGCGAGCTGAACACGCCGTAGGCATTATTCTTTCCGCCGAGGATTATCTGGATAAGGTTAAACTCCCCGTCTTCCTCCGCTCTTCCCCCGATATCATTATAGAAAGTACAGCTCTTTTCTAGGGTCTGGATCTGTACAAGAGTAAGCCTTGCTCCCTTTCCAAGACGGTAACGGCTCTGGATAAAAATCTCCGAATTTCCTGCTCCTTCGGATGTAACAAACTGTATGACCGTAGCACTGCTGCCGTCTCCGACTCTGTACTCCACGATATTGCCGAAATTTGCCTCTCCTGTGAAATTAAAATCCTGATACAAAGGAGTATCGTACTCTTTCCCTTCACCGAAGTCATAAACAGTAACAGGCGCACCACTCTTATTCAACGCTTCCTTAAATTCCGCTCCGAAGCCTGTCCTGAGCCCTTTCCCGAAGGAATATCTCGATCCCGAGCTTTCATCAAAATGCTCGGGATTTGCTTCCCCCTCATCATAACCAACGGTTATCACTCCGGTCTTTACACCCTCCGGGCATTCTTCCTTATATTTAAATGTTTTAAAATCAAAATCCTTTTCCGCATCATGATCGTTCATGCGAAGCCTGTTCCATGTTTTAACAGGAAGTGTATTGATCTTCATCAGCCGATACTGCCTTTCATTTCCAGGGTAATAAGATTGTTCATCTCAACAGCATATTCAAGGGGAAGCTCCTTGCTCACATTGTCTGCAAATCCTCTTACAATAAGAGCTCTCGCTTCTTCCTCCGATAAGCCTCTGCTCATCAGGTAAAATACCGTGTCATCACTTATGCGTCCGATCCTTGTCTCGTGCCCCACATCTGCATCCGCAGTCCTTACATCCATTGCCGGAATCGTATCCGAACGGCTTATGTCATCGACCATAAGCGACTCGCATGATACTGCGGACTTGCTTCCTTTGGCGTTTGAATTAATAACAACACTGCTCCTGAAGGTGCTTATACCCCCATCCTTGCTTATGGAGCGGGTATTAACATACGAGGAGGTATCCGGCGCATTGTGGACAACCTTTGTTCCGGTATCAAGATTCTGTCCGTTTCCGGCAAATGTAACTCCGGTAAATTCCGTTCTGGCACCCTTTCCGTCAAGAATACTCATCGGATAGAGATAGGAAACATGGGAACCGAAGGATCCGGAAACCCACTCAATCTTTCCCCCTTCTGCTACTATGGCACGCTTGGTGTTCAAGTTGTACATATTCTTTGACCAGTTCTCAATCGTGGAATATCGCAGAGTCGAATTCTTTCCGACAAAAAGCTCAACACAGCCGGCATGCAGATTTGCAACATTGTACTTGGGAGCTGAGCATCCCTCGATAAAGTGAAGATACGCGTCATCCTCCACTATGATAAGCGTATGCTCAAACTGTCCCGCACCCTTGGCGTTAAGTCTGAAGTATGACTTGAGAGGAATATCAAGATGCACTCCCTTGGGGACATAGACAAAGGAGCCTCCCGACCAAACCGCGCCGTGAAGCGCCGCAAACTTGTGATCCGTCGGAGGAACAAGGTGCATGAAATGTTCCCTTATCATATCACCGTACTCTCCGCGAAGCGCACTCTCTATGTCAGTATAAACCACGCCCTGCTCGGATACTTCCTTGCGGACATTGTGGTAAACCAGCTCGGAATCGTACTGCGCACCCACGCCCGCGAGAGATTTCCTCTCCGCCTCGGGGATACCGAGTTTGTCGAAGGTGGTCTTTATATCCTCCGGGACATCCTCCCAGCTTGTGTGCATTCTCTCGGTATTGGGGCGCACATAGGTTACGATATGCTCCATATCAAGACCGTCTATTGAAGGACCCCAATCGGGAACCGGGATCTCGTTATAGATTTTTAAGGCTTTAAGCCTGAATTCCCTCATCCAGTCGGGATCATTTTTTTCATCGGAGATCTGACGCACGATGTCCTCGGTAAGTCCTTCCTCCACCTTGTATGCATCTTTGTCCTCGTACCGGAAATCGTACAGGCTCCGGTCTATATCATCTACCTGTGTCTTTTCTTTCATAATCTGTCTTTCTGTATTTGCAGGAATACTTATTCAGCAGCCTGTTTTCTTCCTTCGTACTTTTCAAATCCGTGCTCATTGATCTCATCTACAAGCTCCGGACCACCCTCATCCACTATTCTTCCGTTCACAAGTACATGGGTCTTATCAACGGTAAGCGCTTCAAGAATCCTCGTGCTGTGCGTGATAATGATGAGCGCACCACCGACCTGTTTCTTATACTCCTCGATACCCTTTGATACGATATGTACCGCGTCAACATCAAGTCCCGAATCGGTTTCATCAAGAATCGCCAGATCCGGCTTCAACATAAGAAGCTGAAGAATTTCGGACTTCTTTTTTTCTCCTCCGGAAAAGCCCACATTGAGATCACGGTCTGCGTATACCTCATCCATCTGGAGCGACGCCATGGTTTCCTTAAGCTGTTTCTTGAAGTCCCAAAGTCGTATCCTCTGCCCGGTTCTCTGCTCAAGAGCCGTTTTTATAAAGTTGCTCATGGAAATACCCGGAACCTCAACCGGATTCTGGAAGGAAAGGAAGGCTCCCATCTTCGCAATCTTATCGGCAGGCTCATCCGTTATATCCTCGCCTTTGAAAAAAATCTTTCCATCCGTTTTCTTGTAAGCAGGGTTTCCTATAATAGCCGCTCCAAGCGTCGATTTTCCGGCTCCGTTCGGTCCGAGTATTACATGTACCTCACCCTCACCGACGGTCAGATCAATCCCCTTCAGGATTTCCTTATCCTCGGCATTCGCCTTAAGATTTGTTATTTTAAGCAGTTCTGACATTATTGTTTCCTCTTTATATCACCGGCTTCCCGGCTTATTACCTTATTTATATTCTTATTACTCTCGTTTATTTCCGGTTACTTTATGACCCATACGGAGGCTCCTCTTTACGCCTGGGATATCATTACCGGACATTTTCCTTTGCACTCTCCCGACTCACCCCCGCAGACGGCGTAACTGCCGCCGGATATGTTGAGCTGCTTCCCGTTTATCAACATATCGGCTATTTTCTTCCGCGCCCTCTCGTATATCTCCGTGACCGTCGTTCTTGAAATATCCATATGTGCCGCGCACTGTTCATGAGTAACGCCGAGATAATCAACCATGCGGATCACCTCATACTCGTCAAGGGACAGTGTCACATCAAGGTTCTTCTCCTTTCCGGGTCTGTTTACCGCTTCAGAAGCATTACTGCCATCAACCGGTGCAAACACGCTGTATCTCGGCTCACTGCATATTCTCCGCCTTTTTTGTGGTCTTGGCATTGCGTACCTCCTTGCATTTTTATTTCCGACATATGCCGATTATATCACATTTATCTTTTATTGCAATATGAATTAAAAAATTTATTCATTTTAGTGATACTGTTAAGGAAAATAATAAATATTTCAGATTCTGTCTGAACTTTTAAAAATCGAAATAATTGCATTAACCAATAATAATATTTTTATAAATATCAAAAAAATCATTGAAATATCTAAAGCTTTCCCTATATAATGAATTTACAAACCTCGATTGAACACACAAACAAATACGGCGGAGTAAAATTTACTTAAGCTTCTGTCGGCTACAGGAGGTTTATTATGTTGGATCTTATTATTATCGGAAGCGGACCCGCAGGTTTGTCCGCAGCTATCTACGGCATCCGTGCCAATCTTAACCTGCTTGTTATTGAAAAGGACTACGAAGGAACGGGGCAGGTCGCTTTGAGCAGCAAGGTTGACAATTACCTCGGTCTTCCCGGAATGGACGGCTACAGTATGGGAGAGCAGTTCCGTCAGCATGCTGTGGACTTCGGAGTTAAATTCCTTGAAGCTTCGGTTACGGAGCTTAAACAGGATCCGGGTGACAAACACTGGATCGTAAAATCTTCTGACGGTTCCGAGAACGAGGCAAAGGCTGTTATCTACGCGGCCGGAGCGGTTCACAGACATCTTGGCGTAAAAGGTGAAAACGAATTCTCTGCCAAGGGTGTCTCCTATTGTGCCACCTGTGATGGTGCCTTTTACAGAGGAAAGGTTACTGCAGTTGTGGGCGGAGGCGATACCGCACTTGATGACGCGCTCTATCTCTCCGGTCTCTGTGAAAAGGTTTACCTTATCCACAGAAGAGACGAATTCCGCGCGGCGGAAATTACCGTCAGCAAGGTAAAGGCAAAGGAAAACATCGAGCTTGTCCTTAATTCACAGGTCGAGGAGATCCTTGGAGACGAGAGAGTTAATGCCGTAAGACTTGTCGGCGGCAGGACTCTCGATATAAACGGAATCTTTATCGCAGCCGGCTCCGTACCCGTTACAGATGTTGTTAAGGGTGTTGCAGAGCTTAACCCCGCGGGTTATGTTGTTGCCGATGAGACCGGTATTACAAGCGCTCCCGGATTCTTCGTTGCCGGCGATGTCCGTACAAAGACACTCAGGCAGGTTGTTACCGCGGTTTCGGACGGCGCAAACGCAGCGACGAGCGCGGCTCACTACATTACAAATCTGTGACAGGTTATAATTAAAGAAAGATAAGAGGATAAAAAAATGGCAGAAGTAATCTTAAATAAAGACAATTTTGAAAGTGAAGTACTTAATAGTGATATCCCGGTAATCGTTGATTTCTGGGCAGAGTGGTGCGGTCCCTGCAAGAAGCTTGGTCCCATCATTGCACAGATTGCCGAGGAGAAGGAAGGAACCGTAAAGGTTTGCAAGCTCAATGTTGACGCGGAGATGGCTCTTGCCTCCAAATACAATATCCAGAGCATCCCTACAGTTATGCTCTTTAAGGGCGGCGAAGTGGTTACTACCTCCGTCGGTCTTAAGTCAAAGGATGAGCTCATTTCTTTCTTTGGTATCTGATAATATGACGGTAAGATATAATAAGGCGAGAGTTCAGGCTTTCGCCTTTTTGTTTTTTTTTACTCTTTAAAACAGGAGCCACTTTTACACGGCCCTGCCGTATTGTAAGAATGTGAGGTCAGTATGCGCTATATTCTTGAAAATGATAATTTAATCGCCGAGTTTGATTCCTTCGGAGCGGAGCTTAAATCCGTAAAAAACAAGACCACCGGCCTGGAGTATATCTGGAATGGCGATCCTAAGTACTGGGGACGCACCGCTCCGGTGCTTTTTCCCTTTGTCGGCTCATTAAAGGACGGGAAATATACCTTTGAGGACAAAGAATACAAAATGACTTCCCACGGGTTTGCACGGGATAAGGAACATGAGCTTTTAAGAAAGTCGGATGATGAAATATGGTTTACCCTTAAGGACAGCCCTGAAACCTATGGGAATTACCCCTTCCATTTTGAGTTTCAAAACGGATATAAACTTGAGGGAAATACGATTTCCGTATTCTGGAGGGTTTATAACCCCGGTCAGGAGCGGACGGACGAAACCCTTTATTTCTCCGTCGGCGCACACCCCGCTTTCGCCTGTAAGGAAAAGTCCGGCTGCCGTCTGTATTTTAAGGGTGCTGACGAAATCCGTCACCACGGAAATCTTACCGGAACCTGTACGCATGAAAGCCTGACACTTAAGCTTACTGACAACCGGGCAATTATTACTCCGGATTTCTTTGACCGTTCAACATATATCATCGAGGGCGGCCAAACGAACGAAGTCGGAATTGAGACTCCCGAGGGACACAGATTTATTACCGTGACCTTTAATGCTCCACTCTTTGCGATATGGTCCCCGGAGAAAAAGAACGCGCCTTTTATATGTATCGAACCCTGGTATGGAAGAGCGGATTATGACGATTATTCCGGCGACCTTACTTTGCGCGAATACGGCAACCGTCTTGCCGCCAAAGAAACCTTCGAAAATGTATACACGATAAAATTTGATTGATACGGATCAGTAAACAGCTATGCCTGAGAATAATAACGGAATTCTTGAAAACCGGCTCCGCGACCTCGCGGAGCGTTCTTATAACCAGAATATCTTTACCTTCAGCAGCTTCCTTTCCCTCGGAGAACAGGATGCGTATTTTAAGCTTGAAAGAGAGCTCTCCTATGCTTCTCCTAAGCTTATCGGAGGCTACGAGAATGCCGAGAGAGTAGTCGTGCGCTTCGGAAGCCCGGAGGCTCTCGGGTATGAGGCGGATACACCCATCCGCTGCATCCACATAACTCCGCTTTTGGAAAAATTTGCCGATAAACTCAGCCACCGCGACTTTCTCGGCGCACTTATGAACCTCGGTATCGAAAGAGATGTTCTCGGCGATATAAAAGCCGGCGAGAAGGAATGCTACCTTTTCTGCCTTGACTCCATCGCTGACTTTATCTGTGAAAACCTGGATAAAGTCAAACACACAAATGTTAAATGCACTGTAGTAACCGAAAAGGAGGATTTCCCCGAAGAGGTTCCGGAAGAGCTTGTTATACAGGTTTCTTCAGCGCGTACCGACAGCATTATATCTAAGGTTTACAATCTTTCCAGAAGTGACTCCCTGAACCTGTTCCGTGAAGGTAAGGTTTTTATAAACGGAAGACTGTGCGAGAACAACTCAAAGCAGGTGTCCATCGGTGATGTTGTAAATGCCCGTGGTTACGGCAAATTTAAGCTCGCCTCGGAGCCTTCCCTAACAAGAAAAGGCAGGCTTTCTATAGCTGTTATGGTATACAGATAGCCCGGGAAGCAACATTAATACCGCCTTTCAAAGCGTTTCCGACTATATTACATAGTTTGCCAAGTCACGATGATTACCGTATTATTCTTCCTGTAGTTTCCAAAAAAGGAGAAGAATATGGCTATAAGAATACTTACCGACTCAGCATCAGACATCACCCAGGCCGAGGCAGAAAAGCTCGGCATTACTGTAATTCCCCTTAATGTTTCTTTCGGAGATACCTCATACAGAGATGGTATCGATCTGGACCATTTTGGCTTCTACTCTAAGCTTATCGAGACAGATGAGTTTCCAAAAACAAGTCAGGTTTCCCCCTACGAATACGAGGAATATTATACAAAGCTTACCGCAGGCGGTGACATTGTTCTGTGTATCACATTATCAAGTAAGCTTTCCGGATGTTTTCAGAGTGCAAATATCGCCGCAGAAGAATTTGAAGGAAGGGTATTTGTAGTCGATTCCTTAAACGCTACCATAGGTCAGCGTATTCTTATAGAAATGGCTCTTGATCTTATTAACAAGGGACTTTCAATTGAAAACATTGTTGAAAAACTCGAAGAAGAAAAGAATTATATTCATCTTATCGCACTTCTTGACACCCTGGAGTACCTTAAAAAGGGAGGCAGGATCTCTGCTGCGGTTGCGACGGCAGGCGCGCTTTTAAACATAAAACCGGTTGTCTCTGTTGTCGGCGGAGAGGTTATCTTCCTCGGTATGGCAAGAGGATCCAAAAACGGAAACAACAAGCTTATCGAGCTTGTAAAAAAAGAGAACGGCATCAATTTTTCAAAGCCGCTCTCCCTTGCATATTCCGGTCATTCCAGAACTCTTCTCGACAAGTATATCGAAGACTCCACTTCTATTTACGAAGATTATATCAAAGCAGGGAATGCCCTCCCGATCCATACGGTAGGCAGCACCATCGGTGCCCATGTCGGTCCCGGCGCGATTGCCCTCGCTTTCTTTGCTCCTTGATTTTTCGTATTTCCGCATTACGGAAGGGGCATCTTTACAAATATGTCTTCAGGAACTTTTGGATAATTCAAAGCCGTGTAAATCTTTATTTGAAGGAATAAAGAGCCTCAAGCTCCAGCACCTCAAATCCATCCGCTTTACCTTTAAGCTTTATGGAATCTCCGAGGGAGGTGTATTTTATCCTGCCTTCCAACTCGTCGGCAACAGCCCGGCTTATATACACCTTTCCCCCGGGAGCGTTTGCCTCGAGGCGCGCTGCGGTGTTAACGGTATCGCCGATAGCCGTGTAGTCCATACGGAGAGGCGCTCCTATATTTCCGACGACCGCAGTTCCCCAGTTTACTCCCACACCGAAGGATACACTCCTTCCGAATCTTTCCTGAAGCTCTTCTCCGAGGGCTTTAGACTCCTCCACCATATCCATAGCTGCACGGCAAGCAAGATAGACCGGATCCTCCTGTGCCACAGGCGCGTTCCAGAATGCCATGGTGCAGTCGCCCACAAATTTATCGAGAGTTCCGTGGTTTTGCATTATACACTTTGTGGTCAGCGTAAGATATTTGTTTATTATCTCCACCACCGTCTTTGGATCAAGAGCTTCACTCATGGTCGTAAAGCCACGGATATCCACAAACAAGACTGCAATGGTATATTCCTTTCCGCCGAGCTCCAGTTCCTCTTCTCCCTTGTCAAGAAGCTGTCTCATAACCGCCGGATCTATGTATCTTCCGAAAGTGCCCTGCACGCGTCTCTTTTCCCCTGCCGCACGCATATAGTTCATCGCGATGGATGCGATAAACATAACAGTCACAAATACCGGCACCCATATAACATGGAGGATTATCCCGGCACGGTACATTACAAGGCACACACCTATCCATATCCCACAGGCTCCGATCTCGCCCATCACCTGATATCTTGTTTTTCTCTCATAAAAGAAAACCCCGAGCCCGAAACAAATGACAAAAAGAATTATAAGCTGCGGAAGAACCTTTGCTTCTCTCGGAAAGAAGCCCTTTCTGAATGCGTCAATGATATTCGCATGGATCTCTACTCCGTACATCGGGACAGCGTGTTCTATGGACGTTCTGTACGCATCCTGCAAGCCTACGGTATACGGTCCGATCAGTACGATCTTGTTCTCAAAGAACTCCGGCTCTATACTTCCCGAAATCAGGTCCGAGACAGATATTCCGTCCGAGTATCCGCCGGTTTTCGCGGTAAAGGGAAGGTAGAAAAATCCGCTGTCGGTCCCGGGAGGAGCCATTGCCTCTTCGCCGATTGTCTCACAGTATTTTTCATAAATCACCCTCGAGAAGGAGTCCACCTTTCCCTCGCCCGGAACATCTACATACAAAAGTCCATGCCTTAATACCGCGTCACTGTCCTCCATAACATTTATATGCCCGACTCCCGCAGCGCCGTTTTTCAGCGCTTCATAAGGCTCATCCCATCCAAGGACACTGTCCCTTTTTATATATGCTCCGTCATCTTCGGAAACCAGCGCACTTCCAAAGGTTGCCACGGATACAAGAACTACATTCCCCGCATCAGACACGGCTCTTACAAGCTCGCTGTCAGCCTCCGGATCATCGCTCTCCCCGGCATAGAGGATATCGACACCTATAACCGCCGGCACTCTGCCCTCGGGATCGCTGTTTAGGTAATCTATCGCCTCGGCGATAACACTCCTCGGCCAGGGCATGGGACCTATCTCGCTAAGAGCCTTCTGGTCAATCCCCACAACGACGATCTCCCCGTCCGTTGCGCTCGGGTGCTGGTATAAAAGGTCGCTGACCACTCCGTCGGGAATGGATAAAGCTCCGCTCCCGGCTATAAGACAAAATATAACAGATGCCGCGAACACCGCTGCAATCCAGATAATGAAATCTCTCTTCTTTCTCATTTTTCTGTCCCTTTTTAGCTCTTATAGCAAATCTGCCGCCTGAAGAAGGCGAAAGCGCTCCAACAGACGGCGGATATAAGTTTTCCGGTCACCGACCGGTTAAGTTATCATTTGGTAAAGGCTTAGAACTTTCCTGCCTTTGCTGCCTCTTCGATAGAAACTGCGGTAGAAACGGTCATACCAACCATCGGGTTGTTACCTGCACCGATAAGTCCCATCATCTCTACATGTGCGGGAACTGAGGAAGATCCTGCGAACTGTGCGTCAGAGTGCATGCGTCCCATGGTATCGGTCATGCCGTAGGAAGCAGGACCTGCTGCCATATTATCGGGATGAAGGGTACGTCCTGTACCTCCGCCGGAAGCAACTGAGAAGTACTTCTTGCCTGCCTCGAGGCGCTCCTTCTTATAAGTACCAGCAACGGGATGCTGGAATCTGGTAGGGTTGGTTGAGTTACCGGTGATGGATACGTCAACGTTCTC
>JAFVCL010000047.1 GCA_017479285.1 Lachnospiraceae bacterium
AACCCGAAGATATCTAGCTACAGTTCCTGGAAGATTTGAATTCGTCTTTACTCCTAAACACGGATCTTGGCTGAACATGATTGAAGGCTTCTTTAGTAAAATGACACGTCAAATGTTACGAGGAATCCGTGTCAAAACAAAAGAAGAACTAAAACAGCGAATTTATAAATACTTTGACGAATCAAATGAGGAACCGATTATTTTTCACTGGAAGTATAATCTTGACGACTTGGATGTATCCGAAGAAATCATTACGGATACATTACCAGTCAAAAAGTCCAGTTAATTAAAGGATAAAATACTAGTTTCAAAAGACTATACGGATATCCCTACAGAGAATATACTGACATGATCATATAGCACAGAGTAAGCGGAAAGGTACAATCCGCCTGCTCTGTGCTTTTGCGTGCACAAACCGTGCTTATAGGAAAATAATATATATTGAAATCTCTCGCCATTATTGGCGAATATCATGTTGAACGAACTTGATAAGGAGATGGAAAAGTGTGGGCTTAACAATGGTCAGACCTGTACTTTAGTACGTAGCGAGAATCTCGTGGGGGAGGTAGAATTATAGTCGGAAAGGTCTGTTTTATGCGTACAGAGCTCATTTTCTTATGAATTCTTGAGATACAGATCAGATGAGCAAAATAAAAATGGAGTCTCGAAAACACAGTATTTATGCGGGATAGAGATTCCGAGAGGCTATCAAATAAAAAAGGAGGATCAAAAACTGATGAGAAAAGAAAATGAGAAGAAAAGGAGTATTGCAGTCTTGCTGCGCATGTTATTTGCAGTAGCAGTATTTATTTCCTGCATTTTTATCTGCAGGAATAATGCTTATGCAGAACAGGATACGACCTGGCAGGAAGATTATCATTACGTACTGGATGAGGAAAATCACATTATAATGATCTGTCATTGGAAGGACGATGTAAAAACTCCGGATACGGTGATTCGGATACCTGCAGTTGCGGTTAAAAATGGAGTTAGTTATACGGTACAAATTTCTACAAACAGATATGTGTATCCGTATTTGGATCCTGAAACACATGAAATAATACAAGATATTAGAAATGCTGATCCTTATCCGTTTTTGGGAAATGGTTCTGTAGTTGAAGATTTTTCTGTTGAAAATGGAGTAATACTTGAGAGCGGCAAGAATCTTTTTATTAATCAGACTGAACTTAAAAAGGTAGATCTTAAAGGTCTTGATACGAGCAATACTGTAGACATGAGATATATGTTTTCCGGATGTTCTTCACTCGAAACGGTTGATGTAAAAGGACTTGATATAAGTAATGTTACTAATATGTCATACATGTTCAGTAACTGTTCAAATCTTACTAAGATCAATAATCTCGCTGATCTGAATACTGAAAGTGTTGAACATATGGAATATATGTTTTCAGGCTGTGAAAAGCTTTCGGAAGCAGATGTAAGCGGTTTTGTTACCGATAGTGTAGTAGATTTTAAAAAAATGTTTTACAATTGTAAATCTCTTAATAGCCTTGATCTTCATGGGTTCAGTCTTAGCGGTGTGAGAAAATATATGACCGGTACACCGCTGAATTTTCAATATATAGAAGGCTCTACCGATGATATGCTTAAAGGCTGTGACGGACTTAAGTTATTAAAAGCTCCGAATAATTTCGGAAACGGAAAGACTATTGATCTTCCTTTTACTATGTATCTTCAGAAGGCTGACGGAACGGCTGATTCAACCGGATATGATGAGCTTTCTGCACTTAATGCAGGTAAAACACTTGTCATTACGAAGGATGCAGCTTTACACACCGTAACTGATAAAACAGTTAAATTTGCAAATGAAGCAATAGATGTATCCATTCTGTTTACGCTGGCCAACGGTTCCGGAAGTGCTTCCTACAGTCTTTCAAATGGCGGAACAGGTGTGGGAACTTTAAACGGAAATATGCTTACTGTTACTAAAGCAGGTACATTCAAAGTAAGTGTATCCACTGCTGAAACTGACAGCATGTATTCCGGAAAGGCTACTGCAACACTCACCGTAAACAGAGGCGATGGTGTCGGCAGCGTTACCGTTAAGGATGTTAACTACGGCGAGAAACCTGATCCCAAAGCGTCAAGTACAACAAATCCCGGAGAGGCTAATTTCTTATACAAGTTGAAGGATGCCGATGATAGCACTTATTCCGCTGAAATACCTGTCAATCCCGGAACATATGTTGTAAAGGCAGTATTTGCACCCACCGATCTTTATGAGTGTAATCCAACAGCGGAATTTACAATTGCAGGTTCTTTTGATATTTCTAAAGCGGATGTAAAGCTTTCCGAAACGGAATATAAATATGACGGATATGCAAAGGAACCCAAGGTTACGGTTAAGATTGGAGAAAAGGCTCTTAAAGAAGGTTCGGAATACACCGTTGAGTACAGCGATAATGTAAATGCAGGAACAGCAAGTGTCAAGGTTTCCGGTAAGGGAGGTTTCACAGGCAGTGTAACATTAAAGTTTACAATAAAAGCTGATAATAACGGAAACGGCGGAAACGGAAACAACAGTTCCGAAAACGGTAATGGTGGAGAAAACACCGAAGAAACCAAGACCAATCCCTATGAAGAGTACGGACTCAGTGACAAGTATGTACCCAATGGTTATGAGGATAAATCCGGTAGCCCAATGATCATTGAGGGCAAGGCTGATTGCACATGGAATTTTGCAAACAACAAGGCTTATTGGTATGAGGGCGGCATCAAGCAGGGAACATACTATGATCCCCACGGAGTTCTCGGTGAGGATCCCGATACTCATGAGGCTACTATCCGCGGACGAGAGATCTATGATGCGGAATCGGACGGCTGGTACTGGCTTGATTCCTGCTATGATGGTGCAAAGGCAGTAGGAAAGGAAGTTTGGGTTCCTTACATCTATCAGGATGAAAAAGATTGGGACGAGGATAAGATGAGAGAGATTGCCTACGAATCCGACGAAGGAATGGGCGAGCTCGTATTCAATTTCATGAAGGAAAAGAAGGGCAAGTGGGTTCGCTATGACGAAAACGGAAGAATGCTCAAGGGCTGGGTAACTATCGAAGGAGCACTTGCAGATATTTATCCCGACCAGGCAGGAAATACTTACTATTACGATAACCGCACAGGCCTTATGGCTAAGGGCTGGGTAAAACTTGACGGCAAGGATTACTTCTTCGATGAAACAACCGGAGCACTTGTGCCCTAACAAACTTTGACTTTACTTAACATAAGTAGTACAATATGTGGCGGCAGGGAGAAATAATCCCTGTCGCTGTTTTTGTGAAAAAATTGATACGGTAATTGTAACCGTTTTAAAAATAGAAAAGAGGCATATAGTCGTGGAAGCATATGTAATCCTAAAAGATCTGGCAATAATAATTGTATTTGCGAAGGTATTCGGACTTATAGCAAGGAAGCTTAAAGCACCGCAGGTCGTTGGAGAGATAATAGCCGGTCTTCTTATAGGACCGAGCGTTTTTGGAATAGTAGAGCTGACGGATTTTATAAGTCAGATGGCGGAGATAGGTGTAATTCTCCTTATGTTCTCCGCAGGTCTTGAGACAAATCTTAAAGACCTTATGAAGACCGGACCAAAGGCGTTTGCAATAGCCTGTGCCGGAGTTTTTGTACCTCTTGTGGGCGGAACTCTTTTGTATATGGGATTTTACGGAACCGCTCCCTGGGGCAGCGAAAAATTTTTTTCCGCTGTATTTATCGGTGTAATAATGACTGCAACCAGCGTAAGTATTACAGTTCAGTCCCTTAAAGAGATGGGTAAATTACAGGGCGAAATCGGAACAACTATCTTAAGCGCCGCTATAATCGATGATGTTATCGGAATTATCGTCCTTACCTTTGTTATAGGATTTAAGAACCCCGATTCAAACCCCGGAAGGGTGGTTCTTTCGACGGTTCTTTTCTTCGTACTTGCCATCGGATTGGGCTTTGGTATTTACAAGCTCTTTAAACTTGTAGATTTTAAATGGCCCCACACCCACAGGATTCCAATCCTCGGACTTGCTCTTTGTTTTGTTTTTGCTTATTGCGCGGAGAGGTTCTTCGGAATAGCGGATATTACGGGAGCTTATGTAGCCGGAATTATCCTTTGTTCGATCAAGGATCATGATTATATCGATGATAAGGTTGAAACCAATTCATATATGCTTTTCGGTCCTGTATTCTTTGCCAGTATCGGACTTAAGACGGATATAAGTCATGTAAATGCGCAGATTATATTCTTCAGTATAGGATTTGTACTCGTAGCTCTCCTTACAAAGATCATCGGCTGCGGACTTATGTCTAAGGTATTAAAGCATAGCTGGCCTGATTCACTTAAGATCGGTGTTGGAATGATGACAAGAGGAGAGGTTGCACTTATCGTAACCCAGAAAGGTCTTGCTGTGGGAATGGTAGAGCCGGTATACTTTACCGCGGTAATCCTTTTGATAATCGTATCGAGTATCAGTACCCCCATAATATTAAAGCTGCTCTATTCGAAAGATGATAATAAAAAGATATAGTACATGCTATATCTTTTTTAATAATAATTATATTGTGGGTGCAGCGGATGAACAACATCCGGGACAGGGCAATGGAAATCGAAGAGCTGTAGGATTCCGCAAACCCAGCAAATGAAAGGAGTCGGGCGACACCACTTTTTTAGGGGACCCCCTAAGGGACCCCTGGGTATCTTAAACATGAAAAACTTGACAAATACGCCGGATTTTCGTATATTATTATTGAATCAGGAAACTGATTCAGGGCTGACCGAAAGGTCCTGGTCCACCGAAATGGCGTGGGGATCCCGCGCCCTTTGTATTTTATAGGAGTACTTTCATTGGCAGAAAAAATATTGAGTTGCTTTATTGATGAAGCAGGAGATTTTGGAGAGTACAATCATCACTCTCCTTTTTATATAGTTACAGTTGTTCTGCATGAGCAATCGGATTCTATCCAGAATCAAATAGATGGGTTGGAAAAGTATTTAACAGATCTTGGATACCCCCATCATGCGCTACATACCGGACCGTTAATTAGACGTGAGGCAGACTATGAAGAACTGCAGATGGAAGATCGAAAGAAGCTATTTAACCTTTTGTTCCGATTCGCAAGGAAAATGCCTATACGTTTTTTTAGTGCAAAGGTAAAAAAGTCTGAATGTAATGATACCGATGAGCTTGAATCGAAACTTACAAAAGCGATAACAAATGAGATTCAGAAACATGATGATTATCTAAGGTCATTTGACAAGATAATAATTTACTACGACAATGGTCAGAAGCCTCTAAAAAGGATTCTTAATATTTTGTTCAGCAGCAGATATCCGAATGTTGAGGTACGCAAGGTTAGGCCGGTTGATTACAAATTGTTTCAGGTTGCTGATTTGATTTGCACGTTAGAGCATATATATCTTAAAATTGAGCTTGGAACATTTTCAAATTCTGAGAGAGAATTCTTCTCCAATCCGCATGACTTTAAAAAGGACTATTGGCGAAAGATAGAACAGATTAGAATATAAAATAACGCAGGTTGAATTATCAGCCTGCGTTTAATTATGTATAGAAATATGTCAGTCTTCTAAAGCCATACAGTATTTATTTGAAAAATGAGCAGGAAAAACGCCCTATTTATAGTGACAATTCTGTCACTACTTGGTACAATAATGTCACTTCGGAAAGCGAGGGACAGGATATGAACTTAGGAAAAGAAACGGAAACGCTTGAATTCAACGGTAATAATACGCCCTACTCTGCGGCTGGGAGATACTATCTTCGCCCATGCTGTCTATAACGGCCGCACAAACCATGAGATATGTATTCATCCCGGCATGATCACGATTTACAGCCCAGGCGAATATGCAAGCAATCACAAGCCAGAAGACTACATGAAGGGCAATTATGAGTCTGTGATCCGAAACGCCGGAGCTTCAAAGTGACATCCACAGAAGCTATGAGGCGGAAAAACGGACAGTCGAAAACGGGAAGATAATTATGTTGAAAAATATCCGTGCATCTAAAAGTGTATATATGCTTGCCTATGTGCTTGAACTGGTCTTTTATTGCATTCGGGGGCATTACATCTATGTGGAGACAGGTTTCTTTGGACTCTCCGGAAATACGATTACATATATATTCCATGTTGCAGGCTCGCTATTAATCATGCTCTGCTGGAACCCACGGTTCAAACCTCTCATATTGCTTTCTTCAGGCTTATTTGCAGCAGGCTTTATTCCGGCGCTGTTTCTCCCAGAGGGGGTACTGCGCCTGATTTTTGCCTGCGCCGGAATGTTCGGACTTGGGGGCGCTGTAAGTGCCTGCCGCTGTGGATACGCCTTTGTTTCCAACAATTCAGAGCGGCTCACCG
>JAFVCL010000048.1 GCA_017479285.1 Lachnospiraceae bacterium
ACTGGTATCCATGTATCCGGAATTTATCCCGCTTTACAAGGATATAGCCCAGTTCAGAAAATCTCCCGGGGAGGTGATCGGAATGTTTTCGGAAGCTTTAAAGATAATGGACAGGAATACCACAAAATACATGATCGAGGAACTCGCACGGGAAAGGGACGAGGCGGTTTCCGAAAGAGACAATGCATTGTCAGAGAGAGACGATGCTGTATCCAAGTTGAATAATACTGTATCCCAGCTTGACAACACTGTATCCAAGCTTGACAAGGCAGTTTCCGAGAGAAATAAAGCGGTTTCCGAGGTTGACCGGCTCCGCGCCCTTCTCATAGCAAACGGTATTCCGTTAGACTGACAAAAATTTATGTATTACTAAAAAATCCCCGCAGACGCGGGGATTTTTAATATTTCACTATATTTCATTTATCTATTTGATCATCATTCTATAGATCTTAGCGCAATCCTCCGCATCAAGCGTCACAAATCCGGATATGCTTCCTGTTCTGCCGTCTCCGTAGCAAAGCGCTTCTACAAGCTTCGGAATATCCTCCTCCTTTGCACCGAGTTCCTCAAAACTAAGCGGCATTCCGATGGATTTAAGGAAGTTTTCAAGACAGGCTATGCCTGCAAGAGCGGTTACCTCGGGGTGATCAAAATCCATCTGGCATCCCCATACTCTCACTGCAAGCTTTGCAAAGCGCATAACATCATGCTTGTAAACATACTTAAACACCGCAGGCATGGTTACGGCAAGTCCCGCCCCGTGGGCGCAGTCGTAAAGTGCGGAAAGCTCGTGCTCGATATTGTGACTGTTCCAGTCCTGGCTTCTTCCGACTCCGACAGCATTGTTATGTGCCATCATTCCGGCCCACATGATATTGGCTCTCGCCTCATAATTGTCCGGATCTGCGATTACTCTTGGTCCCTCATGGATCATGGTAAGAAGCAGTCCCTCTATGAGCCTGTCAGTTACCTCGACCTCTTTTGTATTGGTCAGATATCTCTCATGAAGATGCGCCATGATATCCGTGATTCCCGCGGCTGTCTGATAAGCCGGAAGAGTCTGTGTTAATGAAGGGTTCAATATACTGAACTTGGGCCTGATCGCATCTCCGCTGGCGCCTCTCTTAAACATTCCCTCTTCTTTTGTGATAACTGAATCGGGACTTCCCTCGCTTCCCGCGGCCGCTATGGTAAGGATCGTACCTACCGGAAGAGCCTTTTCAATTCTCTTTCCGCTGTAAAAATCCCAGAAATCACCGTCATAAAGAACTCCTGCGGCTATCGCTTTGGATGAATCTATAGTACTTCCGCCGCCCACCGCAAGGACAAAATCAACATTTTCTTTTTTGCAAAGCTCTATTCCTTCATACACAAGGCCGCTTCTTGGGTTCGGTTTTACCCCGCCGAGCTCGGTATATTTTACTCCGGCTTCCTCAAGAGATTTCTTTACCCTGTCAAGGAGTCCGCTTCTTACCACGCTTCCCCCGCCGTAGTGAATAAGAACCTTACTGCCTCCGAAACGCTTTACCAGCTCCCCCGCTTTATTTTCAGCGTCTTTACCGAACTCAAAAAAAGTCGGCGAATAAAAAGAAAAATTATCCATTATGCTATCCTCCCTTTAGCCTTTCTTTTTGTGCCTCTATATAAAATTAAAAGCCCAAAAGCTGCCTGCGGTCAAATTAAAGTTTTATAAAGTAAAGTCATCCCCTCAGGAAGCCTTCCATTACTGGATATAAACTATCGCAGTCTTTCTGAAAGAGGATACGATTCTGAATATGGCGGAGTTGATAAGTCCTGCGGCGTATATATATGTTCCGGTATTTCCGTTTCTTATAAAGACAAGGCAGCACAGCGCCATAGTTATATCAAGGCTTCCCTGGATAAACTTTAATACAAAGGACGAGCCGTTTTTCTTACTCTCCCATGCCCGCAATATCTCCACCGTGCCCGAAAAAACATGTACCCCGATAAGGTAAAGCAATATAAAAATTTTCGGGATATCATAAAGAGACAATGTAAAAAGCGCCGCCTCAAGTACGATTATTCCTTTGTAGAAAGACCTTTTTCCTCCAACCATATTTATCGCCATCGTAAAATAATAAATAATTTCTTTAAACCCTGCGATAAAAAGTCCAATACTCAGTATAAGGACTATTATATAAAACCCTTCCCCGGGCATAAAGAAAAGAAAGACTCCCAGCAAAACGGTAAGCAGACTGACTATTATATTTCCTACTCTGGCAAATTTACTCATTTGCTCTCTCCCCCTTTCTCTTTTTCATGCTTTCCACCATCATCTTAAAATCTCTTATCCCGGGAATATTACCCTTTTTATACTCCACGGAATAACCCGCAAGCGGATTCTTCGATGCAAATATGCTGTGTGTTACCATACTCTTTTGTGCAAGTGCCGAAATGAAAAATCTTCCGAGAAATGTATCCTTTTTCTCATCCTCTCCGGCGCGGAGATATTCCTCAATATATGCTTCCTGGTCAAAATCCGGTATCTTTCCTCCTGTAAGCGATTCCCCGAATTCCTTCCAGTCCTCCGCCGCAGACTCACGCCGCTTTCGTATGATTTCGTCTATCCTTTCGCGATAAAGCTCCGCCTTCGTTCCCTCATAGTAATCCGTCCTGAACTCACCGATATCTCCCCTGAGATACTGCATTGCATGTATCATCTGACGGAATGCCTTATTATAATCCGATGGATTGTCCTTTACTGTCTCTTCATACCCTCCCCAGGCCGGAAGATATTTATATTTGATAAAGCTGTAATCCGGAAGATGTCCTGCGCGGCCATGTCCGAGATTCATTATGGAATTTTCACTTCCCTGAAATATGCTGGAAGTATAAAGTCCCTTTTCAACATCGTCCGGTGAGGTCGTATGCCTGAAGTTTATCTTCTTTTCCGAGCCGTCGGGGAAAATTTCATAAAAATACGAATCCGTGTTGTTAATAACAAGCGAAGGCGTCCCCGCAAAATATCTGTGTGCCCATGTATCCGCAAGAACATGCATTGCAATACCGATTCCCTGCATGGAAGAATCCTTCGCCAGCCTGACAGTTTCCCTGACAAGCTCCCCATTCGGTCCGCAGATAAGACGATACTTTCTTAAATACCTTTTTGAACAATGCTTTTTCTCCGCGTAAAGATCCCCCGGCAGAAAATGGAAGGACGCCCAGATCCTTGTTATATCCTGCAGTCCCACCGCATCCGTATCCGCATCCACCATCTCCAGCTGGAGCTGAGTCGTTGCCGCATTAAGCGGTCCTTTGACCCTCGATATGAAGGTCCTTGTACATATATCTACAAACTGAGCACTGTAGCATATTTCCAGACTCTCTTCATGGGTATAGCCCGCAAGGACAGCGGCGCAATAGGTTGCATAATAATGGAAATCTTCCTGCATTTTTAAACTCTCTCTATCCTTTCAGCGTATCTTTACCAAAGCGTATCTTCACAAAAGCGTATCTTCACAAAAGCGTATCTTCACAAAAGCGTATCTTCACAAAAGCATAACTTTTATGTTTGCGTGTTGGCAGTTACCTTCGTGGCAGCCTTTTTCTCTAAATGCCTTACTATGATTGAAGATACAAAAAGATCCGTAAGCGCCACAAGCATTGTAAGATCCAGCAGAAAACTTGCCAGCGAAATGTCCAGGCTCATCTCTTCTCCGCCTTTAAATGAATACACTAAAGAATAAACTGTTATCACCCAAATAACGGCACATACAACAAGATATGCGTTCCTGTGTCTTGCCCCCCTGCCGATCCGTATTGCGCTTATTCCCACAAAACTCTGAACAGCGCCGATAAGCGCAACAAAAAATACAAAGAAAAAGATTTCCAAAAATAAAAAAACCA
>JAFVCL010000006.1 GCA_017479285.1 Lachnospiraceae bacterium
AGTACGAGGCTACGGACGAGATCCTGGAAAGTGAAGCGACTGCTCCGGAGAGCTACGAGGAAATGAACGAGGCGATGGAGGAGATGGACCTTGCGGAGAATGAACAGCTCGCGGAGCTGATCTCCGAAGCTATCGCGGACGGCAGCATGTCAGACCAGATAGATGTATCATTTACCTCACAGTATGTCCTGCTTACGATGAAGGGAGCTCTCTTATTTGATTCGGGAGCCGCAGAGCTTAAGACCGAGGCAGAGAAGGTTCTCGACAAGGTGGCGGTAATACTTGAGAGATATGCCGGCGGAGAGATTGAAATCAACGGACACACCGATAATGTGCCGATGAACAGTGCAAGGTACCGTGATAACGAGGAGCTTTCCAGTGCAAGAGCACTCTCCGTGTTCTATTACCTTGTGGAGAACAGCACTCTCGATCCTACGCTTTTAAAGCATGCAGGAATGGGAGAACGGATGCCGGTAGCTGACAATTCCACTGAGGAAGGAAGGGCAAAAAACAGGCGTGTTGAGATAAGAATCTACAACAGAGCCAGATAATAGTTAGGTGAAGTTATGAAGAAAAATCTGCTTACTATAGTTATTCTCGCGTTGCTGCTTGTAAATATCGCACTGACCGCGGTTATGATGATCAGCGTTACCACTACGAACAATGCGACATCAGCACTTGTTAAAACCATTGCAACAGTTATGAACCTTGAACTTGTGGGAGATTCTCCGGAGGGAGAGGTTGAGCCGGTTTCACTCGCCGATACCGAGGTTTACGCCATACAGGGAACCATGACGATCCCTCTTAAGGTGGAGATAACTGCCGACGGCAAGGAAAAACAGGTTCACATGGTGGTTGACGGAATATCACTCCAGATCAACAAGACCCATGAGGATTACAAGACAATGAACGCACTTGTATCTACAAACGAGAGTCTTATCAAGGATGCCATAAGAACAGTTATCGCCTCCAAGACAGAGGATGAGTGCAGAAATGATGAGGCAGGCCTTAAAGCGGAAATACTTAAAGAGATTCACAATCTTTTTGAATCGGATTTCATATACGGAATAGTATTCAGTGATGTGAAGTTCGGCTAAGCATGAAATGGCGGGAGCACCCGGCCGTTTTAGAAAGTAACGCGCCTCAGTAGGTTAGAGAGGGTGCGTCACTGGGAGGTGATTTACGCTTGGGAGAGGTCCTTTCACAAAACGAAATAGATAACCTGCTGGCTTCTCTTGCAAGCGGAGATCTTGACCCGGATGCGATATCGGGAGAAGAAGAAAAGCAGGTCAGAAATTACGATTTCGGCAGACCTACGAAGTTCTCAAAGGAGCACCTGCGTACCCTGGAGATCATATTTGAGCATTATGGAAGACTTATTTCGACAAATCTTCCCGTATTTCTCAGAAAGAATGTACAGGTTACGGTCGCCAGCTCCGAGACGGTTACATTTAACGAGTTTTCAAACGCACTATCCAATCCGGTTATTCTGGGCATCATCAATTTTGAACCCTTAAACGGAAATATCATCATGGATCTTGCGACGAATATAGCCTACGCGATGATCGACAGGATGCTTGGGGGAGCGGGTCAGGCACTTGACAAGGCAAGAGATTTTTCCGAGATAGAGATGACTATCGTACAGAGGATACTTATAATGATGGTCAATCTGCTCCGGGAGCCCTGGAGAAATGTTGTTGATATCTCCCCGATATTGCAGAGAGTTGAGACAAACCCGCAGTTTGCCCAGATAATCGCGCCTAACGAAATGATCGCCATTGTAACGCTCAATATAAAGATAGGCGATGTCGAAGGGTTTATGAATATTTGTCTTCCATTTATAACTCTGGAAGATGTAATGGATAAGCTTAATACAAAGTACTGGTTCTCCACAATGCAGGAGAACAGGGATGAGAACTTTAAGGAATACCTTGAGTCCATGATCCGGAGGGTGGATATTCCTATCCGTGCGGTGCTCGGAAAGACGACGATATCCGTATCCGACTTTATGAATCTGCAGATTGGCGACTGTATTAGGCTTGACACAAAAGTTGATAACGACATGGATATCTATGTCGGAAATATTAAAAAGTTCACTGCACTTCCCGGAGCCAGCGATGACAGTTACGCTGTGAGGGTTACTTCAGTGATCAGAGAGGAGGAATAGAAGATGGACGGACAGCTTTCACAGGACGAGATCAACGCCCTTTTAAGCGGTATGGACCTCTCGGGAGACGATCCGCCGGATCTGAGCGGACTGGATCTCGGAACGCCGGCTTCGGAAGAGCCGCCGAAAGAGGATTTCCTTACCGGAAGCGGAGCAGCAAATGCCGCCGGCTTTGAGCTCAACGATGTGGAAAAGGATGCTATCGGCGAAGTGGCCAACATAAGTATGGGCTCTTCGGCAACAACTCTCTATTCCCTGGTTAACCGAAAGGTAAATATTACTACGCCGGTGGTTACGCTGGCAACATGGAATGAACTCCTGGGCAATTACGAAAAGCCCTGCGTATTCATCCAGATCAAATACACCAAGGGCCTTGACGGTACTAATATTCTGGTACTTAAGGAGTCGGATGTAAAGGTTATTACCGACCTTATGATGGGCGGTGACGGAACGAACATAGATGGGGAGCTTTCAGAGATTCATCTTAGCGCGATCTCCGAGGCGATGAACCAGATGATGGGTTCGGCCGCAACCTCGCTTTCGACCATGCTCTCGACGATGATCGACATTTCACCGCCGGATTCTTCCCTGCTTGATCTTTCAAAATACACAAGCGGCGAAGAGATCGCTCCTTTCCTCGGAGGCACATTCGTAAAGATATCCTTCAAAATGGAGATCGGAGACGGACTTGTCGATTCAAATATAATGCAGCTCTACCCAATAGAGTTTGCCAAGAAGATCGTTGATACATTCATCAACACCCAGATGGGCGGAGGAGATTCGGGTTCCGGACCTTCTCTCGAATCCATGGCTGCCGAACCGGCTCCGGCTCCTGCTCCGGCACCCGCACCCACACCGATGCCTGCTCCCGAGCAGAGCATGGGAACCCCTCAAATGGGTATGCCCCAGATGGATCCCTCTCAAATGGGCATGGGAATGCCTCAGATGGGTATGGGTATGCCCGGTATGGGAATGCCCCAGATGGGCATGATGCCGAATATGGGAATGGGCATGGGTATGATGCCCGGAATGGGAATGGGCATGATGCCACAGCAGCAGCCCGTGAATGTAAAGCCCGTTCAGTTCCAGAACTTTGCGGGAGATCTGTCCGGAATCGCCGGAGGCGAGAATATCGGACTTATCATGGATGTTCCGCTTGAAGTTACGGTAGAACTCGGAAGAACCGCAAAGACGATCTCTGAAATACTGAACTTCGCGCCGGGTACTATCATCGAGCTTGACCGTATCGCCGGTGAGCCCATAGATGTACTCGTTAACGGAAAATTTGTCGCCCGGGGCGAGGTTGTGGTAATCGAGGAAAGCTTCGGTGTTCGTGTGACGGAGATAATAAAATAGCAGCTACGGATACAGTTTCAATATAGCCTAAATACTATAGGCAAGACTAAAGCACAGATCGCGTGGAAAATGCGATATAGGAGGAAAGAAAAATGGCAAAAAACATCCTGATTGTTGACGATGCGGCATTCATGAGAATGATGATCAAGGACATTCTTTCTAAGAATGGCTACAATGTAGCAGGTGAGGCAGAGAACGGAGCCAAGGCTGTCGAGAAGTATAAGGAACTCACTCCCGATCTCGTACTTATGGATATCACCATGCCCGAGATGGATGGTATTCAGGCTCTTAAGGCTATCAAGGGAGTTGACGCGGGAGCAAAGGTTATCATGTGTTCCGCAATGGGTCAGCAGGCAATGGTTATCGAATCAATCCAGGCCGGTGCCAAGGACTTCATAGTTAAGCCTTTCCAGCAGGACAGAGTTTTGGAAGCCGTTAAGAAGGTTGTTGGATAATGATAATCCTTAGCACATCTGCTTACGCGCAGCTTATTACTGTGCTGGTGGTTTTTGTGATCGTGCTTGCGGTCACCGCAGTTGTCACCAAATGGCTTGCAAACTACCAAAGGGGCAAGAATGTGGGCCGCAATATCGAGGTCATAGAGACCACAGGTATTGCGAACAATAAATGGATGCAGATAGTGCGTGTGGGCAAAACCTTCAAGGTACTGGCTGTTTCCAAGGATTCCGTGACATATTTGGGAGATATTGATCCGTCAGAGCTTAAGGAGGTTAAGCCTGACGGCTCTAAATCTGCCTTTAAAAGTATGTTCGAAAAGGCATTAAAAAAAGATAAAGATTCCAGTGTCGATACAGAGGATAAGCAGTTATGATTTGTTTGCGGAGAACTGGAAAAAAAATTATAAAGCTATTATGCCTGCTGATCACGGTGGGCATATTGTGGTTTAATGGGAACACTTTTTCTTATGCCACCGAGGAATTTCATCTTGAAACCGGTGATAATACAATCTCCACGACAGTAGACCCCGCAGGTACCTACGACGATCCGGAGGATCTTAACACCCTGAATACCCTGAACCGGCTCACGGTTGAGTATGAGGGGGACAACGGATCCCTCAACGGCGCTCTTCGTATTCTTATTACGCTGACTCTTATAGCTATCGCTCCGACGCTGATCATTATGATGACCTCATTTACGAGGATCCTCATAGTGCTCCACTTTACGAGAGCCGCGCTGAACACCCAGACCGCGCCGCCGAACCAGATACTTCTCGGGCTTGCGCTTATACTTACATTCTTTATTATGCAGCCGACTATTACAAAGATAAACGAGACCGCGCTGCAGCCTTACGAAGCGGGAGAGATAGACACTACCGAGTTTTTTGAGCTGGCGATGGTACCCTTAAGGGAGTTTATGTACCCCCAGACGCAGCTCAAGGATGTTCAGCTTTTCATGCAGATAGCCGAGCTTGAGTGGGACGGATCGCTGGATACGATACCTACATCGGTCCTTGTTCCGAGCTTTATGATCTCAGAGCTCAGAACGGCCTTCTGGATCGGTTTCATGATATATATTCCGTTTATCGTCATAGATATGGTGGTTGCATCCACCCTTATGAGTATGGGTATGATGATGCTGCCGCCCACGACGATCTCCATGCCGTTCAAGATACTTTTGTTTGTACTTGCGGATGGTTGGGCTCTAATTATAGGACAGGTAGTTCAAACCTTTTATTGATGCCGGAAACCCTGGTATGGGTGTCCGGCTTGCAGGCGTTAAAAAGAAATCATATGAAAGGAGGATGTGCTTATGACCACGGAAGCGGTTACGGAAATTATGAGACAGGGCTTGTATGTCATAATTGAAACAGCACTGCCTCTTTTACTTGTCTCCATGGCAATCGGTCTTATCGTAAGTATCTTCCAGACTGTTACATCGATACAGGAACAGACGCTTACCTTTGTTCCGAAGCTTATAGGAATATTTTTAACACTTATGATCCTCGGGGGCTGGATGATGAACAATATGGTTGAGTTTACCACCGGGCTCTGGACGACCTTCAGCTACTATGTACACAGATGATAAATTATGCGTTTTCATTTTATGATCTTGAATATTTCCTGCTCATTTTTGTAAGAGTGAGCATGTTTATATATATAGCTCCGTTTTTCAGTATGACAAACACACCGAGAAATGTGAGAGTGCTGCTGAGCATTTTTATATCCTACATTCTTTACAGTACGCTCACCCCTTCGCAGGCAGTCATAACCGATTCCCTTGCGGAGCTGGCGATGATCGTTATAAAAGAGGCTGTTGTGGGACTTCTTATCGGTATGTCGGCAAATATCTGCATGAGCATTCTGAATTTTGCGGGACATATCGCGGATATGGAAACCGGACTCAGCATGGCGCAGATATTTGATCCCGCAACAAGGCAGAGCATGACTCTTACCGGGGGAATATACAATTACTCATTCAATCTTATGATGCTTGCCAGCGGATTGTATATCTATCTTCTCGGGGCACTTAAGGATACATATACTCTGATACCGGTCAACGGGGCGGTTTTTAATTCCGAGAGGCTTTTAAACTCCGCGATCACATTTATGACGGACTATGTGCTTATCGGCTTCAGGATAATGCTTCCGATTTTTGCGGCCATGCTTATGCTTAACGCGATACTCGGAGTCATGGCAAAGGTCTCGCCCCAGATGAATATGTTTGCCATCGGTGTACAGATTAAGATCATTGTCGGTCTCGGAACACTTTTTCTCACTGTGGGGATGCTTCCGAGAATTTCCGATTTTATTTTTGAAGAGATGCGGAAAATGCTTGTACTTTTTGTGGAATCAATGATATAGGATGATTTTATTCAAATACAGCCTTACCTTCTTTGCGGAAGGACAGGGCGGAGAAAAAACCGAACCTGCTACAAGTAAAAAACTGAGCGATGCCCGCAAAGAGGGACAGGTGGCGAAGAGCAAGGAGGTAGCTAACTGCCTCGGACTTTTGTCGCTTTTTATAGTTTTAAAGGTTGCCCTCGGATACATCGGCGGAAGTCTGAAAAATATTTTTGGCGATATATACGGTGAGATATCGAATGTGGTCGTGTTCTGGAACGGACAGATGCCCGTTACGGATACGATGCTGATGTTCCGGAGGATGATATACCGGATACTCATCATCATACTTCCGGTTTTGGCGGTGGGCTTTATCATCGCCTTTATGTCGGACCTTTTCCAGGTTCGCTGGGAACCGACGACAAAGCCGCTGCAGCCCAAGCTAAGCAAGATAAATCCGATATCGGGCTTTAAGAGGATATTCTCTTTAAATTCGGTGATCGAGCTCTTAAAGTCGATACTGAAGCTGGGACTTATCGGAATTGTTGCCTATACCTTTGTCCGGAGCAATATCGGATTTATACTGAATATTTACGAGAAGGATTTCCTTGAGGCCATCGGAAACATAGGAAAGCTTGTAACGGATCTTGGAATAAGGATATCTGCCCTTTATATCGTTATAGCCGGTGCGGATCTTCTGTATCAGCGATGGAAATTCGCAAAGGATATGAAGATGACCAAGCAGGAGGTCAAGGACGAATACAAACAGATGGAAGGTGATCCCCAGATAAAGGGTAAGATCAAGCAGAAGATGCTGGAGGCCTCCCGCCGCCGTATGATGCAGGACCTTCCCAAGGCGGATGTAGTCATAACAAACCCTACGCATTACGCTGTTGCGATCCGCTACGAGCCCTCGGAGATAGACGCTCCGGTGGTTCTCGCAAAGGGCGAGGGTTATCTTGCCCAGAGGATAAAGGATGTTGCGAGGGAGAATAATATTCACATCGTGGAGAATAAACCGCTTGCACGTATGCTTTATCACAATGTGGATATCGGACAGGCAATCCCCCCCGAGCTGTACCAGGCTGTGGCGGAGGTTCTGGCGTTCGTATACCATCTGCAGGGCAAGGTGTAGAGTAAAACAGGAATATTTTTCAGAGAAAGGAGGAGCACATGGGATTCTTAAAGAAAATACCTTTTAAAGATTTTGCGGTTGCGATATACATTGTTGTCGCCATCGTAATGCTCATCATTCCCATGCCCGCCCCTCTGTTGGATGTGCTCCTTGCATGCGACTTTGCGGTATCCATGACCATTATGTTTGGTACCATGTTCGCACCCGAGGTTTTAAGCATGTCCTTCTTCCCGACCATGCTGCTTTTTACCACCGTCTTCAGGATCGGTCTTAACGCCTCCTCAACGAGACTTATACTTCTTTACGGAGATGCCGGAAAGGTGGTTCAGACCTTCGGTGAATTCGTAGGCGGCGGTAATCTGATCGTCGGAATAATAATATTCATAATCCTTATAATCGTTCAGTTCATGGTAATAAACAAAGGTTCCGAGCGTGTATCCGAGGTTACGGCGAGGTTCACCCTCGACGCGATGCCCGGTAAGCAGATGGCTATTGATGCCGACCTTAACACCGGAGCCATAGACGACGCGGAGGCAAAGAGAAGAAGAGATAAGATACAGAAGGAAGCCAGCTTCTTCGGCTCCATGGACGGTGCCACCAAGTATGTCAAGGGAGACGCGACTGCGGGTCTTATCATCACATTTATAAACATTATCGGCGGTATCGCCATGGGTATGTTGTTCTCCGGTTTATCCATTCAGGAAGCATTGAACAAATACGCGATACTGACCATCGGTGACGGACTTGTTTCACAGCTTCCTTCGCTTATGACAGCCTTGAGCACAGGTATTCTTGTCACAAAGGGTGAGGAGACCGAGAATTTTGGTATTACCCTCTTGAACCAGATATTCAGGACCTCTCAGGCTATGTTCCTTGTGGCCGGAGTAATGGCGCTTCTCGGACTCGCTACGCCCCTTCCCTGGTATGTATTTCTTCCTCTTTCGGGACTGTTCGTTTTCCTCGGAGTAAGGCTTAACAAAAAGGCAAAGACCGCAGCTATCGAGACGGAAGTAAGCGAGGAGGAAGCGGAGGCGGAAGAGATAAGGCAGCCGGAGAATGTCAACTCGCTTCTTGCAGTGGATCCCATTGAGCTTGAGTTCGGTTACGGGATCATCCCTCTTGCCGATGTCAACCAGGGAGGAGACCTGCTTGACCGTGTGGTAATGATAAGGCGTCAGATCGCACTTGAACTCGGTACTGTTGTACCGATCATAAGACTGAGGGATAACATACAGCTTAATCCGAACCAGTACATAATAAAGATAAAGGGCATTCAGGTCAGTGAGGGTGAGATACTTTTTGATCACTATATGGCGATGAATCCCGGATATGTGGAGGAGGAGATCACCGGTATTCCCACTTTCGAGCCATCCTTCCATCTCCCCGCTATATGGATAACGGAGGGACAGAGGGAACGGGCGGAGAGCCTCGGCTATACTGTTGTGGATCCTCCCTCGATAATCGCGACCCACCTTACCGAGATAATAAGGCAGCATATAGACGAGCTTCTTACCCGCCAGGATGTGCAGAGTCTTCTCAACAATATCAAGGAGACCAATCCTTCTATTGTCGAGGAACTTACACCGAAGCTTTTAGGACTCGGAGAGATCCAGAAGGTGCTCCAGAATCTCTTAAAGGAGGGCATCTCCATAAGAGACCTTTTGACAATTCTGGAGACTCTTGCGGATTATGCGCCGACTACGAGGGATACGGATATACTTACGGAATATGTAAGGCAGGCGCTTAAGAGAGCGATATCCACGAAATATTTCCCCGCGAATGAGACCAGCAGTGTTGTGACTCTTGACCCCAAGGTGGAGCATGAGATCATGGGAAGCGTAAAACAGACCGAGACCGGAGCATTCCTGAATCTCGATCCGCAGAGGTCCCGTGCCATTGTTGATTCGGTGGGCAAGGAGGTTGAAAAGCTTGAAAATCTCGGAAAAACGCCTATTATTATAACATCACCCATTGTCCGCATGTACTTTAAGCGGATGACGGAGGATTATTTCAGGGATCTTGTAGTCGTGTCCTATAATGAAATAGAATCGAATGTAGAACTTCAGTCAGTAGGGATGGTAACAGCATAAGATGATTATTAGAAAATTTGTGGGAAAAAACGAAAGTGAAGCTACCGAGGCTGCCAGAAATGAGCTCGGAGAAGGCTTTGTCATAATGAACATAAAGTATGTAAAGCCGAAGGGGGCATTTTCATTCCTGCGAAAAAAACAGGTGGAGCTTACCGCCGCCAAGGAAGATGACGAGGCACCTATCCGGCAGATAAGAAAGATCGCACAGGCGCAGGTAGCCGCCCAGGAAAAAGCCGCCCAGGGAAAGAGCGGAAGTGAAAAGAGCGGCTTTGATTTTCGTGTGGATGACGGGACAGATACACACAGCGCCAAGGCGGGAGCCGCAGCGGAGGCTGTGGCTGCGGCGGGTACAAGGACCGGTATAGGACCTGCGCCTGCGAAAAATCAAACTCAGGAGAAGAGGGAGAGCGATACCTTAAGCATCGAAAAGAGGCTTGACAATCTGCAATCCCTTTTGGAGACACAGATAAAGAGGGAGAATTCCGTGATCGGAGCCGCAAGGGATAATGCGGATAAAGCGGGGGCTGCCGTCAACGATACGGAGCAGCCCGAAAATTCAAAGAAGGAAGAGATACAGGAGCAGGAGAAGGAAGTAGACAGATTCATAAGGCTTTTGCATAACACGATGATCGAAAACGAGGTGGATGAGAAATACGCCGATGAGATCATAAAAGAGGCGGAGCAGTATAAAAAGCCCGGAATATCAATGGATTACATCTTGGGGAACATCTACCAGAAGATGATCCTCAGATTCGGTAAATCCGACGGTATCACCCCTGCGGAGGAGGGACCCCGTATCGTGTTTTTCATAGGTCCCACCGGGGTCGGAAAGACTACGACCATCGCAAAGGTGGCGAGCAGCTATTCGCTTAATGAGAAAAAGAAGGTTGCGCTTCTTACAACGGACACCTACCGCATTGCCGCAACCGACCAGCTCCGCACATACGCGGGTATCCTTGCCGTGCCCTTCAGGGTAATATATGAGCCGGAGGAGCTTACACGGGCGTTTGAGGATTTCAAGGACTGTGATTATATATTTGTGGATTCCGCGGGACATTCCCACAAAAACGAAGAGCTTCTTCAAAAGCAGAAGGATTTTCTCGAGGCCGCAGGGGAGTATCCGACTCAGATATTCCTTGTTTTATCGGCTACCACGAAATATAAGGATCTTAAAAAGATCGCGGATAATTACAGAGAGATCTCCGACTATCAGCTTGTTTTCACAAAGCTTGACGAGACCGGGGAATATGGAAATCTATACAATATGAAATGTGAGTCGGGGGCTCCGATAGCGTATATAACATACGGACAGAATGTGCCCGATGACATAGAGTCGTTCAATCCACAGAAGACCGTAAAACAGCTTCTCGGTGGAAGAAACAGATAAAGATTACAGTGTCTTATCCGCGGAAGACCGTTTGGCGGTTTCCGGCGGATGCAGCAGATAAATAAATCCGAACGGATTCGGAGGGGCATATGGATCAGGCCGAAAGCTTAAGGCAGAAAACAGCACAGGAACAACAAAAGCCTCTTGCCAGGGTTATCACGGTGACCAGCGGCAAGGGAGGCGTGGGAAAATCAAATACAGCCATAAACCTCGCGATACATTTCAAAAAGATGGGAAAGAGGGTCATCATACTTGATGCGGATTTCGGACTTGCGAACATTGAGATAATGTTTGGAGCAGTGCCTAAAAATAACTTATGTGACCTTATTTATCAGGGAAAGAGTATCAGGGATATAATAACCTGGGGACCTGCTGATGTGGGATTTATCTCGGGAGGCTCGGGAATAGCCGGAATGTCGAACCTGAGTGTGGATTATCTGAATTATATTATCAGGAATCTTGCGGAGCTGGATTCGATAGCGGACATAATCATCGTCGATACCGGCGCGGGTATTTCGGACGCGGTTCTCGAATTTCTTGTGGCAAGCGGAGAGATACTTCTTATGACAACGCCGGAACCCACGAGTATAACCGATTCCTACTCGCTTCTCAAGGCGCTCAGCAGGCATCAGAGGTATGTGAAGGAAAATACATCCATAAAGATGATCGCAAACCGTGTGGAGAAGGAGGAGGAGGGACAGCTTCTCTTCCGCAAGCTCTATTCGGTTGTGGAGAGGTTTTTAAAACTTCCGATGACATATCTCGGGAGCATTCCGCAGGATCCGCAGTTATCGAAAGCGGTCATGCAGCAGGTTCCGGTTTCCATAGCAAATCCTGCGGCAAAATCCGCGCTGGCTTATCAGAGGATCGCGGCAAGGCTTCTTGATAAGGAAGGTGAGTTAAGGGGCGGAAACAGGGGAATGGCTGCGTTCTTTGCCCACATCATAGGAAGAAAATAAGGGGACAGCAAAAGGAGAAGTGTAATGATCAACAAGTTTATTAAAGAGGGTGACCGTGTTGAGCTTACTCCGGTGGGAGGCAAGATAAGACTTGCCGACGACGGTACGGAGATAACAAAGAAGTACAGCACAAAGATTTCGGGGATAACATCGGAGGATACGCTTGAGCTGTTGATGCCGATGGAAAAAACAAAGCTGATACTTCTCCCCGTGGATGCGGAGTACAATGTTGTCGTATATACGGACAACGGGCTTTACCAGTGCTTTGCAAAGGTTATTGACAGATATAAGAGCGATAATATGTTTTTCCTTGCCATCGAGCTTACCAGTAACCTCAGAAAGTACCAGAGAAGAGAATACTACAGGTTCAGCTGTGCGCTTGAGATGTGCGCGAGAAATCTCGAGGAGGAGGAGATAAATGCCGTTGAGAGCAAGTCAAAGATATGGCTGCAGCCCAACAGACCGATAAAGCGCAGCGTTGTTGTCGATATAAGCGGCGGCGGTCTGAGGTTTATGTCCAACCAGAAATACGAGGTGGGCAGCATGATTTACTGCAGCTACAATCTCGTAAGAGGAAGCGACAGAAAACAGTATGAGCTGGTGGGAAAGGTGCTTGAGGTGACGGAGCTGCAGAATAAGCCAGGCACATTCGAGCACAGGGTTCAATACTACAATATTGATGAAGCTACCCGCGAAGAGATAATCCGTTTTATCTTCGAGGAGGAGCGTAAAGTACGCAGAAAGAGCTAAGGTAGAATGCTATGAATAAGAAAAAAATACTGGGTGTAGATGACTCTGCACTCATGAGAAGAGTGCTTTGTGATATAATCGAATCCGATGACAGATTTGAAGTTGCCGGCAAGGCAGTCAACGGACTTGAGGCCTTTGACCTGATCAGCAGAAATCAATACGACGCGGTCGTTCTTGATGTGAACATGCCTAAGATGAACGGGCTTGAGCTCCTGGAGGAGCTCCGCAAATACAAGATAAAGGCTCGCGTCATGATGGCAAGCACCGATACAAGAGAGGGAGCCCATACGACTCTCGAAGCTCTCGAACTCGGAGCGCTGGATTTTATCCACAAGCCTGACAATGCTTATCAGTGCAAAGAAGGAATATTTCCCCAGGAATTTTTAAGAGTCTTAAGCGGTGTCGTTGTCTCCAACTATCCCACCTTCGTAAGCAGGGAGAAGATAGAGGAGGACAAGGCGAAGAGCCGCAAGGTTCTTGATATCATCAAGAAAACTGCCGACAAAGTTCCGGGTAATAAGATCGTAGCTATTGCCAGTTCCACCGGCGGACCGAAAGCATTGCAGTCTGTCATTCCGAGACTACCGGCCAATCTTGATGCGCCCGTGCTGCTGGTTCAGCACATGCCCATCGGATTTACGGCGTCACTGGCGGAAAGACTCAATAATCTCAGTGAGATAAATGTGGTAGAGGCATCTGAGGGTCTCCAGATACAGAAGGGTACGGTATATATCGCACCCGGCGGAAAGCATATGAATCTTGTCACCGGTAGCGCCGGAAAGTACACGATACATCTTTCCGACGAGCCCACCAGAGAGGGCGTCAAGCCCTGTGCCAACTACATGTTTGAGTCTCTTCGCGACAGCAAATTTGACAATATCATCTGTGTTGTCATGACCGGTATGGGTGCGGACGGAACCGAGGGAATAAAGAATCTCAAGGCAAAGAAGAAGATTCATGTTATCTCCCAGAGCAAGGATACCTGCACGATCTACGGAATGCCGAAGAGCGTCGATGTTGCGGGACTGTCGGACCAGAGTGCGCCGCTGGATGATCTGGCGCAGGAAGTTATTTTACGGGTTGGAATAACTAAGTAGTTTATAATTTCTTGGAGCAATACAGGAAAAACGGAGGTTTGAAATTATGGATGTCAGTCAGTATCTCGAAATCTTTCTTGACGAGACGAACGAGCATTTACAGAATCTGAATACCCAGATCCTCGAGCTTGAGCAGGACCCTGAGAACGCAGATACCGTAAATGAGATTTTCCGTGCCGCTCACTCCCTTAAGGGGATGGCAGGTACAATGGGCTATAAGAGAATGCAGAATCTTACCCATGATATGGAAAATGTATTTTCCGAGGTCAGAAACGGCAATATAAAGGTTCAGCCGGAGATGGTCGATGTACTTTTCCAGTGTCTGGACGCACTGCAGGAGTACACGGATAACATTAAAAACACTGCAGATGAAGGTACAAATGATAACGAGCCGCTTATCCGTCAGCTGAATGATATCCTTAACAATAAGGGGATGGGGGGTTCATCCGACGCACCGAAGACCGAGACCAAGGCAGAGGAAGCTCCCACTGCCGGAGGAAGCGCATCGGGCGATGCTCCCTGGTATGATATCAATTATGATGAGTCACAGATTTCTGTATTACAGGAAGCTGTCAAGCAGGGCAAGAAGGTATACGGTATTAATGTCGTTGTCAATTCAGCATGCGTACTTAAGGCCGCCCGCGCCTTCCTTGTGGTAAAGGCCGTGGAGGAAAAGGGCGAGCTTATCGTTTCAAATCCCAATTCACAGGATCTTGAGGACGAGAAATTTGAGAATGATTTTACACTTATAGTTCTTTCGGAGGAGCCTCTTGAGAATCTCATCGCGGCTTGCGAGAGCGTGTCCGAGATCGATTCCGCAAAGGGCGAGGAACTTGATGTGAACAGGCTTCACACTGCCGAGGAGGAGTCTTCCGAGAATGCACCCGCGGAGACTGCGGCAGAGCAGGCTCCCGCAGCGTCGGCTGCCCCCGCGAAGAATGTTCCCGCCGCAGCACCTGCAGGCGGAGCAGCTCCCGCAAAGGCAGCGGATAAGAAGGGCAAGGTTGCGGTTAAGCAGACAGTCCGTGTCGACATTGAGAAGCTCGACAGCCTTATGAACCTTGTTTCCGAGCTCATAACCGCAAAGAACTCCCTTGTTGCCGCTTCCTCTGCCTCAGAGGGCAACAATTCCTCCTTCAACGAACAGATCGAGTACCTCGAGAGCGTTACCTCAAACCTTCATGAGTCGGTTATGAAGGTTCGAATGGTTCCCATCGAGAGCACGGTAAGCAAGTTCCCCCGCATGATCCGCGACCTTCAGAAGCAGCTTGGCAAGAAGCTGGAGTTCTATATGTCCGGTGAAGAGACAGAGCTTGACCGTACCGTTGTTGACCAGATCGGCGACCCTATCATGCACCTCCTTCGTAATTCCGCTGACCATGGTATCGAGTCGGCTGAGATCCGTGCACAGAGAGGAAAGCCGGAAGCAGGATCCATCTTCCTTGACGCATATCAGGATGGCAATAATGTTATAATCGAGGTAAGAGATGACGGTAACGGAATCGATATCGAGGCTGTAAGAGCAAAGGGCATCGAGAAGGGTGTCGTTACTCCCGAGCAGGCCGCAGCACTCAGCGACAAGGAGGTTATAAACCTTCTGTTCAATGCGGGCTTCTCTACAGCAAAGAAGGTTACCGATGTATCCGGAAGAGGCGTGGGACTTGATGTTGTTAAGTCCATGATCGAATCCTTAAGCGGTGAGGTTGATGTTAAGAGTGAGCTTGGAGTCGGTTCCACATGGACCATCAGACTTCCCCTTACCCTTGCCATCATCCAGGCTCTCATGGTTGTTGTGGGCGGAGAGAAGTACGCTATTTCACTGGGCTCCATTCAGACCATTGAGACCATCGACAAGAGCGATATAAAGCTCGTACAGAACGAGGAGGTTATCAACCTTCGCGGTACGGTTATCCCTCTTATAAGACTCAACGAGGTTATCGAGACCGAGAGTCATCCCATCGATGAGAATTCCCTTATCGTCGTGATCATCAAGAAAGGTGATAAGATGGCAGGTCTTGTTATTGATGAGCTTATCGGTCAGCAGGAGATCGTTATCAAGCCTCTCGGAAAGTATGTAAAACATGTCAAGTTCATCACCGGTGCGACGATCCTCGGAGACGGAGAGGTTGCGCTTATCTTTGATGCGAATACTTTACTGTAACGAAGGGAGAATGTAAAAATGGATCAGCTTAGCGTAAATAATAATCTTAATCTTCCGGAAAACGGAGATGAGACCAAAATAGTTGATGTAACATTCCAGTATATTGTGATCCGCCTCGGCGACGAGCAGTACGGTATTGATATCAGCTATGTAAACAATATTGTAAGAATGCAGCGCATTACCAGAGTTCCAAAGGTGGCTGCTTATCTTAAGGGCGTTATCAACTTAAGAGGTGAAGTTCTCCCCGTAGTAAGCTTAAGACTTAAGATGGGTCTTGCGGAGGATGTGTTCGACAAGGCTACAAGAATAATCATCTTAAAGACCGAGAACGAAGGACAGATAGGTATCCTTGTGGACGAGGTCAAGGAGGTTGTTACTCTTTCCGAAAAGTCCATCGAGAAGGTTTCCCATGACTCCAAGAATGAGAAGGCAAACTTCCTCAGCGGTGTCGGTAAGAACAACGGAGAGCTTATTTCAATTCTGGATCTCAACATGATCACGCTTGAGGATAATTGATCTTAAAGGATTTAATTCCAGTAAAGCTAATTTGGATAAAGTTGCACCCAGTGCAAACGGAAAGGCCAGCTAATGAGCGATTTGAATCTCGAACAGGTTTCAGAACAGTACTACGATGTACTAAAGGAACTTGGAAATATCGGCGCGGGAAATGCTATGACTGCGCTTTCACAGATGCTTAACTGCAAAATCGATATGAGAGTCCCAAAGGTTGAACTGCTTGAGTTTAATCAGGTCGGAGACGCCGTTGGAGGAGACGAGCAGGTAATGGTCGGAGTTTTTCTCGGAGTAGAGGGAGACATTACCGGGAGTATGCTTTTCCTTGTAGAGGTCTCTTCCGCAAAGCATCTTATTGACAAGATTATGCCCGGAATGACCCAGCCCGGAACCGAGTTCTCGGAGATGGAGCTCTCCGCCATGCAGGAGATCGGAAACATTATTACCGGAGCATACCTTAATTCACTTGCAACCATCACAAATCTTACGATCTTCCCTTCACCGCCGGCGCTTACCGTGGATATGGCCGCGGCGATCATGTCGGTTCCTGCGATCGAGTTTGGTATTTACGGAGACAATATTCTCCTCATTCAGTCGCAGTTTTTTGATGAAGTTGAGATTGACGGTTATTTTGTCCTTGTACCGGATATTGAATCCTATGAGAGGATTCTTACATCACTTGGACTTAGTGTTTAAAGCAGATTTTTTCGGAGAAAGCTATGAGTGAAGTTATAAAAGTCGGAATGGCTGATCTTAAGACCTGTCTGCCACCGAATACGGTAACAACACTGGGTCTGGGATCATGTGTAGGAGTGGCTATCCGTGATACCACAAACAAAGTCGGAGGTCTCGCCCATGTTATGCTGCCGGACAGTACCGCTATCAGAAACAGCCAGACAAATATTGCCAAGTTTGCGGATACAGGTATTGTCGAGCTTGTAAGGCAGATGGAAGCCTTGGGTGCGGTAAGACGCCGTATGGTTGCCAAGATCGCGGGCGGTGCCATGATGTTCTCCATGCAGAGCAAATCTAACGCGATGCAGGTGGGAGAAAGAAATGTTGAAGCTGTAAAGGCTAAATTGAAGGAACTCGGTATTCCGATCCTTGCTCAGGATACAGGCCTTAACTATGGTCGTACGGTTATATTCAATCCTGAGACGGGAGATTTTACGATAAAGACTGCCGGTAAGGGCGAGTCTGTGATTTAGCTGCCGCGGGGGATATGTCCGGACGGCATGCTACTATAGGGATAAACGGATGAAACAGCCGGATAAGAAAAAATACCTGCCGGTTATACTTATGCTCCTCGGGGGGCTTATAACCGTAGTGATCACATTTCTCAGGTCCTTTTCGATTCTTGGAAAGCTTGGGTCGCTCCTTGCTGTAATGGCAGTGATGTATTTTGTCGGAACGCTTATCGTAAATGTTCTGAGGCATTTTGACAAGATAAACGCCGAGAGGGAAGAGGCTGAAAAGAAGGCGCAGGAAGAAGCAGAAAGCATTGCTCTTGCCACGGACGGAAATGTCGAGGAAAAACAGGAGTGAGATAGGGGACTTGAACCTTGGATGAGGCTGCCAGAAGAAAACTATTAGAAGAATATACTAAAAGCAGATCGCCGGAGACCCGGGAAAAACTCATTCTGGAGTTTGCGCCTCTGGTTAAGCTTGTCGCGGGTCGGCTGAGTATGTATCTCGGTTATAATGTCGAGTATGAAGATCTGTGCAGTTATGGCATTTTCGGGCTTATTGACGCGATAGATAAATTTGATTCCCTGAAGGAAGTAAAGTTTGAGACCTATGCAAGCCTCCGTATACGGGGATCGATATTCGACCAGATAAGGAAGATGGACTGGATTCCCAGAACCATCCGCCAGAAGCAGAAGCAGATTGACGCGGTCATGAAGCAGGTGGAGCAGGAGAAGGGAAGGCAGGCCACGGATCTTGAGATTGCCGAAGGACTTGGGATTACAGAGGACGAGTTCTATGATATGCAGTCCCAGATGAAGATAACCGGACTTGTATCCCTTGACGAGTTTATGGAATCGGGCAGCGATGTGCCCCAGGGGTATGGCGGAACCACCGCGCATTTCGATTCTCCCGAAGAGAATATCGAAAAGCAGGAGCTTTATCAGATGCTCGGAGAGGCTATGGCGCTTCTTACCGAGAAGGAACAGAGGATCATAGAGCTTTATTATTACCAGGAGCTTACACTTAAGGAAATTGCAAGTATTCTTGAGGTTTCCGAATCGAGGATATCCCAGCTTCATACGAGAGCGATAGGAAAGATGAGGACCAAGCTCGGACCTTATATGGGCATTTTTCAGCCCTGACCGTAAAGAGACATAAAATGTCTTTTACAAAAAATTAAAGTATAAGAGATAATTATAATTTATCGGATTAACCGGAAGGAGGACGCAGACCGTGCAGAACGCGTATTACAAATTAGTAACCGTGCCTGGAGGTTTTGGCGTCCATCTTTTTGCGCCTAAGGACGGCGGTGAGAAGATAGTTACGCAGGAGCTTGTAAACTATCTTGATAACCAGAAGATTCCTTACGATCTAAGCGCAATTAAGGTGGCGGCAGAGTCAGGGGAGGATAAAGTCATAATGCTTGGAGACGGGGAATGTCCCAAGGTTTCTGAAACATATTTATTTACTCTGTCACCCGATAACATGATCGCTGTAGCGAAGTTTACACCGGCATCGGAAACGGGTTCGAGAATGTCATACGATGAGTTCATAAAGGATATGGCATTCCGCCAGATCCGTAACGGGATTCAGACAGAGATACTAAAAAAGCATTTCGAGGGCCCGGGATATTACGGAATACAGGTACCTGTGGCAAAGGGACAGAAGCCCCGTCACGGGCATGATGCGCAGATTGAGTATTTCTTCAACACAAAGGTATCCGCGCACCCCGAGATGGCTGAGGACGGAAGCGTTGATTATTTCCACCTCAATATGATAAACCACTGCAAGGAGGGAGATCTCCTTGCGAGGATAGTTCCCGAGGACAAGGGAGAGGCCGGTGTTACGGTTCAGGGAACCATCATAAAGCCGAAGGATGTAAGATCCTGTCATCTTAATTACGGAAACAATATTGAGTTATCCGAGGACAGGCTTTCCATACGCTCAAAGGTAAGTGGGCATGTAATGCTTTTCGGAGATCAGGTATTTGTATCCAATATCTATGAGGTGGAGAATGTGGATAACAGTACCGGAAATATTGATTTTGACGGCAGTGTTAAGATAAACGGAAATGTGGCTTCAAACTTTGTTGTCAAGGCGACAGGGGATATTATCGTAAACGGCGTTGTTGAGGGAGCTACCCTTGAAGCAGGCGGAAACATTACGATCGCCCGGGGTATGAAGGGTATGAGCAAGGGCATCCTGAAGGCCGGCGGTAATGTGATCTCAAAATTTATTGAGAACTCAACCATAGAAGCTACGGGTTTCGTAGATACGGAATCCATCCTCCACAGTAATGTTCAGTCGGGTTCGGACATAAGGGTTACAGGAAAAAAGGGATTCATAACCGGCGGACATGTTCAGGCGGAGAGCATGGTGGAGGTCAGGACTCTCGGCGCGGTAATGGGAGCTTCAACCGTTGTGGAGGTGGGAGTCAACCCTGCGCTTAAGGCAGAGTATATCGCCAACCAGAAAGAGGTTGCCGAGATAGTAAAGACTATCAAGAATACCCAGCCGATCATCCAGAATTTCACCGAGAAAAAGGCAAAGGGAGCCAGGTTTACCCAGGATCAGGTTGACTATGTAAAGAAGTGCGTTGTTCTTCTTGAAGAGAAAAAGAAGGAGCTGGAGGCTAAAAGCGCGCGCGCAAAAGAGCTTGATGAGATTTTCGCACAGAACAGAAAAGCATCTGTAAGAGTGACCGGAGAGGTCTATCCCGGAACGACCATTATAATTGGCGATGTATCCAGGAATGTTCAGGACAGCTACAGATATTGCCGCTTTGAAAAGGTAGACGGCGATGTGAAGATGCTGCCGCTGTAAGAGAGGTATATATATGGCAGGCATGGATATTGCACCTATTGTTAGATCACAGGATTATACCTTTATAAAGCACAACGAGGATATCAAACCTGAGGTGGACCAGAGCCACCTGAATATAGCGAGGGACCAGAAGGAAACCCGGCAGAACACCGAGGTTGTGGATCTCTCCGAGAGCGAGTGGAGAAGTGACCAGCCCGATGCTCGGGACAAAGGCTCCAACGAGTACGCCGGGGACGGGGGAAAGGACAGACGCCGGGGCGCAGGTAAGAAGCCTGTGATCGAAAAGGTAGTAGTCAAGGGCGCTTCGGGCGGATTCGATTTTAAAATCTGAATGAAATCAGGAATAGAAGTATGACACCATTAGAAATTGCGCTGCTGATAATCGGCGCGCTGATATTTATCTTTAGTTTTGCCATTCCGGTAAAGAAAAAGGAGACCTCCGAGGAGATAAAAGAGATGATCTCCGATGAGGTAAAGCTTAATGTCAAGACTGAGATAGAGGAGCTTCGCAGCCATATCAACAATGTGGTTGACGAGGCCATTGATTATGCCCAGGAAAAGACAGAAAGAAGTCTGGAGAGGATCTCCAACGAGAAGATCATGGCGGTAAACGAGTATTCGGATACCGTTCTTGACGAGATAAACAAGAACCACAAGGAGGTCATGTTCCTCTACGATATGCTTAACTCAAAGCAAGAGGATCTTAAGCAGACCGTGTCGGAGGCCTCGGTGGTAGCAAAGACCGCCAAGGAAAGTGCCGAGCAGGCGCTTGGTGCTGCGGAGGCCGCATCGGAGAGCACAAAGGAGGTCGAGGCCGCTGCCTCCAGCTTTAAGGCTCTTGTTCCCGAACAGATTTCTTTTACGGCAGATAATGGCGCGGTAAATAATTCTTTTGGCAATAATTCTTTTTCCGGAAATGAGAATATGTCTGTTTTCGGAAGCGCTGAGCCCGAAAATGAAAATCCGCCCCAGGAGACCGCTTCTGAGATACCTCAGTTAAAGCCCGTACAGCCGGACAGCGAACCGAGAGTCAGAACTCTTAAGTGGGCGGAGTTTGCGCTGGAGCAGGCGGATGTGGCCTATGAAGCCGAGAAGGAAAAGGAGGCTCAGGTGAGTGCTCCTTCGGAGAGTCAGGCTCCCCAGAGCCATCTTCATGATCAGGTAATAGCGCTTCATAAGCTTGGAAAAAGCGATATAGATATAGCAAGGGCGCTTGGTATCGGAGTCGGAGAGGTTTCGCTTATAATCGGACTCCACGCCAGGTAACGGATTGGAACTGAAAAAATGATCTCAAAACTTAGATTTTATATGAGAGGCCTGGGAATAGGCATAACAGTAACCGCACTTATTCTCACAGCCGTTAATTTCGGAAATAAAAAGGGCGGTATGACAGATGCCGAGGTAAAGAAGAGAGCTGCTGAGCTTGGGATGGTAGAGGCCAACAGCTATTCCCTTATTGATGCGACCTCCGGAAGCGATAAAACAGGCAGAGTTGTGGAAACTGTGGAAGACACCGGTAACGAGGCGGAAAGCGGGAACGCAGAAACTTCGGAGAGCACAGAAAACACCGGTGACGAGGCGGAAAGCGGGAACGCAGAAGTTGCGGAAAACGCAGAAAACATCGGTGACGAGGCGGAAAGTGAAAAGCCGGAAACCACAGAAACCGCGGAAATAGTAGATAATGCCGGTAACGGCGATGGAAACGAAAAGCCGGAAACTGCGGAAACCACAGAAAACATCGGTGACGGGGCAGAAAGCGGGAACGCAGAAACTGCGGAAACCACAGAAAACACCGGCAACAGCGAAGAAAGTGAAAAGCCGGAAACCGCAGAAAATACAGATAAAACCGGAGATGGTGAAAGCACAGAACCCTCCGGGGAAGCCGGAAATGCCGGCGGAAATACAAAGCCTGGGGACGGAACGATCGCTACGATAACGATTTCATCCGGCTTTGCCTCTGAGACCGCTGCCTCCGTTCTTGAAAAGGCCGGAGTGATCAATGACGCAGAAGATTTTAACCTGTATATGATAAGAAACGGCTACGACAGAAGGATACATCCCGGAACCTACAATATCGAGGTGGGAGCGTCCTATGAGACTATATGTCAGGCTATAGCGGGGTAAGAACGTGATCGGCAGAGAGCTGCATTTAGCCATTTATTCAACCAAAGGCTTCCTTTAACAAAAGTTTTTATTGACAGGGAAACGGAATACAGATATAATCTTTAACGGACTGTTGGTTTTTGGCAGTCACAAACCTGAGTCAGTCTCATGGACTGAAGGGAGGTCAGAAAAGCATGTCGAGCGTTATCGTAAAAGAGAATGAATCTCTGGACAGCGCACTTCGCCGCTTCAAGAGAAGCTGTGCAAAGGCGGGCATCCAGCAGGAAATTCGTAAGCGCGAGCATTACGAGAAGCCCAGCGTCAGACGCAAAAAGAAGTCTGAGGCTGCCAGAAAGCGTAAGTTTAACTAAGCGTTTATTCAGGCCCCTGGCTTATGTCAGGGGTCTTTTGCGTAGTATGAGAGCAGTATAGGATACAGCATAAGATTAGTATAAGTTAAATAGCTTCTCCAAGGATCATATGGTAAAGGACATTGTAATAACGGCAGTATGTCTGCTGGTTATATTTCTTATATGGGTTGCCGTACTTGATACGAACAGATTTACCGTAAGCAGGTATGTCTACAGGAATGGAAAGATAAAAAAGCCTTTCAGAGCGGCGGTTCTTTCCGACCTTCACAATAAACAATACGGAAAAGGCAACATAAGACTCCTCGATGCAATTGATAAGGAAAAGCCCGATATTATCCTTATTGCCGGAGATATGATAAACGGAAGAGAGAAGGAGAATATCGACGGAACAATAGATTTTCTCGGAAGGCTTGCGGAAAAATATCCGGTTTATTATGAAAACGGAAATCACGAAATGCGGCTTGACATTTATCGCGACAGATTCGGCGACAAATACGACAGATATTGCGAGGCGATAAAGGAGAAGAAGGTAAAGCTTCTTGTAAACGAGAGAGTGACTCTTCCGGAATACGGAGTTACGATTATATCCTCCGAGATAAACAAAGAGCATTACAAGAGGATGGGAATCGTTCCGTTAAAGGAGGGCGAATTAAAAGGGCAGCTCGGGGAACCCAATGCGGAAAACTGCAACATACTCCTTGCCCACAATCCGGATTTTTTCGAGGACTATGTAAGCTACGGAGCGCAGATTGTTTTTTCGGGTCATGTTCACGGCGGAATTGTAAGGATACCTTTCATCAAGAAGGGGGTTCTTTCACCGAATGTAAGATTCTTCCCGAAGTATTTTGAGGGAGAATACACAGAGGGGGATACTACCATGATAGTATCGAGGGGACTTGGCTCCCATACCATCCCCTTCAGGATGTTTAACCCCGGAGATCTGGTTATAGTTGATTTTGATAAAGAATAAAAGACAATGGCAATACCGGTTAAACTCGAGGTGTTTGAGGGTCCGCTGGACCTGCTTTTACATCTCATCGAGAAAAACAAAATAGATATTTATGATATCCCCATTGTGGAGGTTACCGAGCAGTATCTCGATTACATCAGGAAGATGGAAACCGAGGATATGAATGTTATGAGTGAGTTCCTTGTCATGGCGGCAACGCTTATAGACATAAAGTGCAAGATGCTGCTTCCCCCGGAGGTTGACGAGGAGGGTGAGGAAATCGATCCGAGAGCTGAGCTGGTGGAGAAACTGCTTGAATATAAGATGTATAAATATATGTCTCTTGAGCTGAGGGACAGGCAGGTTGATGCCCAGACGGTCATGTACCGGAAAAAAAGTCTTCCCAAGGAGGTCACATCATTTATCCCACCGGTCAACTATGAGGAACTGATCGGGGATATGAACCTGTCAAAGCTTCACGAGCTGTTTAAGACCATCGTCCGCCGCCAGGAGGACAGGGTGGATCCCATAAGGAGCCAGTACGGAAAGATCGAGAAGGAAGAGGTGGACATGGATATGAAGGTTCTTTATGTAAGAGCCTTCGCCCAGACCCACAAGACCTTCTCTTTTACAAAGCTTCTTGAAAAACAGAAAAGCCGTGCGGAGATAATCGTTACCTTTTTGATAATTCTTGAGATGATGCATGACGGTGAGATAACGATAAGCCAGGACGATCTGTTTGAGGATATAATCATAACATCTAATTACGATGAGGAAAAATCGGGTTGATCCCTTTTTCCAAAAGTGAGAGAAAATGGATAATAATAAAGCAAAAATGATTCTTGAGGGAATCCTCTTTTCAATGGGGGAATCCGTCAGCGTCGGAAGACTTGCCGATGTGGTGGAACTTGATAAGAAGAAGACAAAAAAACTTCTTGAGGAGATGTCAAAGGAGTATCAGGAAAGCAATCGCGGGATAATGCTGACCTGGTTTGAGGATTCTGTCCAGCTCTGTACAAAGCCTGAGATTTATGATTCTCTTATAAAGATCGCGAAGAATCCGCCCAAGTTTCAGCTTACGGATACTGTGCTGGAGACCCTTTCCATAATCGCTTACAAACAGCCGATAACGAGGATCGAGATAGAAAAGGTCAGGGGGGTTTCCTGCGACCACGCGGTGAACAAGCTTCTCGAGTATGATCTTATACAGGAGCTCGGAAGGCTCGATGCCCCCGGAAAGCCCCTTCTTTTCGGAACGACGGAGCAGTTTTTAAGATGCTTTGGAGTAAGCAGCCTTGACGAACTTCCCCGGCTGAACCCGGTCCAGATAGAAGAGTTTAAAAAACAGGCAGAGGAAGAGGTGCAGCTGAAGCTCGACATTTAACGGTTTAGACAAAGAGCAATTACGGCTCCGGAGAAATTTCAGCCAGAATATTTAAAATATTTGGGAATAATATTTAGCGGTTCGCTCTATGCGAATCGTTTTTTTTGTGCTAAAATGGTAAAGATTATAAAAATGGGGGAAATTGTTCTTTCTCCATATTAATATATTACGGAGGTCAGCTTATGAGCACTACTTCAGCCGCGAGCGGACGCATTAAAAATCTGCTCGATGACAACAGTTTCGTTGAAATCGGCTCTCTTGTAACCGCAAGAAGCACCGATTTTAATCTGAAACCTACCGAGACTCCCTCGGACGGATGTGTTACCGGTTATGGAACCATTGATGAAAATCTTGTTTATGTTTATAGTCAGGATGCATCTGTTCTTGGTGGTACCATCGGAGAGATGCACGCTAAAAAGATTGTGAATCTCTATAACCTTGCACTTAAGATGGGTGCTCCCGTTATCGGGATCATCGATTGTGCGGGCTTAAGACTACAGGAGGCTACCGATGCGCTCAACGCATTCGGCGAGGTTTACGCAAAGCAGGTTGCTGCTTCGGGCGTTATTCCCCAGATAACCGCCATAGTCGGATCCTGCGGAGGAGGACTGGCACTTTTCCCCACTCTTACGGATTTTACTTTCATGCTTAAGGAGAAGGCAAAGCTTTTTGTAAACTCTCCCAACGCGCTTGCGGGAAACACCGCGGAAAAGAACAATACCGCCGCCGCAGCTTTTCAGGCTACCGAGGCAGGTCTTGTGGATGTGGTGGATGATGAGGATGAGCTTTTTGCAAGGATAAGATCGCTTATCGGCTTCCTCCCCGCCAATAATTATGATGTCAATGATGTGGAGTGTACCGACGATCTTAACCGCACCTTCGACAATCTTGAGGGCTTCGCCGGAGATACCGCTGAGCTTTTGATGGTCTTTGCGGATGACAATGATTTCTTTGAGATAAAGAGCGCATTTGCTCCCGAGATGGTTACGGGCTTTATCCGCCTTGACGGAGTGACCGTAGGCTGCGTTGCCAACAGAAGCGAGATACTTCCCGACGGTGATGCGGAGGGCAGGAAGTTTGATACCGTTCTTACCACCTCCGGATGCTACAAGGCAGAGGAATTCATCAAATTCTGCGACGCCTTTGAGATCCCCGTGCTTTCCCTTACAAATGTCAACGGATATGAAGCAACCGTTGCCTCCGAGAAGACGATAGCAAGAGCGGCAGCAAAGCTTACCGCAGCCTTTGCTTCAGCTTCCGTACCCAAGGTAAATCTCGTTGTGGGCAAGGCATTCGGAACCGCCGCAAATGTTATGAACTCCAAGGCTGTCGGCGCCGATATTACGATGGCATGGCCGGATGCAAAGATCGGAACAATGGACAGCAAACTTGCAGCAAAGATAATGTATGACGGCCAGGGCAGCGATGTTATCGATGCCAAGGCAAAGGAGTATGAGGAACTTACCCTCAATGTGGGCAGCGCCGCAAGAAGAGGCTATGTTGACCAGATCGTGGAGCCCTCGGAAACAAGAAAATATATCATCGGAGCTTTTGAAATGTTACTTTCAAAGCAGGAGATGGCATACGATAAAAAACATGTGACAATTTAAGAAAGGTGGACGAAACATGAAGAAGTTTATGATCTTTATGGCGGCTGCCATTTCCGCTCTTACTCTGACGGCATGCTCCGGAGGGAACGATTACTCGGAATATGAGCAGCAGAAGATAAGTGCTGCAGAGAATAAAGCGGTTACGATGATACTTCCGACCCTTGGCTTTTTCACCGACGGCACATTAGCTGGCTATGAGGTGAGCTACGGCGAGATTCCATGGAGTGAATTTACCATGGAAGAGGTTTCGGATATGGCCGAGAAGCTTCTTGGTATCGAGGTTGACGGATACGGCTTTTACAATGCAAGATCCAGCTTCATTACCACAGCCGAGTCTATCGGAAATATGATAAAGGATCCCTCCACCGGAAGGATCGTGACCGGTGAAATCAGTTCCTATTTTGACGGTGACCAGATAATAGTCAGCGTCCCGGTTGAATGCGAAAGAGGTTCGGCTACCGCGGAAGTAATATTCAGCAATGATATGTTCCTTAAGCTTGAGTCTGCGTCTCTTACCGAGAATTACACCATGTCCCAGAAAATGGGAAAGGCCGGACTTAATACCCTTATGGGAATGGGAACCGTATTTATTGTTCTTATCCTTATCAGTCTGCTCATAAGCGTATTCGGGGTCATTCCCAAAATACAGAAGAATATGGCGGCAAAGAAGGAAAAGAAAGAGCTTGTGGATAATTCGGCGATTGCCGGTATCGACAATGCGGTAAACCAGATAATCGCAAACGAGACAGCAGGCGAAGATGACACGGAACTCGTCGCAGTTATTGCGGCCGCGATCGCAGCCTATGAGGGCAGCGGCTCCGCAGACGGATACATTGTCCGTTCAATTCGCAGAAGAAGATAATTAAACTATATGGAGGAATTAGTAATGAAAAATTATACCATTACCGTGAACGGAAATGTATATGATGTTGTAGTAGAAGAGGGTGCTTCTTCAGGTGCACCCGTAGCAGCAAAGGCTCCCGCAGCTCCCAAGGCAGCACCTAAGGCGGCTCCCGCAGCAGCACCCAAGGCAGCTGCAGGCGCAGGCTCTGTTAAGGTTGAAGCCGGCGCTGCAGGAAAGGTCTTCAAGCTTGAGAAGAAGGTTGGAGATGCAGTAAAGAAGGGCGATGCGGTAGTTATCATCGAGGCTATGAAGATGGAGATACCCGTAGTTGCTCCACAGGACGGAACCGTGGCAAGCATTGATGTTGCAGTAGGAGATGCCATTGAGGCAGGCGCATGCCTTGCAACTCTTAACTGATCGGGCGATAAAGCTCTCGTCAATACGCAATATTGGAGGTAATTAAATGGCTTACGTAGCTAATACGCTGAGCAACCTTCTCCATCAGACCGCTTTCTTCAATCTTACCTGGGGAAATTATCTGATGATACTGGTTGCCTGCTTTTTCCTATATCTGGCGATCCGCCACGAATTTGAGCCGCTGCTTCTTGTACCTATCGCATTCGGTATGCTTCTGGTAAATATCTATCCGGATATCATTATCAGTGAGGAGGCTGCAGCCAACGGACAGGGCGGACTTCTCTATTATTTCTACAAGCTCGATGAGCTTGCTATACTGCCGTCGCTTATTTTCCTTGGCGTCGGCGCACAGACGGACTTCGGTCCCCTTATTGCCAACCCGAAGAGCTTTCTTCTCGGTGCGGCAGCGCAGTTTGGTATTTTTGCGGCATACTTCGGAGCAATCGCTCTCGGATTTAACGACAAGGCAGCCGCTGCTATCTCCATAATCGGAGGAGCAGACGGCCCCACATCCATCTTCCTTGCTGGAAAGCTTGGACAGACAGCACTTTTGGGACCTATCGCAGTTGCGGCATATTCCTACATGTCACTTGTTCCGATAATCCAGCCGCCTATCATGAAGCTCCTTACCACAAAGAAGGAGAGAGAGATAAAGATGGGACAGCTCAGACCTGTTTCCAAGCTTGAGAAGATCCTCTTCCCCATCATTATCACCATCGTTGTCTGCCTTATCCTTCCTACCACAGCTCCTCTTGTAGGTATGCTGATGCTCGGAAACCTTTTCAAGGAATCGGGGGTTGTAAGACAGCTTACAGAGACCGCTTCAAACGCAATGATGTACATCGTTGTTATTCTTCTCGGAACCAGTGTCGGCGCGACCACAAGCGCGGAGTCCTTCTTGAATACCAGCACTCTTAAGATCGTTGCGCTGGGACTTATTGCATTTGCATTCGGAACCGCAGCCGGAGTTCTCTTCGGAAAGCTCATGTGCATTGCCACAAAGGGCAAGGTCAATCCACTTATCGGCTCCGCAGGTGTATCCGCAGTTCCCATGGCGGCCCGCGTATCCCAGAAGGTGGGCGCTGAGGCGGATCCCACCAACTTCCTGCTTATGCATGCAATGGGTCCCAATGTTGCCGGAGTTATCGGTACTGCTGTTGCAGCCGGAACCTTCATGGCAATATTCGGAGTATTCTGAATTGTAATTTAATAACGAAAGGATAAAAACATGGCAGATATAGAAAAGAAACCCATTAAGATAACCGAGACGGTGCTGCGTGACGCACACCAGTCTCTTATCGCAACAAGAATGCCTACCGAGTTCATGCTTCCCATCGCAGAGAAGATGGATAAGGTCGGCTACCACTCAGTAGAGTGCTGGGGAGGTGCTACTTTCGATGCATCTCTCAGATTCCTCAAGGAAGACCCCTGGGACAGACTTCGCAAGCTTCGTGACAAGTTCAAGAACACAAAGCTTCAGATGCTCTTCAGAGGACAGAATATCCTTGGATACAGACCTTATGCTGACGATGTTGTTGATGCCTTCGTTGAGAAGTCCATCGCTAACGGAATCGACATCATCAGAATTTTCGATTGCCTCAACTATATGCCCAACCTTCAGGAGGCAGTTAACGCAACGAACCGCGTTAAGAAGCAGGAGGGAAGAGGACACGCACAGGTTGCCCTTTCCTACACCCTGGGAGACGCATACACCCTTGAGTACTGGGCTAATATGGCAAAGCAGATCGAGGAGATGGGCGCAGATTCAATCTGCATCAAGGATATGGCGGGACTTCTTGTTCCCTACAGAGCTACCGAGCTCATCAAGGCTATGAAGGAGAACACCAAGCTTCCTATCCAGCTCCACACCCACTACACTTCCGGCGTTGCTTCGATGACTTACCTCAAGGCTGTAGAGGCAGGCGTAGATGTTATCGACTGCGCAATGAGCC
>JAFVCL010000049.1 GCA_017479285.1 Lachnospiraceae bacterium
GACAGTTTTGTCCAATACAATGTCCGCAAAGGACTATGCCAAAGCTCAGGAGGAAGGGTTCGACTATTATACCATGGACCCGGACGAAGTCGTTACGATTCAGGACAGGATAAAGGCGGAAGTCGCAAAGGGCGGCGAGGTTATCACGGGATATAATGACAGCCTTGACGGAGATGTGCTTGCGGAGGCTCTCGGAAGCGAGACTCTTGCAAGGGAGATTGCCGGATCCTTTGACAAAGCGGATATTCCGCTTACGGAAGAAAATCTGACAGATGTGTCAAAGGCATGGGAGCTTGCGGAGGCTCTCGAGATTCCAACAGATCCGGAGAAGGCGTATCTGATCGAAAATGAGCTGGAGACGGATATCTGGGGATTGTACCTTGCCAGAAGCAGCGGGAATATCTCGGGGAACGATATTTCGGAGGAATCTGTGGATCTTAAGGACCCCGTAAATGAGAAGCTTCTTGCACAGGTTGGGGGTATCCTTGAAAGAGCAGGGTATGAAGGGGGCTCCGCATCGGAGGAGGGCTTAAATAAAGCGCAGTGGCTTCTTGACAGAGAACTTCCTGTAAATGAGGAAAATCTAAGGAAGCTGGAGGAAATAGATACCATTGAATATCCCGTAACCGCGCATCGGTTTGCCGAGGCAGTCGCAAAAGCGATAGCGGAGGGTAGAAAGCCTTTAAACGCAGATCTTGTACAAAGCGGGAATATGATATATGCCGGCATAGGAGAGGATTTAACCGGCCGCTCTAAAGCGGTGGGTGCTGGACGGGAGGGCGATGCTTACCGGTCTGAAACTGTTATACAGAAGGCAATAAGACTTGAAAGCTACTATTCGTCGGAGGAAGCGTTAAATGCCATTGGATCGAGGGTAAAGCTCGAGGAGATAAGACTTTCGATGACTGCGGAAGTAAATATAAGGCTTTTGGAGAGTGATTTTTCCATTGACACGGCACCAATCGAGGATTTTATTTCGGCACTTAAGGAAGCTGAAAAACAGGTAGCTGCAAGATATTTCCCTGATGAGGATGCGGAGGGAGAAGCAGTCGGCAGTTATCGCCTTATGAACGAGGTAGATAAGGCGGTAAGTGATATCCGTGAAACTCCGGCGGCTAATCTCGGAATGTTCACAGTAAGGACAGCCGGAGATGTTGCATTTGGTGAGTTTCATCTTGAAGGTGTCCGCTTAAAGGACACTTACGAGAGAGCCGGGGAGAGCTATGAGGCTTTGATGACCGCCCCGAGAGCAGACCTGGGAGACAGTATCCGCAAGGCATTTGCGAATGTTTCCTCCCTCGCCGACGGGCTTGGGATCGAGGCGACCGAAGATAATCTGAGGGCAATAAGGATCCTTGGATACAATAATATGGAGCTCACTCCCGAAAATGTGGAGAAAGTGTCCACTGCGGACATACAGGTGCGCTCATTGATAGAAAAGATGACACCGGCGTCGGTTCTTGGAATGATAAGGGACGGAATAAATCCTCTTGAGACAAGCTTTGCGGAGCTGAGTGCATATTTTGACGCACAGCAGACCGGCGGTTATGAGACCGTATCAAAGAGCTACAGCGAGTTTCTCTATGGCCTTGAAATGCAGGATAATATAACGCCGGAGGAGAGGGAATCCTATATCGGGATCTACAGGCTTATCCACCAGATAGAAAAGTCTGACAGTGCCGCTGTCGGGGCGGTAGTCGGGCAGCAGGCAGAGCTTGCATTTAAGAATCTTTTGTCCGCGGCAAGAACCAGAAGACTGCACGGAGTAGATGTAAGGGTGGGTGAGGATTTTGGAGCTGCGGCGGATATTATAAAGATCGGAACGGATATCACGGAACAGATAAGCGCGGCATTTCGTGAGCAAAAATATGCGGATGATGCGGAAAATATGAGGCAGGCAGCAAATGTCAGCAGAGAGGCGGCGCAGCTTCTTAAAAACATAAGCATCCCCGGAAGCGCCGAAAATCTGATTGCTATGGAGACGCTGCTGGGAAACGAGACGGATCTGTACAGGGAGCTTTCAAAGTATGAAAAGAGCAGTAAGCGGGTAAGAGAGCTGGCGGAAAATCTTAGGGAAAAGCTGGATTCGGACGATTTTGAGGATTCGTTTGAGAGCGGTTTGGAAAGTATGGAGTCCCTCGCGGAGGAGATGACATTAAGCGCAGACAGCTACATTGATGTGCGGGCGATGTCACTCATCCACCGTCAGCTTGGTCTCTCCGCGGAGATAATGCGAAAGGGAGATTTTCTTGAGGACAAGGATTATGTGATCCCCGCCTTGATAAGGGGTGAGGTATCAAAGGTTCATATCAGCTTCCGAGGCAGTGCCGGAGAGTCAACGGCAGATATAAAGCTGGCTTTGGATGGAGAAGAACTCGAGGCCTATTTTGAATTATCATCCGGAAGACTCGAGGGCTATATAGCACAAAACGGAGAAAAGACACTTAAGAAAATTACGGACGCAGCCGATATATTTGTTGAAACTCTTAGAAAAGACAGTAACTTTGACGATATTCAGGTCAGCGATATACCGGTTTTAAACAGGGATAACCGTAATGTAAACAGAGTTTCCAATACAAAGAGAAATAGCCAAAGCAAGGATGCGAAGGCAGATAATTCAGACGGATCTGAGAGAAGGGTATTGCTGCAGGTTACGAAGCTGTTCCTGCAGACTGTGGGCGAGGTGTGATCATTCTGCACCCGGAGAAGCCCTTAGATACCCCCAATTGAAAGGAGCATGTATGAGAATTAACTACAACGTATCCGCAATGCTTGCAAATAATACGCTTTCTAACAGCAATAATGCGCTTTCTAAATCCATTCAGAGATTATCCTCCGGATTAAAGATCAATAATGCAAAGGATAACCCCGCCGGAATGGCCATGGCAAAGAGAATGAACGGTCAGCTTGTGGGAACAGGTGTCGCAAAGCAGAATTCCAATGACGGAGTTTCCGTTATTGAAACAGCGGACGGAGCCCTTTCAGAGGTGCATGATATGCTGCACAGAATGACCGAGCTTGCCACTCAGGCCGCCAATGGCACAAACACCGACGAGGACAGGAGAGTCATTCAGGCAGAGATAGATGAGCTGAAAAAGGAAATCTCCAATATCTCGAAAAATACCCAGTTCAACGGGCAGAATCTCCTTGACGGAAGCTATGATTTTAAAGCGTTTGCCAGCGGTAACGGAGGAAACACTCCGGATGTGCGCGTCAGTACCTTCAATTCAGAGGTATATCCGGGGCAGTATTATATAGACAGTATTTCCTGGTCAGTGGATTATGAGAGAGGAAACACTGAGATCACAGGCCTTTCACTGGGTGGAATGTTCCCCGGAACTTCCATGGATGATTATAATATTACTATGAATGACAACTATGTCACATTAAGTCATCAATCCGGTTTCGAGATGACATTGGAGATCAACCCCGATCTGATGTTTTACAGTTATTACAGTGAAGGATATAGCGCCCACAGCGGGACTGCAAGTTCCGTAAGCATAACCTGTACGGATATCGGACCTATGAGACTCCAGACAGGATCTAATGAGGGCATCGTCATACCGGTTGAAATACCTGCCATATCCCTTGGAAACCTCGGGATAGATAAACTTAGTGTTATTAGTCAGGGAAGAGCTGAGGACGCACTGGAGAGGCTTAAAGGTGCGACCCAGTTTGTCAGCAGCGTAAGAGGCAAGCTTGGAGCATATCAGAATCGTCTTGAGTCAACCATCGACAATCTTGGTGTGGTTGAGGAAAATATGACAAGCGCATATTCAAGAATAATGGATGTTGATATGGCCGAGGAGATGACCCAGTACAGCACCCAGAATGTGATCGTGCAGGCCGGTACCAGCGTACTTGCCCAGGCGAACGAGAGACCTTCGATGGTTCTTCAGCTTTTGCAGCGGTAAGAAGTGATACCTTGATTTTCCTGTGAGCGGAGCAGATAAGAGTTACCGCGCAAGTATATAACCAAAGGTTAGGATAATACATGGACAGTGAAAAAAAGAAAGAATATACAAGGCGTGTAGCACAGGCAAATTCCACCGAGATGGTGGTTATAATCTCTGATATCGCGCTGGATTATATTGATGAGGCAAAAAGGGCTTTTTCTTCGGATACTGCGGACGAAGAGGGATTTCATAAGGCTATAGGGTGTATTCAGGGTTGTATTGCGGAGCTTATAGAAAGCCTGCATTACGAGTATTCCCCGGCGAAGGAGTTAAGAAGCCTTTACAATTTCTGCCTTCGCAGGATCGCAGTCTCCGAGGCAAAGAAAGACCCGGGAATTCTAGACGAGGTCGTAAAAGTTCTGAAGCCTTTAAGGGATGCCTATGATCAGATTTCCGGTGAAAACAAGAACGGTCCCGTGATGGGGAATTCCCAGACCGTATATGCGGGGCTTACATACGGCCGGGAGGAGCTGATCGAAAATTTAAGTACAAACGCCAACAGAGGTTATCTTGTATAAATGTTATTTAGTTGCCGTACGGCGCAAAAAGGGTAACATATATAAAAACACATATATATAAAACCGCATAAAATAAGATGAAACCGTACTGAAAAACATACCGGTTATGCAATTTTACAAAGGCTGCAAATCCTTGAATTTAGGGAGCTGCAGCTTTTTTTGTTTTATATTTTTTTATTGAGACCGTCATTTTTTACAAAAATAATTTTTTTTGTAATAAGCAGTTGCATTTTAAAAAAATCGTGTTTATAATCAGCGTTACAATTCAAACAGGCAGTTGCGGATTACGCGGTTCAAAAAGGATCTGTCTGTATTTTTCTAAAGCGGAAGGTGATCGCTTCCGGAATCACATTTGTGATAAAACCACAGTTTATGAATGAAATTATAGATATACAGAAGGGAGGAATATGGTCATTTTATGTCCTTTTTTGGGAATCGCGTCGTTGTGGGATTTAACCTTCCGTCGTATTCCGAATTATTTACAGGGTGTGCTGTTTGGCGCAGGAATCCTTTACAATTACTGGTCTTATTCCTGGTTGGGAGTTTTTAAATATGGGACCATATTGCTGTCTGTGATGCTGTTTTTTTACGGGTTCTTTAAACTCGGAATGATCGGAGGGGGAGATGTAAAGCTTTTGGGTATAAGCAGCGGATTTTTTCGGGGAAGGGAGGTTTTGTACTTTTTGTTTTTTGCAATGCTGATCTCGGCGGTGGCGGCACTGATAAAAATGCTGAAAAACCATATATTGACGGAGAGATTAAGGTATCTGCTCCGCTATACAGGAGAGGCTGTTAAATGCATCCGTACAGGGGCGAGGCTCGGAAAAGTAGGACAGTATATTACAGATCGTGAGGAAAAGCTTAACTGCTCGGTTGCGATCAGCGGACCGATCCTTATCTCGGCTTTATTGCATTGGGGAGGTGTCTATTGAAAGGAATGTCAGAAACGGAACCATTATTTGTTTTATTCGACAACGAGGAGGAATATACGCTTTTGATGTCGGATTACCTGAAAAATTACAGAGGGCTTCCATGGAAGGTGCATTCGTACACCGGGGAGAGCGAGCTTTTGAAAGCAGAGCAGGGGAAACAGATAGCTATGCTTGTTGTGGCGGAGTCGGCCATGACAGAACGGGTAAAGGGACTTGCCCCGTCAAGGCTGGTGGTACTTAATGAATCCGGTTATCTGCCGGAGGATAGTGTTGAATCCATCGATAAATACCAGGCGGCAGAGACTGTGCTCCAGATGCTGATACAATCTTATCTCGAGGTTGCGGGAGAGCGCGGAGGCAAGCTGTCTGCAACCGGCAGGACAAGATTCATAGGAGTTTACTCCCCGGTAAAAAGAAGCCTTCAGACAACATTTGCTCTGACACTTAGTGAGCTGCTGTCCGAAAAGTGCAGAACGCTCTATCTGAATTTTGAGCATTACAGTGGAGTGGTGGAGATACTTGCGGGAGACGGGGACAGAGACCTGGCTGATCTTGTTTATTTTATGAATGTCGATACCGATAAATTCAGACTTCATCTCCAGACGATGCTTAAACAGATAAACGAGATGGTTTTTGTACCGCCGATGCGCTACGGTCAGAATCTTTTGTCGGTAACGGAGAGTGAGTGGCTGGGCCTTCTGAAAAAAATAGACGATTCGGGATTGTTCGATTATGTGATACTCGATCTTACGGATTGCCTTCAGGGTCTTCCGGAGATATTAAGGATCTGTAACAGGGTTTATACGCTGATGAAGGATGATACCTTCGCAAAGGTAAAAATGATGCAGTACGAGAATATGCTTTCTGCGTATGAATACGGGGATATTCTTGAAAAAACCGAGAGATTTGTATTTCCGAAGTTCCGTAATTTCCCGGTTTCACCGGATCAGTTCAATAGGGGAGATATAGCGGATTTTGTAAGGCAGAAGATGGAGGAGACGGGAATCAGGTAATGGATTATATACAGCTTCGAAAAACTCTAAAGGAAAAAACCCGTGAGAGGATCGACTTTCGGAGAGATTTCACTGACGAGGAAGTGGCAGGGGTAGTCGATGAGGTAATAATGGAGAGCCCCGAAACCTCGATGCTGAGCATAGGAAAACGGAGGATTCTCCATAAGGAGATATTCGACTCCATCCGAAGACTGGATATTTTACAGAGTTTCGTAGATGATCCGACGGTCACGGAAATCATGATAAACGGGATCGATCATATATTTGTTGAGCAGAAGGGAAAACTTCGCGAGATCCCCGAGCACTTTGAGAGCGAGGAGAAGCTTCGGGATGTCATACAGCAGATAGTGGCAGGGTGCAACAGAGTCGTCAATGAAGCGTCACCTATCGTCGATGCGAGACTTGAGAACGGAGCCAGGGTTAATGTTGTGATGGATCCGATAGCGCTTAACGGTCCTATCGTGACGATAAGGAGATTCCCGGATAAGCCCATAACGATGGACGGGCTTATAGCAGGAGGCTCAATAAGCGCAGAGGCAGCAGGCTTCCTTAAGACATTAGTGAGGGCTAAATATAACATTTTTATCAGCGGAGGAACCGGCAGCGGGAAAACTACTTTTCTTAATGTATTATCCGGATTTATTTTATATGACGAGCGTGTCATAACCATCGAGGACAGCGCGGAACTCCAACTGCAGGGAATTGCAAATCTTGTAAGGTTAGAGACCAGAAACAGCAATTCGGAGGGGTGTGTGGAGATCACAGTAAGGGATCTTATAAGATCATCCTTGAGAATGAGACCGGACAGGATAGTGGTCGGCGAGGTCAGGGGCGCGGAGGCATGGGATATGATCCAGAGTCTGAATACAGGACACGACGGGAGTATGTCAACAGGTCATGCCAACAGCGCGAGGGATATGCTGTCGCGCCTTGAGAATATGGTGCTTATGGGGGCAGATCTTCCCCTTGCGGCGGTAAAACAGCAGATAGCGGCGGGACTTGACATTATAGTACACCTCGGCAGGCTTAGGGACAAGTCGAGGAAGGTGCTGGAAATATCAGAGGTAACGGGGTATGAAAACGGGGATATCATTACGCGGGAATTATACAGATTTGAAGAGTCGGGGACAACGCTTGAAGGAAAAGTTCTCGGAAAGCTTGAAAGAAAAGGAAAACTGGAAAACACCGGAAAACTCAGGAGCGCGGGATTATCACTATCCGAACTGGAAAAAAGGTGAGATGGTGTTGACCGTTTTGGAATGCCTGGGGGTTATGGCACTGCTGTCATATTTCTTTTACAGAAGCTGGATTGCGATGATCCCGATGATTCCTGTGGGAGTTTTCTTCTATAAAAAGCTAAAGATAAAGAGGATAAAGAGTAATAAAGATAAGCTCGAAAGACAGTTTAAGGAGTGTATACTCTCGGTTTCGATCGCCATTAAGGCAGGTTATGCGGTTGAGAACGCGTTTCGGGAGAGTAAAGTGCTCCCCTTGTCAAGGACATTTTTGATTTAGTTAGGGTTAAAACTGTACAAAGTGTGTTATACTCTCCCTGCTCGGACGGAGGATAGGGCAACGCTGAGGAGCGACCCGAGCGCCGATCA